>NZ_JADEWV010000003.1 GCF_015207455.1 Microcoleus sp. LEGE 07076
CACAAGAACAATAAAGATTGCAAGTTATTTAATTCTCATTCCTAAGAGCGCGTTCGGCTTCGCCTTCGCGGTTTATTCGATTTTAAGCTGTTGCGGCATTTAATTCTATATCAAAAAAAATTAAACAATGAGTAGGGTGTCCCGCCTGCGGAGAATATGCAGTTTAAATGCCGCAACAGCATAGTTTTTCCCAGGTTTTTATGTTTTGGTATTTTTCGGTCAATCTTCTTCGGCAAAAAAGCTTTTGTAAGCAATCAAAGCAATTACCCCAACTATCAGTGCAGTTGCTAACCAAGATGCGATGCGAACTGTAATTACAACAGTAATAACAATGCCTGTAAATTGAGCGGCGGCTAATATCTTTCGGCGACGCTGTTTGATTTGACTGTTAGGTTTGCTATCTTGTTCTTCGTCGTAGTTGCTGGTTAGATATGCTGGCACTGAACGGTCGATTTCTGCTGCTAATTCGCTGAGCAAAAACTCTTGTTGGCGCTTCCGCATTTCTTGTTTTTTGTGCCGGAGTTCTCGGGCTTTTTGGTCGGGGTAATTCATAAAATTTACCCGGTTTTCCAGGAGTTATTATTAATATTGTGCCGCTATAAGTGCGGTAGCATCTCAATTTGGGGCTGAAATTCAGAACTTTTGAGGTGCTTGCAAGACTCGCCAGCACCTCAAAAGTTCTTATGCTCGCACTCGGAAAAAATATGTTTTACCAAAATTAGATATTTCCATAGGTTATATACAACTGTAACTCACTTTTTCAGCGGTGTCGAGAGATGTTAAGAATATTTTAAAATGGCGGTTGCTGAAGAGGGATAGCTGTGCGGCGGGCACTAGCCGATCGCCCAACTGCGGCGCTGCGAGTCGTCAATATCCTTCGGGGCTGATGGTAGTGCGATCGCACTCAGCTTCCGACAAATCAGCCAAGCGCGATCGAAATAAGTTGCAGCCAGCTAATTGAGCTTTAGTTAACTTTGCTTTCTCCAAATTAGCTCTGCTCAAATCGGCATTGCTCAAATCGGCATTGCTCAAATCGGCATTGTACAAATCCGCACCTTGTAAATTAGCTTTTTGCAAATTAGCACCTTGCAAATTTGCGTGGCGCAAATTTGCTCTAGATAAATTTGCTCCTGACAAATTAGCTTCCGATAAGTTTGCTTGATAAAGTTGAATGTCGCCCAATTCAGCATCCTGCAACTGTGTTTTGTAAAGATTGGCTTGACTCAGATTTCCGTAGGGCAAATAAGCTTGCCTCAAAACGCTACCAGAAAGGTTTATTTCTGCCAAATCTGCTTGAAATAAATTATTTTCACTGAGGTCAACTGCGTCAAAATTTCGCTTGCCTTCAGCATACTGACCGAGCAATTGCTCAGCGCTTAGCTTTTGCATTTTCATCTTTTTATGAGGACAGCTATTGCAGCCAATCTAGAATAATAATTAATGACGATCGCATTTGCGTATTTATACCTAAGCATTTTCTCATGTTAAGCTTGTGTAACAGCGAGCGCATTTTTTCTAAGATTTTTTTTATATTTGTAAATTTCTGCCTTGCTCGGTCAGTAAGCCGTCAGTAATGTCAAGATCGATAAAGAAACCACAGCCAATCCTCTACTGAAATATGCCAGAACTTCCTGTTTCCATTGCTGAACACTACCACCAACAGACGAAATACGACCCTGAAACCATTGCTGCCAAAAGCAGACAGCTAGATTGGACAGAGCAGCCAGTGCCGTTCAAAGAATATAAAATTGGGGCGTATTTTGACCTTAAGCCTTATCTAAAAGACCCCTCGGACGATCGCGACAGCGCGGCTGATGCCGGTTGGTGGCACCGCTTGTCGAGCTTGTTGCTGTGCAGCTACGGGTTGACGGCGAAGGTGCAGACGGTAGATGAGAGCTATTTGTATTTGCGTGCGGCACCGTCGGCGGGCGGGCTCTACCCAGCCGAGGTTTATTTAATCTCCCGCGGCACACCGCATTTGCCTGCCGGACTCTACAATTATCAGTGCAGAACTCATTCACTTGTTCATTTTTGGGACAGTCAAGTTTGGTCGGCGCTCCAAGCTGCTTGTTTCGGCTCGCCGGCGCTAGAAAATACTCAACTGGCGATCGCCATTACCACTGTTTTCTTCCGTTCTTCTTGGCGTTACGAAGACCGAGCATACCGCAGGATTTTCCTCGACACAGGTCATTTATTGAGTAATATCGAGTTAGCTTGCGCCATCAACGATTACCGACCTCACTTGATTGGAGGATTCGCCGACGCAGCTATCAATGAATTACTGTACATCGACTCGGAGCAAGAAGGAGGGATTTGTGTAGTTGCGTTAGCCGACTTGCTAGATATCGACCAAAATTTACCCAAATTTAAAACAGCTTTGCCGGGAAAAACGACGACAGATTACCCGAAATTTTCGGAGGGTCAACTGTTGGGACACCTCCACAAAGCGACACAGTTAGAATCAGATCCCACCGCTGCGGATGGCTGGAAATTTGATGAAAATGAAGGTGATTTAGAGGATAAATACAACTTTCCATTTTGTACTAAAGTTTCTACGGTAACTCCTTCAATTCCTTGGGGAGTCAACCTGGAAACTTTAGAAACCACTATGCTCAAAAGGCGTTCTACTCGTGCTTATACAGGTGCTTCTTTGAGCTTTGGCGAACTGCTAGCCTTGCTGGATTTTACTTACCAGCCGCAGCACTATATCGACCAAGGATTAGACGGTTATCCGGATTATTTCGATCTGAGTTTAATCGAGACTTTTATTGCGGTTTCGGGCGTGAACGGGTTGGAAGAAGGCTGTTATTATTACGCTCCGAAAGCTCAAGAATTGCGGCAAATTCGGTTTAAAAATTTCCGCAGGGATCTGCATTTTTTGTGTTTGGGGCAAGATTTGGGCAGAGATGCGGGGGCGCTGTTGTTTCACACGGCGGATTTGAACAGGGCTGTAGCAAAATATGGCGATCGAGTTTACCGATATTTGCACATGGACGCGGGTCATTTGGGCCAGCGGTTGAATTTAGCAGCGATTCAACTGCGTTTGGGTGTCAGCGGTATTGCGGGCTTTTTTGACGATCGCGTCAATGACGTTCTCGGTATTCCTGCGAGCGAGGCCGTGCTTTATATTACAACTCTTGGAAGACCGCGATCGTGAGGATTAGTCAGTTGTTAGTTGTTATTTGTCAGTAGTATGGCTTCACTGAGTCTAGGCGCATCTAAATTTTACAGTCAAGTTTGATGAAATTAACATCTTGCACCATTTCCACAAGGAGTGAAATTATTGTGGGGTGTCGGGTGCGCCCTAAAAATACAACTTAAATGCGAGACAGCTTACCTATTCAATTTACTCTTTTTCCCATTGCTATTTCCCAATGCAAAATCTACTAAAAATTCTATCCAACACTGATTCTGTTACTTCTTCCCCCGTAACTTCTCCCAATGCTTGAATTGCACCGCGCAAATCTATTGTCCAAAAATCTAAGGGCAATTTGTTGCTAATAGTATCCGTGCACTGTTCCAGAGAAATTTTGGCTCTGGTTAAGGCTGCTGCTTGCCGCTGGTTGATTGCTAAATCGGAGTTTGCGGCTTGCAAATTTCCCCGGCTGACGGCGTCTAAGATGGCTGTTTCTAAGTCTTCTATGCCTCGTTCTAGGGCGGCGGATGCGGTGACTGTAGGGTAAATTTTCGAGGAAAAAGGTAGTTCGGGGATTGTTTTTACTAGGTCGATTTTGTTGATGATTATAATTAGTTGGCGGTGTTTTACTTGTTCGTGAATTTCCCAATCGCCTTCTGTCCAACCAGATTCTGCGTCTATTGTCAATAATACTAAATCGGCTTGTTTTGCTGCGGCGCGCGATCGCTCTACGCCAATTTTTTCTACCTTGTCTTCGGTTTCTCGAATTCCGGCAGTATCGAGCACTTGCACCGGAATGCCGCCCACAACTAGCTGCGATTCTACCACATCCCGGGTCGTTCCGGGCAAATCTGTGACGATCGCCCGATCGCTCTTACTCCACGCATTCAACAAACTCGACTTTCCCACATTCGGGCGACCCACTATCGCCACTTTCAAACCACTTCTCAACAATTCTCCGCGATCCGCCGTCGCCAAAATTGTTGACAAGTCCGCCAAAACATGATTTATTTCCAAGCAAGTTTTAGCTTCATCTAAAGGCGGCAAATCTTCCTCAAAATCAATTCTCGCCTCAATTTCTGCCAGCAAGTCCAAACAAGTTGTTCTTAATTTGCGAATCGGCTGAGCTAATTTTCCTTGCAACCCCGCCAAAGCACTTTGTGCAGCAGCCGGAGATTTGGCTCCTACCAAATCTGAAATGCTTTCAGCCTGAGTTAAATCGAGCCTCCCGTTTAAAAAAGCTCGCAGGGAAAACTCTCCCGGCTGTGCCAATCTCGCCCCGCTTTCCAAACACAACTGCAAGACTTGTTGGACTGCAATAATGCCGCCGTGACAGTGAAATTCCACTACATCTTCGCGAGTGAATGAACGAGGCGCTTTCATAATTAAC
Organism: Microcoleus sp. LEGE 07076; assembly: GCF_015207455.1. Taxonomy (GTDB): domain Bacteria; phylum Cyanobacteriota; class Cyanobacteriia; order Cyanobacteriales; family Microcoleaceae; genus Microcoleus. Next base: position 4,527 of record NZ_JADEWV010000003.1, read on the forward strand.
AGCAAAGCTTCATCGACTAATTCTTGAGTTTTGGGGTGGCGGATGTGGCCGTAAATAATGCGGTGAGAGTCCCAAATTTGCTTTCCTGGACTGCGAAACAGAGTTTCGGCAATTTTTAAGGCTGCGGAACCGGAAACTCGTACAATGCCGACGCTGCCTTGTTGGGGAACTATGGCGGTGGCGATCGCTGCGATCGTTCCTCCTTTGGTTAGTGATTCTGACATTTTTATTGTTCACAGATTGAAAAGTTGTCTCAATTTCCTGTTTTTGAGTATCAGGCAATTGCTTCTCGGTGTTCGAGGGTATAAATCAATACGGTGCAAAACGGGCAGATCCTGCCGGATTTTTGCTGCATACTCCCATTAAAAAAAGGGAGGACAAAAAGTTTATCTGGCGTCAACCCCTACTGCCGGAGGGATCGGGGGATGAGAGGGGGATGAGAGGGGGAATAAACAATTTTAACAATCGTGTATTAGGATATAAATATCTCGTTTGTAATTCAAGAAATCAAAACTACGGCCCTTTAGGAGAAGCGGCACGAGTTGCTGACTTGAAGGGTAGGGAATATTTTTTAAAATTTTTCCGGCGCTTAATTCCTCGCCGACTTCGAGAGACGGGATAACTTGAATTAAGGATTCAACCAGTTGTAAGTTTGTGTTAGTCAATCTGCGACCAGGTTGTTAAATTATACATATCTCATTAACAGGATAAACAATTTCAGCGAGTTTTTGCCAAGATATTAGAAGAGGGCGGCCGTCGCCCTTGACGCCCGATCGCTAATCCGTTAGCGAATCTTGCAGAATACGATCGCCCGTTGACCCCCTGTCGGGGCGCGATCGAACTTAAATTACTTAGCCAAAAGTTTTGGCTATCCTGATTTCATGCGATAATCGAACATTAACAGGGTAGAGGGCAGAGCATGATTGGTCAACTTCTCGACAGACGTTACCGCATCATTAAAGTCACAGACTCAAGTGAGGTGGGAAACACTTATTTAGCAGCAGATACTCACCGTCCCGGGTATCCGCAATGCACGGTTAGAGAAATGCGGCTTGCCGGCACAAGTTCGCAAACTCCAGAATTAGTCAAAGTTATATTTCAAAGAAACGCAGAAATAATTGAAGAATTGGGTAAATACGACAAAATCCCCGAATTATTGGCGTATTTTGAGGAAAATCAAAGTTTATACTTAATTCAAGAATTTATTGCCGGCTCGCCTTTAAGTCAAGAACTGATCCCGGGTGAAGCTTGGGCAGAAGATGAAGTAATTCCTCTGCTATCATCCATATTAGAAATTTTGGTGTTGATTCACTCCCAGGGCTTCATTCACCGCAAAATTCAACCAGACAGAACTATTAGGCGCGAGTCAGACGGGAAATTTGTGTTGGTTGACTTTAGCCTAGACAAAGAAATTAACCCGGAAGTGGCTAATTGTGATTTGCTGCTGGCGCAAACTTCGCCGAACTCTGTTAAATCGTCTTTGGGAAAAAAAGAAAAGTTGGGGGTGCGGTCGCTATACGTGCCGATCGAACAATTGGAAGGCAACCCCCGTTACAATAGCGACATCTACGCTCTAGGTACGATCGCCCAGCTTGCAGTGACGGGACTTTCGCCCGAGGAACTCAGTGCCCTGAGAAAAAACAACACAGAAATTTCCTGGCGCAACCGGGCAAATTGTTCGGCGGCTCTAGCAGATACGATCGATCGCATGGTGCACTCCGACTGCGAAGAACGCTATCAGGAAGCAGCCGAAGTTTTGGCAGACATCAAACAAATTGCCGTAGAATTCGAGGCTGTTCCTTCGCCGGTCACCATCATCACTGACGCCTTGAGTAAACAGCCGAGACAGCGCCAAACCAGACTGCTGCTGTTGGCTGCAACGGCCGGGGCCTTAATTTTGACAGCAGGGATCGTTTACTTTTGGCAGAGTCAAAGTCCGGCGAGGGCAAAAGAATTGTTCGTCCGCGGCGTTGGAAAGGCGCAGCAAGGTGACAAAACAGGCGCGATCGCCGATTATACCCAAGCCATCGCCCTGAATGCCAGCGATGCCGAAACTTTCTACAAGCGCGCTAACGCTCGCTACGACACGGGCGCAACCGACCAAGCAATACAGGATTACACCGAAGCAATTAAAGTCAATCCCAGCCACGCCAAAGCCATCTACAATCGAGGTCTGGCGCGCCTCGAAACCGGCGACAAGCGGGGGGCTGCGGAGGATTTTACCCAAGTATTGCGGCTGAGCCCTAGCGACGGCGATGCCTACTATCAGCGGGGTTTAGCTTACTACGATTTGGCAGACTACCCCCTGGCAATTGAAGACTACACTCAAGCAATTCGGCTCAATCCCAAGGATGCTACAGCTTACAGCAATCGGGGTTTAGCTCGATCGGCATCAGGCGACAAAACCGGAGCAATGGCAGATTTTACCCAAGCGATTCAAATTAGCCCCGAACAAGCTAGCGTTTACTACAGTCGCGGTCGATCGCGGTTTAATTTGGCAGATTATCAAGGAGCGATGGAAGATTATAGTAAGGCGATCGAATTGGAACCAGAACAAGCCGATGCTTATACCAATCGGTGCAGCGCTTACTTAAATTTGGCAACCTACGACAAAGCGATTGAAGATTGTAGCCGAGCAATTCGCCTCGATCCCAAAGATGAAGCAGCTTACAACAACCGCTGCATTGCTTATCTGAATTTAAAACAATTTCAAAAGGCCGGTGAAGATTGCAGTTTGGCGATCGGACTTAACGCCAACAATCCCAAAGCATACAGCAATCGAGGCTTAGCTCGCGAGGCTTCGGGAGACAAACTCGGGGCTGTGGAAGATTTTACTCAAGCAATTCGGCTCAATCCCAGCGATTCCGTAGCTTACAGCAATCGCGCTACCCTCTACTCCGAACAAAAAAATTACCCTTTAGCGGTTGAAGATTTCGCTCAGTCGCTACGGCTCAACCCCAACAATGCTAGTGCTTTTTACAGCCGAGGCCTCGTCCGCCGCCAACTCAAAGATCCGGCTGGGGCGATCGAAGATTTTCAGAAAGCTGCAACGCTGTTTCTAGAACAAGGAAGAGCCGATGGTTACCAAAACGCACAAGCACAAATGAACGACCCTAAATAAACTATTAATCATCAGCGAGCAGTCATCAGTCATCAGCCATTATAAAAAATGAAAAAACCTGAAGGAAGAAGCAAGAAGCCAAAATTAAAACTTCCCCATTCCCCATTGCCCATTCCCCATTACCCATTCCCAATTATCGATATGAACATGGTTGGTCAACTTTTAGACAGGCGCTATCGCGTAGTGCAAATTCTAAGTTCAGGAGCTTTCGGACAAACTTATTTAGCTGTCGATACTCGCCGTCCCGGCCACCCTCAATGTGTAGTCAAACAACTGCGCCCTCCCAGCAACACTTCCTCAGTCCTCAAAACAGCTTACCGCTTATTTAAACAAGAAGCAGAAATATTAGAAAAACTGGGAAAACACAATCAGATTCCATTTTTGCTCGCTTATTTTGAAGAAGGAAATCAATTTTATTTGGTGGAAGAGTTTATTCCCGGACACGCCCTAAATCGGGAAATTATGGCGGGTCAACCTTGGCGGGAAGAACGAGTAGTGTCTTTGTTGGAAGAAGTGTTACAACTGCTCGCATTCGTACACTCTCAAGGAGTGATTCACCGCGATGTTAATCCCTCCAACTTAATCCGCCGCAAACCAGACGGTAAATTAGTTTTAATTGACTTCGGCTCGGTTAAAGAAGTTGCCAATCACGTTACCGAGTATGATACAGAATTTCCGCGTACCATTGCGACGGGAACTCCGGCTTATATGCCGATCGAACAATTTCAAGGCAACCCCCAATTTAGCAGCGATCTTTATGCAGTAGGGATGATGGCGATCCAAGCTATCACGGGTTTGCCCGGTACCGATTTGCCAAAATTGCAAGATCCGAATCCTTCTCACACGGGGGAAATTGTTTGGCGAAACCGATCTCAATGTTCTCCGGGACTGGCAAATATCATTGACAAAATGGTATGTCACCAATTTGGCAAACGCTATCAATCGGCTGACGAAGTTTTGGCAGCTCTCGGCAAGCTGACGCACCGCCAAGAGCCTCATACGGCTCAAAAGAAAAGTATGGCTCCTAGTTTACTCTTTGCTCATAGTTTTGCGTCACGTTTGGGAAGTCGGTTTTGGTGGGCGATCTTGGCTGGATTGGGGGCGATCGCTCTGGTATTTATGTTTAATTATTGCAGCCGCCCGAATCCAACTAAAGCTAAGGAATATTACGAACTGGGAGTAGAAAAATCTCGCAATCAAGATGCGGCGGCAGCTTTGGAGGCTTTTAATAGATCAATTAAATTAAATCCTAACAATCCTGATAGCTTTTATCGGCGGGGGAATGCTAATTACGATTTAAAAAAATATCAAGAAGCAATTGCCGATTATTCTCGGGCGATCGCTCTCGATCCTAAAAATTTTAAGGCTTATTTTAACCGGGGGCTAGCCCGTAACGATTTTAACGACAAGCGCGGGGCGATTGAGGATTACACTCAGGTACTGAATCTACAGCCCAACGATGTTGAGACATATTATGAAAGAGGAGTTACATATTTAGAACTGCAAGATTACAAAATGGCAATTCAGGATTTTACTGAAGTAATTCGGCTGCAGCCAAAGCTTGTTAAAGCTTATCATTCGCGGGGGTTGGCTCGCGCTGGTAACGCAGATTTGCAGGGGGCGATTGGAGATTATACTGAAGCAATTAAACTCGACGATCAAAATGTTGATGCTTTTTACAGTCGGGGGAGAGCTCGCTTTCACCTAGGAGATTATCAGGGAGCTTTGGCGGATTATTCTCAGGTAATTGCGATCGATCCCAAGAGTGGAGATGCTTACGCTAATCGTTGCAGCACGCAGTTGAATTTGGGAGCGCATCAAGCGGCAATTGACGATTGCACTCAGGCTATTTCGCTGAGCGAGGAAGATGGGATTCCTTACAACAATCGCTGCATTGCTTATTTAAATTTGAAGGATTATCCGAAAGCAATTGCCGATTGCACTCAAGCGGTGACAATAAATCCGAACAATTATAATGCTTTGAGCAATCGCGGTTTGGCTCGTAACGCAGGGGGAGATGCCCAGGGGGCGATCGCCGATTTTACCGCAGCAATCGGCCTCAATCCCAACGATGCAGAAGCTTACGCCAATCGGGCGAAGGTTTACCAACAGTTAAATAATTACAATAGTGCGATCGGCGATTACGTACAAGCAATTCGGCTCAATCCGAATTATGCAGCAGCTTACTACGGTAGAGGAATGGTTCGCCGCTCCTTGGGAGACAAAGCAGGAGCAATTAGCGACTTTGAAAAAGCGGGCAAAATTTTTCTCGATCAAGGACTTACCGGCGGTTACAAAGACGCACAATTTGAAATTGAAAAACTAAAATAATCATCAGTCATTAGTCATTAGTCATTAGTTGTTTGTTATTGGTTATTGGTTATTGGTTATTTGTTGTTTGTTACGAATTTCCAATTTCCAATTTCCAATTCTCAATTGCCAATAACAAATAACAGCTAACAGTCAACAGTCAACAATGCCCCATGCCCCATCCCTCCGCTTCGCGCTCGCCCAATTCCCTTTAAGAATTTTGAATTCGCTCAACCAAATCATAAAACGGTTGCCAATTATCCTCAAGGGCGATGGGTTCCCAAACAGCCTCAATCGTCGGCCTCAACAGCGATTGTTCGGGATTGTGCTGGCGCAACCTCTGGGCCATCTCATCCATATCGTCCGCCGACAAACTTTGCAAAACGTGACAATAAAACTGCCGCCAATGTGCTAACAAATCCGCAGGTTCCGCCTCGCTAAAAATTTGATTGACATCATCTCGCCAAGTGCGATCGAACTGTCGGCGCAATTCCCAAAAGAAATCGTGATAATCTACTTGAGACTCCGCCAGCATCTTAATTGTCAGCTTCAAAAGCTCATCGCCATCAGCTTCTGGCAAATCCTCAAATCCCAATCTATTCAGCATCAACTTGCGGTAAGCTGCATTATAATAATCGCCAAACTTTGCCAAACCAGCATCCATATCAGCTTGAGGAATCGCCGCTGCTAGCGGTTGCTGGAGCTTTTCTAAATTCCCCTTGCAAATAAACGGTTGATTCCCGTAACAATAAAGACCGTAATGGTCGAAATAAGCTGCTGTAAATTCCGGCTTGTAAGTTGGGATAAAAGCAAAAGGCCCGTAATCAAAACTTTCTCCCGTAATCGACATATTATCAGTATTCAGCACCGCATGGCAAAAACCTGCCGCCATCCACTGAGCGACTAATTCGGCTACACGGTTGACTAATTCTGCATAAAATAGCGCATACTTTTCCGCAGGCGCAACAGCCGCATTGCTTGCTGCTAAATGCAATTCAGGATAGTAATATTCAATTACAAAATCTAAAAGTTTTTTAGTTAAATCCGGGCGTCGGATATAATGCAGTCTTTCAAAAGTGCCAAACCGAATGTGAGAGTGACTGAAACGCACCATTACGGACGATCGCGTCGGAGAAGGTTCGTCGCCCCGCCACAAAGCATCGCCCGTTTCAACTAAACTAAAACAGCGAGATGTCCGAACTCCCAATCGGTGCAAAGCTTCGGCGGCTAAAACTTCGCGAACTCCCCCTTTGAGAGTGAGTCTACCATCAGCGTGCCGCGAGTAAGGAGTGCGGCCGGAACCTTTAGTACCGAAGTCATAAAGTCTGCCGTCAGTACCCCGAACTTGACCGTACAAAAAGCCTCTACCGTCGCCTAAATTCGGGTTGTATTCGTTGAATTGATAGCCGTGGTAGCGGAGTGCGAGAAAGGGACGGACACAGTGAAATTTGCCGAATGCTTCGATGAAATGTTGGTCGGTTACTTGTGCGGGATCTAAACCCAATGTCGGCAATAATTGGTCGTTGCGAAAGCGGAGTATGTGCTGCGGAAAATCTGCCGCCGGGACTTCATCAAAGTAGTCGCCACCGAGGGATTCGAGGGCGGGTTCGTAGTTGAGGGAAAGCAAAGGATTTGACATTGTTTGATTTTATCTTGCAATTGGCGATCGCTCTTAATATTTTAGTTATGGTAGGGTGCGTCAGTAAAAATTGTTAAGGAGCAACAGATCATCTGCGGCTGACGCACCCTAGGGTTAGTTATGGTAGGGTGCGTCAGTAAAAATTGTTAAGGATAAACAGATCATCTGCGGCTGACGCACCCTAGGGTTAGTTATGGTAGGGTGCGTCAGTAAAAATTGTTAAGGAGCAACAGATCATCTGCGGCTGACGCACCCTACGGACTCATTACTCGTGACCAATATCTGCCGGAATATATGGGATGTCATTTGAGCCCCAATCTTCAGGATAAATGCTTTCGGCAACAAATCGATGGAAGCTAGAATATTGCCAATCTTTGGGGGACTGGCATAAACCATGTTTGACTGGATTGTAATGAATATAATTGCAATGATTAGCATAGTCTGTTTCATCTCTAATTAAATGTTCCCAAAATCTGCGCTGCCAAAGATTTCTTTCTTTCCGTTTTTGTCTAGATTTGCTAATTTTGGCTTTAATTCCTAATTTATCAGCGCATTCATAGGTGACAAAGGTTTTAATGAATCGCCAGCGAGTTGCATAATCGCGATCGCCCTTTGGTAGTGTCCAAATACAATGTATGTGATTTGGCAATAAAACAATTGCATCAATTGAAAATGGGTAAAGTAGCTGGACTCGCCTCAGTGATTTTCTTAAAGATTCGCGAGCAATATCTCTACACAGCCAAGGAATTCTCTGATAAGTGACTTGGGTGAAAAAGTAGGTTGCTCCTGGTATGGTGGATCTCCGGTACTTCGACATAATCTTGAGTTAGTAGTCGTTAGTTATTGTCTGGTGCGTCTGGACTGAATCTTTTCTGACATTGCTGATTTTTTCGCCTGAGGCACCCTACGCATAATTTATTGTAGTTAGTCTGGTGCGTCAGGACTGAATCTTTTCTGACATTGCTGATTTTTTCGGCTGAGGCACCCTACGCATAATTTATTGTAGGGTGCGTTAGTTATTGTAGGGTGCGTCAGTAAAAATTATTAAGGATCAACAGATAATCTGCGGCTGACGCACCCTAGGGTTGGTTATTGTAGGGTGCGTCAGGCCTGAATCTTTTGACGACAGACAGATAGTTTTCGCCTGACGCACCCTACCCTGATTTTACTGCTTGCTATTTAAACTGCAACCACAGTCGGCTCCAAAGTTGCCACTAATTTGAGATTGTACTCATCTTCAAAACACGGTTTTTTATAATCCAAACTCCACATTTCCAGAGCGCAATCGTCTCCGGAATCGAGCGGTTGCAGCCGCATATGAAACTCTCGAATTTCTGGGCGGTGTTCGCATTTAAAATCAGCAATCGCGCCAATTTGCCTCCTGTCTAAAGCCACAGCTAACCGCAAAAAAGGATGGAGTTTACTCACGACTTCCCGGTATTTCTTGGGCAGATTTACGAAATTTTCATGTTTCTTTTTCGGAGGACTTTTACGGTGGTAGCGAGCTAAATTGGCGATTACTTCAATCTCAGTTTCAGTATATCCCAATAACTCACCATTGCGAATTAAATAGTAAGAATGTTTGTGGTGCGCTGAATGACTGATGTACAAACCGCAGTTGTGCAGAATCGCGGCGGCCCACAGCAACTCCCGTTCTTCGGTTCCCCAATTGTGCAACATTCCTTGGGTTTGGTCGAACAATTTGAGGGAAAATTCTGCGGTTCTTTCGCTTTCTTCTGTATTGACTTGATATTTGTCGGCCATCAGCCCAATGCTGCGCTGGCGGATTGAACCTTGATAGCGCAAGCGGTTTTCTATTAAACCGTGACTCAGCATCCAGTCAACAATGACGCCTTCTCTCAGAGATCGATCGCACACAGTGAGCGATTCCATTCCTAATAGTATCATCGCTTCCTGCAAAATCAAAGCGCCGGCGAGAATAATTTCCGCCCGCTTGTCCGACATTCCCGGAATTGCCAGTCTTTCGGCATAAGAAAGTTTGCGAAAGCGGTTGACTAAATCGCGCAAATCCTTTAAACTTAATTCATAGCCCGTCAGGGGACTCGGAACACTTCCAAAATTTTCGCGAGCGTTAATGGCAGCTAGAGTTTCGATGGTTCCAGCAGTACCAATTAAACGCAGAGTTTCGCCAGCCTTGAAGTGCGATCGCAATTCGTCGATCGGTCTTTCGAGGGAAATCCGAATATAAGCTTGCAAATAGGCAAATTCTTCCCGGCTAATCGGGTCAGTTTTGACAAATTCTCCTGTTAATCGTACAGCACCGATTTTGGTACTGGTGAGACAGCGCGGCTCAGAACTATCTCCTAAAATTAATTCGGTAGAACCGCCCCCAATGTCAATAATTACCTGGGATTGATTGTTGAATTCCATACCAGAAAGTACGCCGAGATAAATTCTGCGCGCCTCTTCCTGACCGGAAATTAAACTAACATTCAAGTCTAATTCGTCAGCAACTCGTTTGAGAAAATCCCGCCCGTTGGGGGCTTCTCGAACGGCACTGGTAGCTACAGCGATTACTTGTTCGGCATTGGAAGTTTTAGCAATATCTAGAAAACGGCTCAGAGTGGCGATCGCCCTTTCCATAACCTCAGACTTCAAGCAGCCTGTTTTAGCCTCCGAATCGCCCAACCGTACCGTATCTTTTTCTCTAGCAATAATCGCAAAGGCGGGCAATTTTGGATCGATCCGCGCCACCACCATGTGAAACGAGTTAGTACCCATATCAATGGCAGCAATAATGCGATTTGATTCCGTAGAAGCAATTGAATTAACCATTGGAGTGTCTCGGGGTTGACAGATATTTATAATTATTTCATAAATCCAGTTAGGCGCGATATTCGATCGGCAAAAATCGGGAATTAGGCCATAGGCCCGCGCCCAGCAGTCACTGAGCCGTTGAGTCGAAGTGTCCCAAGCATCTTGGCGGTTGTTATAGTAAGTGATTTTGCCTAAAATTTGATAAGATTAAATGTTAAAAATCTAAAATCTAGAATTAAAATGGTTACTCAGTCCGATCGCCCAACCGAATCTACACTACTTACTATCATCCGGCTTTTGAGATGGGACAAACCAGCAGGAAGGCTTATTTTAATGATTCCAGCCCTCTGGGCCGTGTTTTTAGCAGCAGACGGGAAACCGCCCTCGGCATTAGTTGGCGTAATAGTGTTAGGAACCTTAGCCACCAGTGCGGCGGGATGCGTCATCAACGACTTGTGGGATCGCGATATCGATCCCGAAGTAGAAAGAACGCGATCGCGCCCCCTAGCATCCCGCGCCCTGAAAGTGCAAACTGGCATCGGAGTTGCCTTAATTTCCTTTGCTTGCGCCGCCATTCTCGCCTTTTATCTCAATCCCTTAAGCTTCTGGCTGTGTGTCGCCGCCGTACCAGTAATTATCTGCTATCCCCTAGCAAAAAGATTCTTTCCAGTCCCGCAATTAGTGTTATCAATTGCGTGGGGATTTGCAGTTTTAATTAGTTGGAGCGCCGCCGTTGAAAAACTAGAATTAGCGACTTGGCTGCTGTGGGGGGCAGTCGTGTTTTGGACGATGGGATTTGATACAGTTTATGCGATGAGCGACAGAGAAGATGATTTGCGTTTGGGTGTTAATTCTAGTGCGATATTTTTCGGGAATTATGCGGCTAATGCTGTGGGTTTTTTCTTTGTTGGGACAGTGGGTTTGTTAGCAGCAATGGGAATTAATTTGCATTTGCATATTGGTTTTTGGATCGCAATTTGTGCGGCAGCGATTCTGTGGCTTTTGCAGTATAGTGAATTGCGAAAAGCGGATATTCCGAATCCCGTTTACGGTCAAATTTTCCGCCAAAATGTTTGGGTGGGGTTTGTGATATTGGCGGGGATGATTGCTGGGGAGATTTTTTAAGAGACATCTTCAATAATTTTTGTAAAACAGGCATCTTGCCTGTTCAAAAAGTGATATTAGTAATTAGGGGATGACTGTTGGGGAGATTTTTTAAGAGACATCTTCAATAATTATTGTAAAACAGGCATCTTGCCTGTTCAAAAAGCGATATTAGTAATTATCTGGTAAAAAACCCGGTTTCTTTGTCAGAGTGGGTAAGTCCTGACTTAAACAGGAACGCGCCAAATTTTGACAGTAGCATCGGCACTCCCGCTGACCAAAGTTTTGCCATCATAACTAAAAACAACAGACTGGACTGGGCCGAGATGTTCCAGAGTTTCCAACAACTCTCCTGTGTGAAAATTCCAAATCCGAATCGTGTTGTCAGCACCCCCGCTGGCAAGAGTTTCACCATCGGGGCTAAAGGCAAGAGTATAAACACTATCTGAGTGTTCTGTAAAAGTACGCAGCAGCCTCCCATTTTCAGTATTCCAAAGTTGAATTGGCTGTTGGGAACCGCTAGCGGCGACTGTTTTACCGTCCGGGCTAATCGCCACACACCAAATTATCCCAACAGAAGAATCGAACCAAGAGGCTACGGCACCGAAAAAATCTACTGGTCGAATGAGAGTGTGCAGCAACTCTTTTCTATGCCAATTCCAGATTTTAACTGCACCATCTAAACCGCCGCTAACTAAAATGCGCCCGTCTTTGCTAAAGGCTAGGCAATTAACTTCCCAAACGTGTCCCCAGAGAGTTTTTTCTATTCTACTTCTTTTCAGATTCCAGATATCAATTGTACCACCCATCAGTGTAGTACCAATGTGACCGTTTGCTAGGGTTTGTTCGTCTGGACTGAAAGCTAAACAGCTTGTCCGCAGGGCTAACAAGGTATTTCCCAGACTTTGTTTAAATTGCTTGTTTGCTACATCCCACAACTTGATACTGCCATCAAAAAATTCGTGGTTGCTGGCACTGGCAAGGGTTTTTCCGTCGGGGCTGAAAGCAACATCAATTACCCCACTACTATGTCCGGTGAAGGTGTGGAGTAATTCTCCTGTACAAAGGTTCCAAAGTTTGATGGTTTTGTCCAAACTGCCGCTGGCAATAATGTTTTGATTGGGACTAATGGCGACGGAATTAACAATATCTGCATGACCTTTGAGAGTGTGCAGGCATTTCCAATTGAGCAACTGTTTCCAGATTAGCGGTTCCACAGCGGGGTTTTGACAAATTACGGGCAGCCAGCTAATACCAGGAAATAGTTTATTTTTCGCATCTTCCAACTTTCGTCTCGCTTCTCGTACTGATGCGTACAAAGATTGGTTATTGGCAAATGCGGTGAGGAAATTCTGCAAAAAATTCTGTGCGGCTTCGTCTGCTACTACTTCCCGCATGACAATACTTTGAGGCAAGTACAATTTGGCTAGCTGGTTGGCTATCCCCAAGCCGTCGCAGGAGTTGAAAATTGCTAACTGCAACCCTTGGGCGATCGCAATTTTCATGGCATTTTTTAAATCGTCAATACTTATACTCTCAGCATCGCCGATCTCAAACTCACCAATTTGACCGTCGGGCAGGGTTGAACTGTGACCGGCAAAAAAGAAAATGTGCCACCCTTGTTCGTCCCGCAAACATTCCAGCAATGTGGATTTATTGGGCTTATTTAAAGGTGTAATTGCAGCACCGCGTTCGGCTAAACTATCCAACACTTGACGGTCAAAGCTAATATCAATTCCGTCATTTTTGCCAAATACGGCTAAAATTCTTACCGCTGATTTCCGACAGTCAGATTTTTTAAAGCTTGGCGGTTTAACAGTTAAGGTACTTAAAGAAATTTCCGAATAATCATAAGTTTCAGAAAAGAAATTCCATGCCGGCCAAGGTAGTCTCCGCAAGTTAGCATCGTCTGTTTGCAAAATAACTCGAATTTCATCGTTTGGCTGCAAGTGCTGCTGCAATCCATCCAGTATTTGTCTCCAGGATTTTTCGCTGGAACTCAGCCATTGATTGATGTTGGATGCCAGGTTTTCTGCCGCTTGTTCGTTAAATACTTTCGTTCCTTCCCCTTGAACTTTGATGCGCGATGTGCAGCCATCATTCTTCCTGGAAAAATTTGACTGCCAATCCTTCAAGGAATCAAGAATTTCAATATCGCCTAGGGCTGGCAGTCTGCCAACATTTCCCCAGATTAAGCTAAATGGCGTTACATCTTCTCGAATTTCTACGTTAACCGGAAATCCTTGCTCAAAACTTCCTTCCATGATGGTGAGGATGACTTGTTTTTTCATAGGTGGCGCGAGAATTTTTAATTCTTAAAAAGTTTCTGTGACGCTGGCATCTCCTAGAAGGAGTTTAACACTAAATTGTTCTCCAGGAGCGAGGCTAAAGGTTAGTAAAACAGCGTTATCTGTAGTGCCAGTTTGTTTTTGCAACTGAGGAACCGCATCTCCAAATTCATCTAAGACTGTTATTTGTAAACCAACTGGCAGGTAAACTGCCTCGCCGCATGGATCGATCCATATTTTAGTGTCACTTTCTTCGTCTTTTGGTGTGAGTTCAACCGTCAAATTAACCGATTGATTTGTACCAAAATTAATTTGTTTTGCTCTTGCTACAGATTCTGAGTTTTCTGGGTTCGGCCCTCGCGATCGGTTGCGTTGATTGCGAGTCAATATCAAGGCTACTGGCTGATAGCCTTCACCGAAGATACTTTCATACATTTGTCTCACATAAATTAGCAGCGAATCCTGCGGAATTTGCCCTAAATCGCTAACGGTGACTTTTAATAATTCGCCGAGGCGATCCGATCTGTAAAGTGCTTCTATGCGATCGTATTCGGAGCGATCGCTTTCAAAAACCAGCAATGTACTGCCTTGGTCTATTTTTTGTACTATCAAAGGTTTTTCTAGAACCGAGCCGAGGCGGTTGACAATTGCTTGTAATTGCAAGTTGTCTGGATTGTCAAGCTCGATCGTAATGCGCCACCAAACCCGATCGGTTTCTCTTGGTTGCTCAAGTGGGTTTATTCTGAAATTTCTATTAGCTAGTTCATCAGGAATATTGATAGATCGAATGTCTTGTACTTCACTATAGTTAAGCAGTTTCTTGATATAACGATATAAACGAGTTAGTTGATTTCTGACGTTGTTAGGATTTTTGTCGTAGATTTGCGCTATCTCTGCTGGATTTTTACGATCTAGAATCCCATATAAATACTTGACTTCTTCCCGCGTTAAAGTTCGGTAGCAGGTAATTACATCCTCTGCCATCAAAACAGCCATTTTCGCTTGATTTAAAGCTGACAATAGTTGGTCTAAATTCCAATTTTTTCCGGCTTTTTCTTTCAGTTCTTCAGGAGTCATATTTTTGTCATAAATTAAGTCACATTGATTGTCATATGGCTGTCTTTATAAGCTGACGAGCATAAATCTAGTTAGCTTGGAGACAAGAGTATGAATTGCAAAGTATTGATTTCACCCCTTTTGATTGGCTCGATCGCACTTAGCAACACCACATTGGTACTAGCAGCAGTTTCAGGCGCTTCAATCGCTCGGATAGAGCTTCAGTCAGCCACGAATAATCTAACCCGAATTTGTATTGACAGACATGGTAACGAATACCCCTGTCCTTGATTCCTAGCAAAAATCTGGGGAAAGGGCGATCGCACTTTCCCCTAAATCCCGCTTACTTGAGACGCTGACGTGCTTTACCAATGTAAAAATCTTCATCTCGCTCAGCGGAATTACCGTATTCGAGACAGTTTTTCCACGCTTCCAAAGCTTCTGCACGATTGCCGAGATTTTCTTGCACCTCTGCCATGATGCCATAGGTTAAACCGCGATCGCTATCTAGTTTAACAGACTTTTGCAGCATTTCCAAAGCTTCTTCAAAACGTCCTTGTTCCTTCCAAGCCAAAGCCAGGTAAATTAACAAAGCTGCTTTGACTATTTTGTCATCCTCAACTTTCTCCGTTTCAACCAGCTTTAAACCGTACCCGATTTTTTGAACAGCTTTCGGCAAATCTTTATATTCAATGATGAACAAACGGGCTAAATTGCAGTAAGCAGCAGCAAAACCCCGGAATGCCGCTTGCTGATAATGTTCGATCGCCCGATCGACATTTCCGGCTTCTTCGTACATCAATGCCATATTGTAATAACTTGCTGCATTATCAGGGTTGATTTTAATAGCTATATCAAATTGTTTCCTAGCTGCCACTAATTCCCCCGCTTCTTTGAATCTCGACCCCCGATTGTTTGCTACTATCTCCAAATTGAGAGAAGTTTCTGCATCTTGAATTTCGCTCAATTCGGGAACATCGGGCAGTTTTAGTCTGCGACGCTCCCATTCTCCTTGTTTGTCTCCTTTACCAAACAGCCACTCCAAATTTTCTTCCTTGATTGGATTCGGAAACTTCAATAAAAAACTCCACTTGTCCGAGCCTGTCTTTGTTTTGGCGCTCGTTACCTCCCGCTGATCTTCCATAATTTTCAATCTTTCTAAGCAAAGAAGGGCATTGCGGATTTGCTCTTTCTCTAAAGATTTGCCGTATTTCTGTGTCAGATAAACCAGATCCTGCAACCTTGTTTGTTTCACCCACAGGTTAGTTCCTTGCCAACGGCTATCAATAATTTTTTTGAGGCTGTCATAGGGATTAATTGTTTCCAAATCCGCATCAGTGAAGGAGTACAACGCCTCAATTAATATTTTTGCAGCATCTTTACCTTTTTTCCAGGTAAGGTTCCGACGACTATTATTCCCCATGAGCAAGTCCCGAAAATTGTTGAAAAAACCTTGGGAATCCCGAGGTTTTTGTTTTCCCAAGCTGGTAAACGCGATTATAGCAAGTTTTCAGCCACCTTGTGCAAATTTGCTTGGGCTAATTTAATCCTTTATTTTAGTGGGTAAGTCAAAAAACTGACCCAAGACGAGTTTGTTGCCAGATTTTTTATTGATTTCGACTTGCATACACTTCTTTGAGGAGGGCGATGATGAAGCACGTAGATAAATTGAAATTGGTACTTCAACGATATTCCGATCGCACTCCTCAAGACGAATTGTTATGCAGGCTAATTTTAGGAATTTGCTCGGAATCGCTGGATAGCCCGCAGCGTCGAAAATTGCTCAATCGGTTATTGCGGCAACTGCAACTCTTACCCAAACTGTCAAAAGTTGCTCATCCCTATTATTGGGAAGCGCTGAATAAAACTTGGGAATGGTTAGACAGTAACCTTCACGAGTTTGAACCTCGACGTTCTCCTATTCAAGACAGTCTCACTTATTGGATCAACGGTCATCTCAGGTATCGAATTATAGATTTATATGCCAAAAAAAACCAAAAAAATGGTTGCTTAGAGTATTTAGAAAATCGCAGATACGAGATTGAGTGTTTGGATGGTTTGGAGGCGGAGATTGAACGGATCGATCGCGAAAAAAACCAAGCTTTGGCAAGGGCGATCGCACAATACATCGATCGCGATCCCGACAAAAAACTTCGCAACTGCCATCCTCGCAACCGTCCCGACTGCAACTGTCAGTCGATCGTGCAAAAACTGTTCTTGGAGGAGTCGCCCCAAAAAATGTCCGCCATCGCCCGACAGTTGAATATCAATACACAGACTATTAACTCTTTTTGGAAAAGGAAGGGATTTACCAAAGTGCAAGAAATAGCCAGACAAATTGCTCAAAAAAACTCTGAGGTGACAGCAGATTGCTGATTGTCTGCGGTGCCGCCCGCAGCGTCTTTCCCAGCGGGATCATCTGGGGCTTGTTGGCAAAAAACATTTTTTATTCAGCGGGCGATCGCCCATTAATGCAAAACAGAGATGCTCCGTTACTTAAGCTGTGCTTGATTTAAATTGTATATTTTCGGTAAAAAGGGGACGAGCGATCGCTTGTTCCTCTTTTTTGGGTTCAATACAACTACATATATTTAGAAATAAGCCAATTGGCCTAGACGTTCTAGACATATTGCTGATGTGCTGGTTTATGAAAAATAATATTATTCTTGTGAATCAAACAAAATTTGACTAAATAAATGAGTATCAAAAACTACGCCACTGTGCAAGGGATCTAGAAAATTGAGCGGTGTAAATTTTATAGGGCCAAAATAAAATTGCCACAGTGCCTCGTGCTACGGGCGATCGCAGCCTTTGTGTAAAGTTATATTACAAAAACAGAAACTTTGCATAAAAACTCCGACGCACTCCAGATAGATAGCGGCGGAAATTTCAGCGAGTTTAACCCAGACCCTGTGTGAAGTTATATTACAAAACGCATAAAAACTCCGACGCACTTCAGATAGATACATATCAGCCCAAATTTATCGAATTAATCAAGGTGTAAAATGTCTACTACTTCTATCGGCAATCTAAGCGACAACTATATCTCGATCGACTTCGCGGGTAAAACTGACCCCACAGACACCTATCGTTTCGATCGGCTAAATCCAGGCAGCTTTCGAGTTACGGCTGAAGGATTTAGTTCCGGTATCGGGATGCAGCTTCTCGACACTCAGGGAAAAGTCGTCAAAGACATCGCCACCGACGGCACAAATTCAGGAACATTTAGCATCGATAACTTGGGCGCAACAAATTATGCACTCAAAATTTCTGCCCCAGCGCGCGATACAAATTATCAAGTTAGTTTAACACCAGACGGCAAAGTTGACCCGCTGACAGGTTTAGGCGTTACATCCGGTTTCTTCACAACCGATTCAACCGGTCAAGTTGGCTTTGACTGGCTGCACGACGGCGGCAATTATCAAGGTGAAGTTGCCGTTTTCAGCGTGCAGGGAATGGAGGATTTCGATCCTAGTTCCGAGGACTTTATCAAAGAATCAGCAAGACGAGCTTTGAGCAATTCTTTATTCGGTCACGTCGTAATTTCTGACCCCATAGAAGGTGCAAATCCGCTATTTAACGGCAGTTTAGGAGAAGACAATTATAACGGAGGACAGTACAGCGGGCCGAAAACATTTTTCATGAAACCGGGAGAAGCTTTTGCGGTGATGCTGGTGCCGAACGGTACGGTGCAAGATGTGTTTAACAATCCCGGTGCTGGGGGTGACAAACGCCCGCTGCTGTCCTTATCTAGCTTGAATCCAGATGATGCTTTTTTGTCCGGTCAAATAGCAGATGTCACTGGCAAAGGTAAGGCTTTTGCGATGGAAGATCAGCGCGTCGATCAGGGTTCTGATAAAGATTACAACGATTTGGTTTTCAATTTAACAGGTGCGACGGGCAAGGCAGTGTCGATCGACAAAGTGATCGATCCGAATAAAGATTGGACTAAACTTGATGGCGGCAAAAAACTCATCGATTATGTCGCATCAAAGCAGCCGGTGCCAGAACCGCCGGTTGCTGTAACGCCGCCAGTTGAGACAACTCCGCCTGCTGCAACAATTCCGCCTGTACCAACAACTCCGCCAGTGACTGTGGAACCGCCTGCTGCAACAATTCCGCCAGTTAAGACAACTCCGCCAGTGGCTGTGGAACCGCCTGCTGCAACAATTCCGCCAGTTGAGACAATTCCGCCAGTGACTGTGGAACCGCCTGCTGCAACAATTCCGCCAGTTGAGACAATTCCGCCAGTGGCGACAATTCCACCAATTGAGCAAAAATTCCCTGTAGAACGCCCGATCGCCCTTGCACCCCCGATCGAATCAAAATTGCCTGTAGAACCGCCTGCGATCGAGGATATGCCACAGCCGATCGCCCCGGAATCACCTGTTGAACCCGATTTACCGATTATTCCGCCGCCAGAAAAACGCGCATTTATCGGCATCATCGATACTGGGTTTGCGCCGAACAATCCCGATTTGGATTACTCTCAAGTGACGTTGGGGCGCGATCGTATTGACAAAGACAGCAATCCGTTGTTTGCTGCGGGAGAAGGTAACGAACACGGCACATTTAGCTGGGGTTTGGTGAGTGCAATTCAAGGCAACGATAAAGGCATTGATGGCTATAACGATAAGGCGAATGTTTATCTAAGTCGGGCAATTGGTTCTGGGGAATGGGATTTAGCTTTAACTGATTTTGTGGGTGAGGCGAAGGCACAAAAGAAAAAGAATGCGATCGCCCTTTTACCCCTCGATTTAACTCAAAAGAATGCTGACGGCAGCATTACCACTCGTTACGAGTTTACACCCCGAGAACGGGCAGCTTTAGAAAATGCGCGGCAGAGTGGAGTGCTGTTAGTTGTAGCGGCGGGAAATGACGGCGGTGTGATGTCTGTTTTGGGTCAATCTTCGCAAGAGTTTGAGAATATTCTCACGGTTGGTTCGTCTGATGGATTTGGGCGATCGGATTATTCCAGCTATGGCTATGGTTTGGATATTTTAGTGCCCGGAGGTGCGATCGAGAATCCGACTTTATCGACAGTTGGCGATGATATTGGTCAGATGGCGGGTACTTCGGCATCGGCGGCGATTGCTGCGGGGATGGCATCTAAGGTTTGGGAAAGTAACCCGGATTTGAATCCTACTCAAATCATTGATATTTTGACTGGAAGTGCGATCGATTTGAAGGAGCCCGGATGGGATCAGGAAACGGGTTTTGGGGTGGTGAATTTGAATAAAGCTGTGCAAGTGGCGAAGGAAACAGCACCGCAAGCTTATATTCCGACACCTTTCTCGAATCCGACAACTTGGGGTTTAGAAGGACAAGTTACTCCTGCGGAACGAGAGGCGCAAACTTTAAATACTTCTGGTTCGGGACGGATCAAGTATGTAGGATGGTTAGATAGTTCTAATTCTTCGGATCGTTTCGAGTTTACGGTCAATCAAACGGTTCCCAACTTTCAATTTTCTCTAAAATTTCCTCAAGGAAATGCGGCATTGTATGACAGTAATACAATTCTCTACAACAGCAATGGAACTGCGATATCTACTCTCAGCTATAACCCGGCATTATTATATGACGGGCTATTCGCTTCAACTCCCTTAAGCCCTGGTAATTACTACGTGGTAGTGAATAAGGGAAATCAAGCTACTATAGACCCTTATGAGATGGTTTTGAATTTTACGGGTTTAAGTGGGGAGGTACAAGAACTCAATGACACGATTACTCTGCCACGTCAAATTATTCAGCCTCCGGCTGACACTCAGAATCCGCCACCAATTAGCATTGTAGTTCAAGGAGAGATTGGCAAGAAATATAATAGTATGGGTGGTGAAACCAGTTGGTTAGGAAAGCCTTTGAACAATGCTATTTCATTAGGCAATGGAGTGATTCAACAAAATTTTGCCGATGGCTACATTATCTACAATGGAAAAACTGCTGTAGCTTACTTAGTTGGGAATGGTAAACCGAATGTAACTGCCCCTTCATCCCAACCTACTGCTAATTTTGTTTCGCCTCAGAACTGGAAGGCAGAATTTATCAACCGCACTCCAAGTAATGCAGGAGATATCAACTTTAATCTTGACCGAAAAGATGGTCAAAAAGGAGTTTTTGCTGACATTCCTAGTCGTGTTGATGTGAAAGATTTAGGTTCTCAAGCTGCTCAATGGCCCGTTAAGGCAAAATTAAATGTGGATTTTGGCTTGAATAGTCCTACTAACACGGGCAAAGTTCAAGCGGATAATTTTGGAATGTTGGCATCAACTGAAGTACCTTTAGAATCTGGTAAAACTTACAAGTTAACGACTAAATCTGATGATGGTAGCGCCTTCAATTTAAAGAATCTCACAACAGGTCAATGGATAGAACCAAAAGATATTCTAGTCGATCCAACGTTTACAGATAATACGGATTGGCGCAATCGCAGTTATGAAGAGCCGTCAAAAACTGTGTTATTCACTGTGCCACAGTCAGGCAAATATCAGCTAATGTTTAAACTCTACGATGGGACTGGATCAGCCCGAATTGATGCCAAAGTTGAGGAAGTGTTCCAAGATAAGATTAACGACATTTCCAAAGAATGGCAACTAGAGGTTTATAAGTGGGATCAAGGCCAAACTACTCAACCCTCTCCCGATATTCAGACTGCAACTACAGCAGGAAACGGCTTAGAATACATTGGTCGTGTCAGTGCTGGTTCTAATACTCGTCCTGATGGCACAAAAGGCACTCTCCAAGATGGAGCATGGAATTGGGGTAAAGGCAGTCCTAATCACAATGACCCGCGTTTTCCGAATGATAAGTTTGTGATGAAAGGCGTTACAGAGGCTGATTTTAAGGCGAATCAAACTTACAAATTTACAGTCCGTGCGGATGATGGGTATCAGCTATATGCTCGGTATCAGGATGGAACGAAAGAACCTATCACTCCTGACAATCAATGGATGAATGCTTATAGTTCCCAGACTATTGATTTCATTCCGAAAAAAACTGGAACGTACAAAGTTGTTGCCTATATGTTTGAAAACACGGGTGACGCTTTATTTGACTTGTCTTGGAAGGAAGTTTTGCCACCGATTTCTTCAGGAAATTACTATCCCGAGCTTTCATCATTAACAAATGACCGATGGAATCAAGAAACTGCTGATAATACTCGATTTGATTACGGCTGGCCAGATTACAGAGATGAGCGTTATCTAACACTAGATTCCATTGAGCAAATTTACACCGAACTGTCCAATACAATTTTTGGAAGACGAGTCCCAGTAACGGCAGGCTACCTCCTCGATCCAGGCTATCGTCAAGGGATAGGAAAATGGCACTCTGGCATTGATATGAGTACCCCAATCGAAGAGACGGTTAAAGTTCCTGTGGGAGGAACTATTGTTCGAGGAATACAAGAGACATCAGGCAACTACTTCATTGGTGTTCGATCTGATGACGGTAAACTTTGGATATATGGTCATCTTGGCAGTGTGTCTGTTCCTTCAGGAAGGATAGAAGCTGGGCAGATAATCGGTCGTGTAGGCTCTCTCAAGCACTTGCACCTTGAGGTTCAAGCAGGCCCCAACTACCTCTCTTCTCAAAGTTCCAATCAAAATACTGTCAGGAATGCAACACTTAATCCCATCAAATCATTTTGGGAATTGAGAAACCGCTGATTTTATCCTCTGACCGAGAAGTCGATCGCCCTTTTCCCCCTATCCGAAAATAGCGATCGCCCTTCTTGCATCCGCGTTAATCTGCGTCCATCTGCGGTCAAAAAAGAGCGATCGCCCTTTCTAATAATTCAGAAGGGCGATCGCTCCTCATACAATGATCCTGCTGTGATCTTGTATATCTTTTAGTAAGAAAGCCTAAATTATGACATAATCAATATGTTTTATATCCGCTCAATTTATGACCGGAATCAACCGCGAACTAAGCATCGACACCAAACACGTTGCTAAACATCTACCCGACACTCCTCAAATGCAAAAGCTACTCAAACAAGAAGGTAGCGTTCATGTCTTTAACGATCGAGCTACAATGGAAATGGTAGCTGAAGCTATTATTGCCAATGGAGAGTTTATAGGCATAATTCGCGGTCACGATCGTTATGGTCTATATTTTGCTGACCCCATTGGCTACAGACTTGACAGCAACAATAGTAAAATACCACTTAAATATGGAGAAATTAAAATCAAAGGAGATAAATACCATGTCATCCCCAGAACTAAACCTAGCCGATAACTGGGAATTCACAGAATTATGGGTAGATCCGACAGCCTCACCACCTTACGTTCTAATTTTACTCGGTGATGGTTCAGGTAATAGCTGTGTCTACGATCCTGCTCAAAATTATCAGATTGTATTTTCCAGTTCAGATTATGAAGAAGCTAAACTTTGGTTGCTAGAAGATGAATACGAACGAGTAGAACGTCGGTTGCAATTGGAAGCAGCATGACCCCTATTTTTCAGAAAATGGGGAAGATCGATCGCCTTTCTCAGGATAATCCAGAAAGGCGATCGCTATTTGGAATGAATTCGCGATCGGTTTTTTGTTAAAAGGGCGATCGCTTCTACTTGTAGGATGGAATAACCGCTTCCATCTCCCAATTTCCATGACCAACCCCATCCAGCAAGAAGCCCGCCAAATTCTCGACACTCTCGCCTTTACCCCCTTCGATCAGTGCCATCCCCTCAGCCACGACTTCGACACAATTCCTGGTAAAGTTGGTTTATACGCCTTTCGACATCGCATTCAAGGATTGCTCTACATCGGCAAAGCCAAGAACCTCCGCGATCGACTGCGAGGCGGTCACAAAGCCTTTCTCTGGGGCTGGCTCGCTCGCTACGATCCTGATGATGTGAGGATCGCCTTCGTTACCCTCAACCAATGGCAAAAACCAGGGTTATCATGTCACTGACCCAGGGCTGAAGCCACTGGGCTTGCAAGAGAAAGACTAACCGCCTTTCAAATGTGGGACTAAAACAGTGTCTAGCCATTAACTGAACTGTCTGAGCGTGGTAGCTCGATAGACGTTAAGAATGCCTCCCTAGTTTTCAACCTCTCTGACAGTCAGTGGCGAAGGGATATACACACTTCTAGCAATAGGAGATTTACGATCAAATGTTCGTACCAGTAGTTGACCAAAATAACTATCCTCTGATGCCAACCACCCCAAGTAGGGCAAGAGGTTGGATTAAATCAGGCAAGGCTACACCATTTTTTAAAAAAGGAGTTTTTTGTGTTCGATTAAATCAAGAACCATCGAGGAGAAATATTCAACCAGTTGCTGTTGGAATTGACCCAGGAAGCAAACGTGAAGGTTATACAGTAAAGTCAAAAGCATACACTTACCTAAACATCCAAGCTCACGCGGTTGATTGGGTAAAAGACCATGTATAAGTTAGGCGCAATATGCGACGTGCCAGAAGATTTCGCAATACTCCGTGCCGTCAAAACCGGAAAAACCGACTGGTAAATCAACAAAAATTACCGCCATCGACTAAAGCTAGATGGCAATGGAAACTACGTATTTGCAAGTGGTTGACGCTGATGTTCCCTGTATCTACTTTTGTGGTTGAAGACATAAAAGCAAAAACCTGGAAAGGTGCAAAAAAGTGGAATGTAATGTTTAGCCCATTAGAAGTTGGTAAAAAGTGGTTCTATTGCGAGCTAGAAAAACTTGCTAACTTAGAAACGAGGACAGGCAACGATACTTATTCTGGGCGTCAGAAGCTGGGGTTGAAAAAATCTAAAAACAAGCTATCTAACAAGTTTGAAGCACATTGTGTTGACTCTTGGGTGCTAGCAAACTGGTTTGTAGGTGGGCATAAAAAGCCAGACAATATACAGCTAATTGAGGTGATCCCACTAGAGTTTCATCGCCGTCAGTTGCACCGATTACAGCACTCGGCTGGACATATTAGGTCTAGATATGGTGGAACAATTAGCGCCGGATTTAAGCGCGGTTCAGTAGTAAAACATCCTAAGCTCGGGTTTTGTTATGTGGGTGGTTGGCAAGAATCACCAACCAAAAAAGACCCAAGCCGAAAAACAATTAGCTTGCACAATCTAATCACAGGTAAGCGATTAACTCAAAATGCAATTCCTAAAGATTGTCAATTCAAAACTTACGGTTCATGGAGGATATCCACGGCGACTTTAGTCGCTTGAGTCTTGTTTCCTCTCAGCGCTGAAGCGACTAAGTTTCCACACATCCCATGAGGTTTTATGAATTAGAAACCCTCATCCTTCAAGCTACAAATCCTCCCTACAACGTTAAAATTCCCAGAGAACAATGAATCATACCCTCAACATCCAACACTTGCCACCATCCGCTATTCATTCGCTGATGACCCATTTGCCGGACTATGTGAAAGTCGCCCTGATGGAAAAAGCAACGCAGCTAGAATGTTCTCTGGAAGCTGCGATCGAAATGGCGATCGCTAGTTTTCTAGACTCAGAAGCTTTCAGCTTTGAAGATTGCCTATTATCGCAACGTCTTCAGGAATCAGAACTGGTAGAATCTCCCTAAAGGAAATAGGGTGCGATCGCCCATAATTCATCAAAAGAGCGATCGCCCTTCTTGCATCCGCGTTAATCTGCGTCCATCTGCGGTTAAAAAAGAGCGAGATCCCTTTCTAATAATTCATAAGGGCGATCGCCCTTATTTTGCATTCAACTAACAAAAAACAGAAATACGCAAAATCCAACCTATATTAGTGATTTCTGGTACGCTGTTAGTCTAAAATCTATAGCGTACATCTCACACAAGTAGACATGGCAAAACTGCCCATCGAAATTGCCGAAACCATCGATCGCTTAAAACGGCAATTATTGGATATTATCGATGATGCTACAAAAGCTGAATACACTCTCTTTGAGCAATTTGGAGAAACCGACAGAACAATTGACTATTTAGATCAGCTAAAAAATGTAGCACAGCAAGCAGATGAGCGGTTTTCCCAATTTTCTCTATTGCAACGACGCTTGGCTAATGCACAACCCATAGCAAGTTCTGATATGCTAAGCTTGATGACAGAAGTAATTACTTATACCCAAGCCAGACTTCCAGCATGGGAACGCAGCATTGAAGAAATTAAAATTGAGTGGAGATTATGATGAACGAACCAGGATATATGCCACCTCCAGATGTCGATTTACGACTCCTTGCAAACTTACGTCGCAGTCGCTTGGAAATGGAAGAACTAGGTTGTAAATTAGAAGAAGTTATTGCTAAATTAGACGAAGATCATCGACAAGTTAAACAAAAACGGTTACAAATACATCTCAACAGTCAGTAGTTATCATGTCATCCCCAGAACTAAACCTAGCCGATAACTGGGAATTCACAGAATTATGGGTAGATCCGACAGCTTCACCACCTTACGTCCTAATTTTACTCGGTGATGGTTCAGGTAATAGCTGTGTCTACGATCCTGCTCAAAATTATCAGATTGTATTTTCCAGTTCAGATTATCAAGAAGCTAAACTTTGGTTGCTAGAAGATGAATACGAACGAGTAGAACGTCGGTTGCAATTGGAAGCAGCATGACCCCTATTTTTCAGAAAATGGGGAATATCGAGATCCCTTTCTAATAATTCAGAAGGGAGCTCGCTCTTCAACTTCCCACCTCAAGAGTAAAGATTTATTCATTCTCATCAACATTATCAAAAATATCTTCGATGTCCCGTGCTCCGTGAATCACGCGCAAAATTTATACCTCTGAGTCTATGAGACGGTAGAAAATCAGATATCTTCTAAAACCTTTAATAGCTTGTTGTCGCACATCGATTAAATTCGGATGAGCAAATTGACAGCGTTTTCCCATTTTCGGCGTTTGTGCCAATTGTTTAAAGGTTGCTTCCGCCGCGACAAGAAAGCGATCGGAAGCATCCATATTATCTTCCGCAATGTAAGTTGCTAATTCAATTAAATCGCGGATAACTTGCGGACGTTTTTGGATCGAGGTCATTTTTCTTCCTGCAACCCCTGATTCTGGGAAATACGCGATCGCACAGCTTGACGAATCTCCATCCAATTTTCCTCCGTCATCGCCGTAGGATTTCCCGATTCCAAACCCTCTAATAACATCGCTTCCAAACGTTCTGAAGCTTTGCGTTTTTGGTCTTGGCGAATTAACTCACGAAAATACTCGCTAGCTGTACTATAACCACCTTGAGCTACCTGTGCTTCTATATAAGTTCGCATTGAGTCAGGTAGAGAAATATTCATGCTTGTCACGTGTATTACTTACCTCATTTAACTCGTTATCTTATTATGGCAGATTTTGCCATTATTTGTCAAGCCTCACACAACCTGTAATTTTGTAATCAAAAATTGGGAAGGGCGAGATCCCTTCCTGCATCTGCGTTAATCTGCGTCCATCTGCGGTTAAAAAAAGATCGAGATCCCTTTCTAATAATCCAGAAGGGATCTCGCTTCTGCTGAATTTATGATACGATTACCTATAAGTTACAGCTACACTTGCCCACTTCTTTTGATATAAAGGAGTAAAGCCCGTGAAAATAGAAGAATTACTGCAAAGAAAAGGAATTATTCACCGCGATCCAGAAATTATGAGCGGTGTCCCCGTATTTGTCGGCAGCCGCGTCCCTTTAAAGACTTTTTTTGACTACCTGGAAGGTGAAAGCGGTTTCGCAGAATTTATTAATGATTTTCCTTACCTAGAAAGTCAGGCAATTAAAGTGCTAGAAAATCTCACTAAGATGATGCTCTCGCTAGAAAATCATTCAAATGCTTATACTGCTTGATGAAAATCTGTTGAGTCAAAAAATCAAGCAGCCTTTCTTAGACAAGGGTCATTCAATCAGCAATGTGTATGACATGGGGTGGAGAGGGCTAAAAGACAGGGAAATTCTGGATCGATCGGAGAATCATCCTTTTGATGTTTTTATCACGGCTGATAAAAATCTTCCCTATCAACAAAATCTAGCAAATCGTGTTATTAGAATTGTGGTCTTAGATTCTAGCAGTACGAGACCAGACCATCTTGTACCTTTGATGAGACAAGTTAGCACTATGATATCGTCGCTACCAGCAGGTTCCGCAGTTCGGATTAATGATGCTGGGGATGTTGTTTCCATTAGTCCTTGATCGATCGCCCTTCTTGCATCCGCGTTAATCTGCGTCCATCTGCGGTCAAAAAAGATCGAGATCCCTTTCTAATAATTCAGAAGGGATCTCGCCCGTTTTATAATCATGAAGGGCGATCGATCTCTCAGTATTCCCGCACCCAAAATCCAATTTCCATGAACTATGTCATCAGGTAACATCCTAACTGTCACAGATGTTCTTAATTTCCTTGTCAGTGGAATCGATAAAATCACCCTCGAAACAGAACTTACTGCTTCGGGTTGGATATCCACTCCAGCTAGAGGAGGCTCAAAAAGCGGTGCTGGTACAATTTGGACAAGCCCAAACACTCAATACAGTGTCAGAATTATGACTCAACCTGATGGTTCATCCTATGCTCGCGTTTACAATGGCCCAGGAGGTGGCGCACCCGCAGAACAACCCCTAAACGCATCAGGAAAACCCGGAAGTCGTGGAGACACACACTTTATTCTCCTTCCTTAACCCCATTTATTCATCAGACTATGAACTTTGAAGAAATTTGGCAACAATACGATTTTACCGAATCAGAACTGCTATCGATGGGGTGGCAATTTCCCTATGATTATGTCCTCAATCTCAATTACTATTGGCAACTCAATTCAACTAATTCTACTTCTGAAGTTGCTACCAATGACCAATTTTTAAACATTATTCTCAAAACCTGCATTCGACTGGATGTACAACTCAACCCCAATTCTGATGAGTTAAATGAAAAACCGGCGAACCTCGGTACAATCGTCGGCTGGGAGCAAGTTACTCCCTCTCCTTGGTTAGAAAATCTATCCCTTTCTCCTAATGAGTGGCTGCATCTGTTATTTGAAATTGGTGGAAATAATAAAATTGAAGCTGTTTGTCGATCGCTAGTTGTCGAACAATTGGTCAAACAACCCTTAGCACTCAGTTCATAAGTACCAAAAATACCGATCGCCTCTTAACCTATTGATTATTTCTTCTTTAAAAAGCTTGAAAATTACAAAGCAAACACGATTCTGAGAGCTAGATCAATTTTGACAATCGCCTCTGGTTCAAGTTCACCTCGGATATCTACTCCACGAGAACTATAATCAATAGGCCGCGTTTGCAAACAATCAGCAATAGATTTTTTTGTTAATCCATTTCTTTCAGATGGTTCAATCTCCACATTACTTTTAATCTTGGCTTTTTTTTCACTCCAAGCAGTAATTGGAACAACCTGGATTACAGGAACTCGCTCATTATAAGTATTGTTGGTCACCACAACACAAGGTCTAATTTTTCCCGTTTCAGAACCCTTTGTTGGAGCGAGATTAACTTCAATAATTAAACCGCGTTTCAATTTTATAGCTTCAGCCATTCTTCTAAACCTAATTCCGTCAATTCTTGCAAGTCTGTATCTTCCTTATAGATTTCTGCATAGAGAGCCGCAGATTCTTCCAATTGCTCGTCATATTCCGTGTCCTCTGGGTTGTCCCAAATTTTAGCAAAAGCTGGTTCTGAGAGTTTAGTCGCAGTATCAACCAGAACATCAGCTTCACTGCGCGTTAATAGGAAGTCGATAAAATCTTCTAATACCGTGATTTTATCGGGCGGTAAACTGCGGATTTTTTCGATCAGCTTTGTTTCAGGGTTTTGGGCGCTACTCATTTTATTTGACCTGTTTAATAAAAAAATAACACACATTCTTCCCAACCAGATACTCATCCATAAAATATGAAAAAAACCATCATTGGCATCATGGGCCCCGGCGAAAGTGCCACGTCAACTGACTTAGAAAACGCCTATCAACTCGGACAACTCATCGCCGAAGCAGGATGGATATTGCTAACTGGCGGCAGAAATGTCGGCGTGATGGATGCCGCCAACAAAGGTGCAAAATCAGCTAACGGTTTAACAATCGGCATCCTTCCGGGAAACGATACTCGCGGCATTTCTGAAGCTGTAGATATTGCGATCGTCACCGATATGGGAAACGCCAGAAATAACATTAACATTCTTTCTTCCGATGTCATCATTGCCTGCGGTATGGGTGCGGGCACAGCGTCGGAAATTGCCCTCGCTCTGAAAGCTAACAAACAAGTTATATTGTTAAATAACAGCGCCGAAAGTCAAGTTTTCTTTAAAAATTTAGCACAATTTAACATCTTTGTGGTAAACAATGCTGTAGAGGCTATGAATCAAGCTCGCGAAATCCTAGTAAATTAAAGATGAAATCCAAGATGAGACTAAGTAAATTCAATTTTTGTGCGATCGGCATTTTCCTAACTTTGGGCATTTTCGGCAGTACGAAAGCAGATGGAGGAATTGCACAGTTCAGTTTCAGCAATAAATCGACTCAAACTTTAGCACAAACCCTCCCTCCACCTCCTCCGCCCCCTTCGGTACAGCCTGTTACCGAACCAGAAGCGCCACCGATTCTTAGCGAATCCGTACCCGATCAAATAGCTTTAGCAACCCATTTGCAGATGATCAAAGCTAGAATGTACGGTGCTTACTGGTGTCCTCACTGTCACACCCAACAAGAACTTTTCGGCAAAGAAGCATTTACCGCGATTACTTACATTGAGTGCGATC
This sequence comes from Microcoleus sp. LEGE 07076, assembly GCF_015207455.1. Classification (GTDB taxonomy): domain Bacteria; phylum Cyanobacteriota; class Cyanobacteriia; order Cyanobacteriales; family Microcoleaceae; genus Microcoleus. The sequence goes on from NZ_JADEWV010000003.1 coordinate 34,503, forward strand.
CCAGGGGGAAAGATGCTCAACCGGATTTGTGCAAAGCTGCCAATATTAAAGCTTATCCCACTTGGGAAATTAGGGGAAAATATTATACGGGTAGGCAATCTTTGGAAAAACTTGCTCTCTTATCCGGTTATAAAGGTAGCAGCAATTTTGTGCCACCACTTCCCTCTCCTTAAATATATCTAAATTAGTTCGATCGCACTCGCGGACTAAGAAACCGGGTTTTTGAACCGAGATTGACGGTTGTGAGCAATTATTTTGCTTGAAAACCCGGTTTCTGGCCGCCCGTGCGTCTAGGAGTCTCAATGTAAGGTGCAGAAGCACCTTACATTTATGACTTTTATGAATCCAACTTCTGAATAATATGAATTGACGCGAGAGCAAGCTGGTTATTTAATTGTAATTAGGCGGACATATCTATTGAAATTTTTGATTGGCAATTATTCAGGAGACTGAAACGATGCAATTACAATCTAGCAAAAAACAAATAATTTTTACCAGTTTGCTGTGCTTCTCGGCAATTGCCTTTCCGGTAGCGAGTCAAGCTATAACAGTACAAGAAGTACCGAATCCCCGACAAGTAAATAACACTTGGGTAACAGATAAAGCGAATATTCTCAGTGACAGCACAGAAACTCAGCTAAATCAGATGATTGCAGAGTTGGAGGCAAAAAATGGCTCGGAAATTGCTGTTGTGACAGTGCCGGATACTAAACCATCTGCAACACCAAAAGCATTTGCTACAGAATTATTTAACTTTTGGGGGATTGGCAAAAAAAATACAAATAACGGAGTTTTGTTGTTGATTTCGTCGGGTGAACGCCGCGTTCAAATTGAGACTGGTTCGGGGATTCAAAGTATTTTACCCGATGCACGGGTAGTGAGTATTATTCAAACTGAAATTACGCCCAGATTTAAACAGCAGGACTTTGACGGGGGGACATTGGCGGGGACAAAGGCGTTAGTTAATGTTTTACAAACTCCGATCGCAAATGTGGAATATCAAACCGCACTGCCTTTGGCTCCCATAGTACCACGGCAAGGAGTACAACCCTCTGCAACTCAATCTCAAAATACGCCACTTGTGCCTCCAACAGTACAAAGTCTAGGGGTAATACCGTCGCCAATACCTGCTCAATCGCCAGTTGTTGTGCATGATAATTCCCCTGTTGGCTGGTTAATATTTTTATTAATCCTTGCCTTGCCTGTGTTATTGATAGGATGGATAATTCGGTCTATTATTTCTAGTTTGCGTTCCTCTCCTAATAGTAGCAGTCGCAATCACAATAATCGCAGGCATAATTACGATAGTAGTGGCAGCACCGATTACAGTAGCGGCAGTAGCGATTACAGTAGCAGCAGTAGCGACTCCGGCGGTAGCTTTGGTGGTGGTGACTCTGGGGGTGGTGGTGGCGGTGGAGATTACTGATAGTTGTAAGGTACTCTTTGGCGCACCCTATTCGCTCGTGAATTATCTAATTTTCCCTAGAATGACCACAATCATATTGGTTTGTAGTGAGGACTTTAGTCCTATGATGGATGCGGACTAAAGTCCTCACTACAAACCAATTTTATGATTACTTTTTAGTCATAAAAATACTCTTCAACTATTTTCAAAATCCGCGAGGCTGCCAAACCGTCCCCAAAGGGATTAATTGCCATTGCCATTGCGTCGTAAGCCACAGAATTGCTCAGCAATTCTGTGGCTGCTGCGGTAATTATATCAGAATTTGTACCGACAAGTTTAGCGGTTCCGGCAGAAATTGCTTCTGGTCTTTCTGTGGTTTCTCGTAATACTAAAACTGGCTTGCCCAAACTAGGTGCTTCCTCTTGCAAGCCACCGGAATCTGTGAGGATTAAATGACATCTCTGAATCGCTCCTACTAATTCTGCGTAATCTAACGGTTCTGTTAAAAATATTCTCGGATGGTCGCCCAAAAGAGATTTTAAGGGTTCCCGAACTGTCGGATTTCTGTGCAGCGGTAAGAGCAAGGCTGTATCGGGAAATTTATCGATAATTTGGATGAATGCTCTGGCAATTCCTGCTAGTGGTTTTCCCCAATTTTCCCGGCGGTGAACTGTTGCTAAAATAGTGCGGTGTTTGCTCCAGTCTAAGTTGGGAATGTTGCATTCTGGTTGGCGTTTGGCGACGGAAAGCAAAGCGTCGATTACTGTGTTGCCCGTACAGTGAATTTCTCCTAAAATGCCCGATCGCCCTAAATTCTCAGCAGCCAGCGCTGTCGGGGCAAAATGCAGCCTTGTGAGCTGAGATATCAACCGTCGGTTAGCTTCTTCGGGATAGGGATTGAACAAATCGTCCGTCCTCAATCCGGCTTCTACGTGACCTACTGGTATTTTTTGGTAAAATGCTGCCAAAGCTGCTGCAAATGCTGTTGTTGTATCGCCCTGCACTAATACGATTTCTGGCTGCAAATCTTTAAAGCAGGCTTCCAAACCCTGCAAACTGCGGGATGTAATATCCGTCAGGGTTTGCTGGTGCTGCATAATTTCTAAATCGCGATCGGCTTTGAGGTCGAACATTCGCATTACTTGCTCGACCATTTCTCGGTGCTGACCTGTTAAAATTACTTGGGTGTCAAAAGATGGCGAGTTTTTGAACTGTTGAATTACTGGGGCTAGTTTAATTGCTTCTGGGCGTGTTCCTAAGACGATGCAAATGCGGTGTGTAGCTTGGGGCATGGTAAAGTTGGGTAGTTGAGATTTGTGAGGTTTTTAAAGGATGAAGATTTTATGGCAGGTTTGAATCGTTGGTTGATAAGATTTATTTTTTTGTGAACCGCAGAGGGCGCAGAGGGCGCGGAGGACAGAGGAGAGATAGAAGGTGTTTTTTGGGGGAGTTATATGGTTTCTGCTTGCACTGTTGGTACATTTTTATTTTTTAATTGGTCATGCCCTATCGCTACATTCTATTTTACAAACCTTACGATGTTTTAACTCAGTTTACTGACAATTCCAGCGAGACTAAACGCAGTACCCTGAAAGATTATATTCCGATTCCTGATGTTTATGCGGTGGGAAGGCTCGATCGCGATAGTGAAGGTTTGTTGCTGTTAACCGATGACGGACAAATGCAGCACCGCTTCAGTCACCCGAAATTTGCTCATCCCCGTACTTACTTGGTTCAGGTGGAAGGGGTTCCCGATGCAGGCGCGATCGCCCTTTTGCAAACTGGTGTCACAATTCAAGATTATCGGACTCGATCGGCAAAAGTGCAATTATTATCAGCAGAACCCCAATTGGCGCCCCGCGAACCCCCGATTCGATTTCGCAAAAACATTCCCACAGCTTGGCTGCAAATGACTCTCACAGAAGGCCGCAACCGTCAAGTGCGCCGGATGACTGCAGCAGTAGGGTTTCCGACGCTGCGGCTGGTGAGAAGCGCGATCGGGCATTTGCAACTAAATGACTTGAAACCGGGTGAATGGCGCGAACTAACTCAATCTGATTTGAGATTTGAGATTTGAGATTGCAGAATTACAGTCAACAGTCAACAGTTAACAGTTAACAATCAATAATCAACTACTTTCTGGGCGGCAAAATAAAACTTTCTTTTCCATCTTTATCTTTTTGCACCTGAACTCCCAACTTGACAAGAGCTTGTTTCGCCCTTTGTCGCACCAACTTATCGGTTGTTTGATAATAAACCGTACTCCAAGCGTTAAACCGCACCTGCACGCTATCGGGATCTCGGCGCAAATAGTCAGCAGTTGCTCGAAAAATTGGCGCTAATTTCGGCCCGTCGGGCGTTTTTTCTACCCACTCAGCGGCCATTTCGTGAGAGCGAATTGACTCGGGAATATCTCCCAACAGCAGCAATTCATCAATACCTTTGGTTCGCCACACTATCCACGCTTGGGGATGAGTTTGCCGCGAAAGGGCGTTAGTACCGCGCTCGATCAATTTAACGGCAGTTTCCGGCTTTCCTTGATAAAAAGAAACGGCAGTGGACAGAAACAGATAAATGTCAGCCCACTTGGGGTCGCGCCGCGTAATTATGTCAAAATAATCTTCGCTGAGATTGTAGCCTGTCACGTCTCGCGCTTCGTCGTCGCCAAAATACTCCAAAAATTTGAGAAATGTCCAGTCGGAAATTAAATTGTCAAACCCAAAACTAGGAACTGTTTTGAGCATTTTCAGCCTCCGGCCTTCTTGCTGGGCGGCTTGCTTGAAACTGGCAGCGGACATTGCAGAGAGCGGCCCGGGCCCCTGAACGCTAGCTGGGGGCATTCCGCCCAACTGCTCGATCGACTGCATGGCAATCACGGACGCCAGCGCTGCTGTACCGATAACTCCATTGACGAGCAGGCTTAACCACTTATTACGGGAAAATTGTTCGATTTTAGCTTCCACGGCACATTCAAATCCAAGTTTTAAATTAAGTTTATTAAAATACAGTAATAATTGGTTGGCGATCGGCTGTGAATCTCGTTAAACTATCCACAGGGATTGTGGAGCCTCCACACAATAGTTTAAATGGTAGTTTGAGATTTTTTAGCAATATAAAATCTCAAATCAAAAATCTAAAATCGAATTGAGCCAAATTCAATGAATCAAGCCCGCAGACGCTTTTCTAAGTTACAGGCAGCCCTGTTCACTGGGGCGATGGCCACAACCGCTTCGATATCTTTACTCGTTCCAGGCCTGAGTCAATCAGTCCGCGCCGAGCTTCAAGATAGCCCCAAAGCTGTCTTAGACGAAGCTTGGCAAATTGTCAACCGGGAGTACGTCGATGGCAGCTTTAACAAGACTGATTGGCAAGTGGCCCGCCAAGAGTTGCTCAGCACAAATTATACCTCTCGCGAAGCTGCCTACACCGCCCTCCGCAAAGCCCTAGAGAAATTAAATGACCCCTACACGCGCTTCATGGACCCGAAGCAGTACGAAGCGCTGACGAATCAAACCTCCGGGGAACTCACAGGAGTGGGGATGCGGCTGGAACAAGACGAGAAAACTAAGGCGATTAGAGTCGTCGAACCGATGGAAAATTCCCCTGCCCTCAAAGCAGGGATTCAAGCGGGCGATACGATTTTGGCGATTGATGGCAAAACTACCACAGGCATGACTGTCTCGGATGCGGCTCAGATAATTCGGGGCGACGAAGGCACGAAAGTCTCGCTGCGGATGGCTCGTCAGGGCAAAAGTGAGTTTGAGATCACTCTGACTAGGGCGAGAATTGAGGTAGCTGCGGTTCGCTACAGCCTCAAGAATGAGGGGGGCGAGAAAGTTGGTTACATCCGCTTGCAAGAGTTTAGTTCCCACGCGGGCGAACAAATGGAGGCGGCGATTAAAAAGCTCTCGGCTCAAAAAGCTGATGCTTTTGTGTTGGATTTGCGGGGGAATCCCGGCGGGCTGCTGCGGGTGAGCATTGATATTGCCCGGATGTGGATGAATACTGGGGCGATCGTCCGTACAGTCGATCGCGTTGGGGATTCTCAGGAAATGAAGGCAAACCGCACTGCAATCACTGACAAGCCTTTGGTAGTCCTCGTGGACGACAACTCGGCCAGCGCCAGCGAGATTTTGGCCGGTGCTCTCAAGGACAACAAGCGCGCAACTGTGATGGGCGGCCAAACTTTTGGCAAAGCTTTGGTGCAGTCGGTGCATTCCTTGGCTGATGGTTCGGGATTAGCGGTGACGATCGCACACTACTATACTCCCAACGGTACTGATATCAGCCACAAGGGCGTTACTCCCGATGTTAAAGTCCTAGTAAGCGACGCAGAAAAGCTGAAATTAGCTAACAAACCGATGTTGGTTGCGACTAAGGACGATCCTGTTTACGCGCAGGCGATCGCACTTTTGAAAACTACCGCTTCGTCAACTCGTCCCGTTGCTGCTAACGAGGTCCTTGTTCCTAAGAAGTAGTTGAAACCGTAAGTTATTAACAATTAGCTTTAAGATGAAACCCGCGCCGGCGGGTTTTATTTTGTGACAAGGCTGGATTGCTATATGTGCCACTTTGATGTTTAATCACTAATGTCAACTATTCGAGCGAGTAAAGCGACGCAATGTTTCAAGAATTACTGTCAGAAATTGCCATTTTTAATGAGAATAGTTTTGTTCTAGTCGATATCGGTGCATCAGGCGAACCTCACCGCATCTGGCAGGAAATTGCTTTGTTTTCCTACTACATTGGCTTCGACCCAGATTCAAGAGAATTGAATGAGGAAAATTCTTGGAATTTCCAAAAATTCACTATTATCAAAAAAATCGTAACAGATGATTCCTCTAGTCAGGTCAAGTTTGTCCTAACCTCCTATCCCTACTGTTCGAGTACGCTTCAACCCAAATTCGAGAATTGCCAGCAGTATAGCTTTACAGAAACATTTGACGTTGAGAGCTACGTAGAATTACCCGCGACGCGCCTAGATGAAGTTATTAGAGAGCTGAAAATTCATGGAATTGATTGGTTGAAACTCGATTCCCAAGGTCGGGACTTAGATCTATTTTTGAGTATCGATAAATCGGTCAGAGATCGGATATTGGCGATCGATGTTGAACCAGGAATCCTCGCTTTCTATGAAGGAGAAAACACGTTCGATCTAGTTCACAAATCTTTAATTGAGGAAGGGTTTTGGCTGTCGAGTGTCAACTTTCAGAGTTTTCCTAGGGTCATGCAGAGTACGCGGAAAGCCCTCTCTAGTCAACTCGATCGGCAACAGATCGAACGATTACCGGGGAGTCCGACAGCCGCTGAAGCCAGATACTTCAGAACCCTCGATCATCTTAAATTAGTTGATTCTAGTTTGCGCGACTACGTGAGTCTTTGGGCTTTTGCGCTTTTGGATGGCAAGGTGGGTTTTGCCCTGGATATCGCCTTACACATCGCAGACTCCTATGGGACAGATTCTGTGGGTGATGCATTGCTGGATAAAACGATCGAACTGGCGAAAGATCATAAATAGGCAATAGGGAACAGGCGATCCGCAAGAAAATATAGCACAATTCATGTAAACTGCCTATACTAAGCAATCTATTAACAATCTTGAGTTAAGATTAAATCAACCTTAAATTGATAGGAAATTTCAAGAATCATGTTTTCTCAGCTTCAGTGGAAACCTCAACTAATTCACAATGACGTATCAAGTCGAGTCGCGGTCTTTCCGTCATCGCTGACCTGGCATCAGACCACCTTTACTGGAATTTGGTTTGGTTGCTTTGAGTCCGACAATCGCGTTCAAGATCATCCTGTCACCATGCTGACTCGCTTCGATCCGGGTGGCTTTTTCCCGCTACACGGACATCCGGGTGGAGAAGAAATTTTGGTACTCCAGGGTAACTTCGCTGATGAAACTGGTGTCTATCCTCCAGGATCTTATATGCTCAATCCGGAAGGGTTTATCCATCGTCCTTATAGCGATGAAGGTTGCCTGACATTTGTTAAATTACGGCAACATGGTGGAGCCACTCGCCAGCGGGTGAAAACAAATATTTACGAGTTGTCTTGGCAGCCCGGTGCTATTCCCCAAATAGAGGTAAAGCCACTTTATGAGCAAGACAGTTTTGCTGAAAAAGTGTGGGTGGAACGCTGGCAACCGGGCGCAGCTTTGTCGAACGTCGTTGAATCTGAAGTGAAAGAAATCTTTGTCATCGAAGGCTCTTGGAGTGATGAGTTAGGAGATTACCCAACAGGCTCTTGGCTGCGGTATTCACCCAATTCTCCCTATAGTCCGTCGTCAGCAACCGGTTGTCTGCTGTATGTTAAGACTTATCCTTCAGATTCAACGCGATTTATTGTTGGAAAAGACTTCCGACAACCTTTTGAGATCGCTGAGTCTTCTAGCTAAGGATTAGCGGTGTGAATTCAAAGAATATAAATGACTAATGACTACTGAACCTCATTAGTCATTCATCCGCCGGATAAACTCTAGAGGCAAACCATCAGTATCGGCAATAAAAGCTACTTCGTAAACATTATTTCCGATCGCCTGTTGAGTCGGTTCTAATAAAACTTTCAGCGGTAGAAACTGACTTTGTTCCTCGGAGGCTGCTTCCTGAAACCGTTCTTTTAGAGACTGCAACCAACTAGGCAAGTCAGTTGTCGCCTCAGTTAAATCGAAGGATAGATGATAGTATCCAACATAATGCTCGTCACCGAAAGCATCAGGTGCGGGTTTTGGTTCCGGGATTTGAATGAGTTCGATGCGTCCGTTGAGACCTTCCATCCAACAGGCTAGGGTGTAACCTGTGGTAAAGCGATCGCTGACAGTAAATCCTAACTGTTCGTAAAAGGCGATCGCCCGGTGAATGTTAGCAGTGCGAATCGAGGCGTGGTGCATTCAATTTTGGCAGTTGGCAGTTGGCAGTTGACAGTTGGCAGATGGCAGTTGGCAGTTGATAGTTGGCAGTAGGCAGTAGTTAACAGTCAACAGTTAACAGTTAACAGTAGGCAGTAGTTAACTGTCAACAGTTAACAGCTAACAATTCCCTAATAACCAACAACAAATAACCAATAACCAATAACTACTGATTATTCAAACAACCGAAAATAGGGATATCTAGTAGGAACTCCCGGCTCTTTTTCCAAATCAAAATTAATCACTTCCCAGCAAGGTACCTCTTGGGGATCGGGGCTAAAATCCACCGGCAAACCGTACAGTTTCGGGCGCGACGACGATTCCGACTGGCCCCGCCAAGGCGTGCTGCGTTCCAAATAAGTGCTGATTAAGTCCCGATAGCGTTGGGCAACGATCACGCGAGTTGCTCGATAGCCTTGAGTATAAAGTCGATCGAGCGCTTCGTGAATTTCAAACCGAATCCCGTCGGGGTGGGTGTGCTGGCGATACCATTCAGCCTCCCAGCGGCGCCAGTGCCGCCCTGACTGAAGGTGAACCAGTTCCCCGGTTTTTGGATCTGCCTCAAATGCCCCGTGACGCGGACACAAATAGGTATCCGTCAGCGTTAGAGCCGGAATTGTTTGGCGACAGTGGGGACACTGAATTTCCGGGCCAAACATCGGGTATTGCAAGGCAACTTCAATCATTTATTGCATCCCAGCATATTTATCTGCAAAAGTGGCAAATAGTCTTATTATATCCCGTATCAACAACCAGCTAATCTGCTAGAAGTATAACGATCGACCAACAAATGAGCAATCTCAACGAACCTCTGCCTGCACTTCCTGCTTATTGGCCAGCGCCGGATCTTTCCCAAGCTGCTTTTGTCGCTTTTGGTGCTGTTGTCATCGGCAGGGTAGAGGTGGCAGCCGGTGCTAGTATCTGGTACGGGGCGGTGGTGCGGGGGGATGTCGAGCGAATTGCGATCGGTAAAAGTACCAATATCCAAGATGGAGCAATTCTGCACGGCGATCCGGGAAAACCGACTGTTTTGGAAGATTTCGTGACTGTCGGACACCGAGCGGTGATTCATTCAGCTTACATTGAACGGGGGTGTTTGATCGGGATTGGGGCGATCGTCCTGGACGGAGTCAGGGTGGGCACAGGCTCGATCGTCGGTGCGGGGGCGGTTGTGACGAAGGACGTTCCCCCTCACACGCTGGTTGCGGGAGTGCCTGCCAAGCCGCTGCGAGATGTCTCACAGGAGGAATCTGCGGAGTTGGTGGAACACGCTAAGCGTTACGAAAAGTTGGCTTTGGTTCACGCGGGGAAAGGTTCTGATTTGGGATTTGCGTAAGGAAGGGCGATCGGGTTTTCCTTAAAACTGTCACATATCATATTGAAATATAGAATTAACGCTGTCCCGAAAAATGGGATAAAGCGCGATCAATTCTTCTGTTATGTGAAAACAATGCTTGTCTAAAGGCAAAACGATAATTTTGTCTTCTACTAAAATCGCCAAAAAATATTGTAATAAGGAAATACTACGAGGAATTTGCCTGCTTGGTGTTGAATTAACTTTTTTTCTGATAGATTTAATAACTTCTTGAACTTTGTCCTCTTTGTTAGCGCTCACAATGACACCATATAAGTTATCGCAAAAACGAGTTATATCTTTTGGTTGAAGTTCTTGGGGAATTTTTTGTTGAGCAAATAGCTCTTGAGTAGCAACAGCTATTTGACACTTTCTTTTGATTTCAGGATAATCATTATCTTGCATAGTAAGAGCTATTTGGTCAAATGCCATAATTACTGTATCTAGTTGTTCAACAGTAGCTTTAATTTGTGCAGCTAAGCGAACTCTTTTCCAATCAACTTTAGAACCTTTATAAACTAAATCATGGGTTGAAACTGCCCAAGCGTGTTCAAAAGCACTTTTTATTTGAATTTCAAATACAATGTCAAATATACTTAAAAACTTATCTAAATCTGTATCTTCTGCTCTTCTTAACTGAACATAGATTCTGGTTGAATCAAATATAAAAGTATCTGGAGATTTTTTATTCTGTCCTCTTTTTACTATTTTCTTGAGATTAAAAGTATTTTGACAAAATTCAATCACTTCTTGTTCTTGTGATAGACTTGGTATAATGACTGTACAAGCAAATAAATCATTTAATTCAGACCATTTCTTGAATCTACCTGTCTCAATTTTCTCCGCTAGAGATTCAATAGTTTTAATTCTAGAAGTCAGTGCATATCCTTTATGATCGCAAAAATTCAGCATCGTTGATTTGACTCGCTTTGCAACTTCTTCAACCAGGGGATGATATTGTTGATACTGGCGGTCTAAGATAGGAGGATAAATCATAAGTTTGATAATTTACCAGTTAATTATAGATTGATAGTTCCTGAAAGCACTGATTTTAAAATATTAATTCTGGCTTTATTTTTCTCAATTCCTGCTGAACCTAATAATGAGGTTGAAATGGCATCACAATAATCTTGAACTGCGGAAATAGTTATCCTTGTTTCAGGAGAATCTAATGATTTCAAAAAAACATCTATTCTATTACAAACCTCTGAAGTAATTTGTAATTGTGAGTCAGTATTTAATTCTGATACTGCACCAAACAATGAATAAAAATCTGCTTGATTTTTTAGTCGTGTTTTACATAGATTTATATTGGAAGGACATTGATTTAAAAGCTCTTTTATTAATTCAATGACTTTTTTAAATTGAGCTTCTATTTCATCTCGTTCTTCCCACACTAAATCTCTTTCATTGAAAGCTTTATCCAAATCGTCTTGACGATATGATTTGACTCCTTCCTCTAAGAAAAGTAAAAGTAGAGTTACAAATTCTACATCTTTCATTTGTTGTCTTGCTTTAAGAGGAATTGAAGGAAAATTTTGTGGTAGAACGGAAATCATCCAGTCAGTTAAATCTTCTGCCGTAGTAATAAATACTCCACTAAACTTGGCGTGACGAAGTTCTTGAGGTGTTAATTTACTAACATTACGATTAATACGATCAAATATATTATTGATAATTACTTCATCGTCGGATTGGACATATTCAACAGCAAATTGATATTTCCAAAATTTTTGCTTGAACTCATTCTCTAAATCTGTGAAATATTTTCCTCTGATTCGTGTTATAGTTGCTGTTTCACTTACTGGAAACTTTTTTTCAGCAAAGCTAAATAAAGTGGATAACCTTTGCTTTCCATCGACCACACCATACTTAGAGACGCCTTCGGGAGTTATTTCTTGATACAAAAAAATTGCGGGAGCAGGATACTCATTAAGTACAGTATCAATAAAAAAGTCTTTGTATTCTTGATTCCAAACACTGCGTCTTTGATAAGGTGGCTCAAGATCGAGCAGATGTCTTGTATAAAGATCCCAAAACCAAGAAACTGTCTGAAAATTAATGGTTCTACTCATCTAATTTTTTTGTAATAGGCTGAACTGATAATTTGTATTATACACTATATTCATTGAGCACAAGAGCAGATTTGGCTAAAAAGCTAAATTTATTAACAATTAGGATTGTTAAGCCCGATCGCGCTAAGATTAATCCCATGAATAACGATCGCACATTTAACCCAAACATCCCTCCACACACCTGGAAACGCCCGATCGGACTCGGTTGGGACAATCCCTACACAGTCCGCTACGCCAGCAATCTCGACGACGGCCCCTGGCACGGAATGCCCCTAGGCGGGTTCGGTGCAGGCTGCATCGGGCGATCGCCCCGAGGGGATTTCAACCTGTGGCACATCGACGGCGGCGAACACATTTTTCGCAATTTGCCCGCTTGTCAATTCAGCGTTTTTGAAGAATATGGCGGCAAAAAACAAGCTTTTGCACTGTGTACTGAAGCGCCGACAGATGGCAGCTTATCTAGTTGGAAATGGTATCCAAAAGAAGGAAGAAGGAAGAAGGAAGAAGGAAGAAGGGAAGAGAAGGAAGAAGGGATAGGAGAAAAGTCTAATTCGGGGACTTATCATGCTTTGTATCCGCGCAGTTGGTTTGTTTACGAAAATGTGTTTCAGACTCAATTAAGCTGCGAGCAATTTTCGCCAATTTTGCCCAACAATTATCAGGAAAGCAGTTATCCAGTTGCCATGTTTGAATGGGTAGCGCACAATCCTACAGATGCGCCGATTACTCTTAGCATCATGTTAACTTGGGAAAATATTGTTGGTTGGTTTACTAATGCTAACAAGTCGCCGGAAGTGATGGTGCGAGATGATGGCAGTCCATTTTATGATTATCAATCCCGGTGGGGAGAAAGTGCCGACAATTTGAACTTATTGGTGGAAGATTTTCACCGGATCGGTTGCGTGATGACGCGGTTGACTGCTGATGACGAACCGCAAGAGGGAGATGGACAATGGGCGATCGCAACTATTACTAATCCGGCGGTAGAAGTATTCTATCAAACTCGCTGGAACCCGGCGGGGAACGGCGAAGATATTTGGCGCAACTTTTCGGCTGAAGGTTTCTTGTTGGATGACAGAGACGAGACAGCCGCAGCCTCTGGAGAAAGATCGGCTTGTGCGATCGCCGTTCGGTTTACAATTCGACCGGGTAAAACTCGCAAAATCCCCTTTATCATAGCTTGGGATTTGCCCGTTACTGAATTTGCATCGGGAATTTCTTACTACCGCCGTTATACCGATTTCTTCGGGCGCAATGGCAAAAATGTTTGGCCGATGATTCGTACCGCGATGAAGCATTCCGATACTTGGCGCGAAAGTATTGAAGCTTGGCAAAAACCGATTTTAGAACGGACAGATTTGTCAGATAGTTTCAAAATGGCTTTGTTTAATGAATTGTACATCCTAACAGACGGCGGTACGCTTTGGACTGCGGCTGACGAACGCGATCCCAAGGGTCAATTTGGAGTTTTGGAGTGCATTGATTACCGCTGGTACGAAAGTTTGGACGTGCGTCTTTACGGTTCTTTTGCTTTGTTGATGCTGTGGCCGGAATTAGAAAAATCGGTAATGATTGCTTTTGCGCGGGCAATTTCTGCGGGTGACGATACGCCGAGAATTGTGGGCTGGAATCAAGCTTCGGCTATTAGAAAAGCTGTTGGGGCGACGCCGCACGATTTGGGTGCTCCCAACGAACATCCTTGGGAGAAAACGAATTATACTAGCTATCAAGATTGCAATTTGTGGAAGGATTTACCTTGCGATTTTGTGTTGCAGGTTTATCGGGATTTCCTATTGACTGGCTGCACAGATTGTGAGTTTCTGCAAGAGTGTTGGCCGGCAATTGTTGAAGCTTTGGCTTATCTGAAAACTTTTGATGAGGATGGGGACGGCATTCCTGAGAATTCTGGAGCACCGGATCAGACGTTTGATGATTGGCAAATGCGGGGGATAAGTGCGTATTGCGGGGGTTTGTGGTTGGCGGCGCTGGAGAGTGCGATCGCGATCGGCGAAATCTTAGAAGATGCAGCACCTGAGATAATTCCCAATCCCCAAGAGAAGATTGCATTATATCACAGTTGGCTGTTACAAGCAAGACCTAGCTATCAAGAAAAACTCTGGAACGGTCAATATTACCGTTTGGACAGCGAGAGTAAATCGGAAGTGGTGATGGCAGACCAATTGTGCGGTCAATTTTACGCGAAGCTGTTACGATTGCCGGATATTGTACCGCCAGAATGTGCAGTCAGTGCTTTAGAAACTGTGTACGATTCTTGCTTTTTGAAGTTCAATGACGGCGAGTTTGGCGCGGCGAATGGGGTAATGCTGAATGGTTCGCCGGAAAATCCCAATGCAACTCATCCTTTGGAAGTTTGGACGGGGATTAATTTTGGGTTGGCTGCTTTTTTGGTGCAGATGGGAATGGAGGATAAAGCTTTTAAATTGACGGATGCGGTGGTGAAGCAAGTTTATGAGAATGGGTTGCAGTTTCGGACGCCGGAAGCGATTACGGCGGGGGGGACTTTTCGGGCGAGTCACTATTTGCGGGCGATGGCTATTTGGGCGATTTACTATGTTTTGAATCAGAAAACCGCAGATGTTGGCAGGTGAACGCCGATTAACGCAGATAATATCTGATTTATTGATCTCTCTTTTGTGGAGACTCTGCGTCATCAGCATCAAGAGTGGTTCGATCGTTCAACAGCAACCGTAAACTATGCGATCGCGGATAGGTAGTAAGATTAAATGAACCGCGAAGGCGCTTTAGGCGAAGCCGCGCCTCAGCGCTCTGATCGCGAAGGAAGAGAAAGAAGAAGATGCCACGCGCTTTTGGCGGATTGGCGGTTTAATCGTTCCGATGAGACCGGATTTGGTATTAAATTATGGTAAAGTCTTGTATGCCGATCGCACTTGCTGACACTCCACTCAGAACCGCCAGAATTTGACCTGTACTGGCTATCTTAATTGAGGTAGTATTTTTTTCTTGACGGATGCTGAGGCGATCGAACTTCAAACCATTTGTTAAAACTAGCAAGTCTTCGCCCTCGGTAAAATCTGCAATTACATCATCGCCTTCTCCCGCAGTCAAGAAAAAGTAATCGCGTCCGCTTCCACCTTGCAGCGTATCGTTTCCTAAGTCTCCCGTCAGCCAGTCATCGCCAATTCCGCCAGTCAAAAAATCGTCACCTTTGCCCCCGTACAGAGTATCATTGCCTTCGCCACCACACAGTTTATCCGCGCCGTCATTGCCAAAAATTAAGTCGCTGCCGCTACCGCCGCAGAGTTCATCTTTTTGACTGCTAGCGTCGGTGGCAATGTTGTCAATACCTCCAAAAATTGTATCGTCTCCTTCGCCGCCGCAAATGCTGTCATTTCCCAAGTCTCCAAACAGCAAATCGTTGCCGGAATCGCCCAAGATTAGATCGCTATTTTTGCCGCCGTGTAGGGTATCATTGTCCTCGCCGCCCGAAAGAGTATCTTCGCTTTCTTGCCCGTATAAAATATCGTTGCCGTTATTGCCAAAAAGCAAATCTTTTCCTGTCAAGTCGCCGTCAGACGCATCAGAATTGCCGCCAAATAAACTGTCATTACCTCGATCGCCAAACAGGGTATCATTGCCTTTATCGCCCCAGATTAAATCGTCATCTTTGCCTGCGATCGCCACATCGTTATCTTTACCTGCATAAATAATATCATTGCCAGCGTGACCGATGATATAGTCGTTGTTTTCGTTGCCAAATATTGTATCGCTGTCTGTATCCGCTGCGACAGAAATGCGGCCAGGAAACCCACCGTAGATATTGTCGCTGCCTTGGAGTCCGCTCAGCAAGTCGCTACCGTTTAAACCGTTGATGCTGTCGTTAAGATTACTGCCGGTTAATCTATCTTTGCCGTCAGTACCGCTGAGAGTATTTTGAGTAGTATTGGGTGCGGGAATGGAAGTGCGATCGGGTAAAATAGTGCGATCGCAAATGCAGATTTCCGAAAAGATGCTGGCATTCCCCGCATCAAAATCAGTCGGTGTTTCCCCAATAATTTGTATGCGCCCTGTCCCCGTGTCCGCCCCCACTGGAGTCGCCCTGTCCCCAGGTATCGGAGTCGGAGTGGCTGTCGGAGTAGGAATTACCCCAGGAGTCGGCGTCGCAATCGGCGTCGAACTTCCCGAAGGAGTTGGCGTCGGAGTTGGCGAAGGCGTCGCAATCGGAGTCGAACTTCCCGAAGGAGTTGGCGTCGGAGTTGGCGTCGGAGTCGAACTTTCCGAAGGAGTTGGCGTCGGAGTTGGCGTCGGAGTCGAACTTCCCGAAGGAGTTGGCGAAGGCGTCGCAGTCGGCGTCGAACTTCCCGAAGGAGTTGGCGTCGGAGTTTCCGAAGGCGTCGGAGTTTCCGAAGGCGTCGGAGTTGGCGTCGGAGTTGGCGTAGCAGTGGTATCAACAATAGTTAAAACAGCACTAGAAACCGATCCTAAATCGAATCCGTTAGTGGGATTGTTGAGACTTAAATTAACAGTTTGATCGCCTTCTATTTCCGAATCATCAATAATTGGTATCGAGAATGTTTGAGATGTTTCGCCAACACCAAAATTTAAGGTTCCTGCTGTTTGATTGTAGTCGCTGCGATCGCTAGCAGTGCCATCACTGGTGCTGTAACTGACCTCAGCCGGATTGTCTGCATCGGTACGAGTAACAGTAATTGTGGCAAAATTACCGTTTTCATTAACTATGTAATTGGCAGCACTAAATTTAAATGTACCTGCCTTGGTAACGTTGATATTTGCTGCTGCTGAGGCGGTAGCAACTCCATCGCTGACGCTGTAGGTGAAGCTGTCGAGTCCAAAAAAGCCGGGATTTGGAGTATAAATAAAAGAGCCGTCATTATTAAATGCGATCGTCCCGCTGTTGGGATTGGCGACTAAATTTGCTGTCAACAAATCTTTGTCCAAATCGCTGTCGTTGGCTAAAACTCCGGTAGCAGCAGGCACGTTAAAAACGTTACCGTGAAGGGTGTTGTAGGTGTCAATTTGTGCGATCGGTTCATTGTTAATAACATCGATCGCAAATGTTTGATTGGCTGAAGTATCGACGCCGCCGTTATCTGTACCGCCACTATCTTTGAGGTTTACAGTAATAGTTGCACTGCCTCTAGCACCTGCTACAGGAGTAAAAGTTAGTTGTCCCGAAGGGTCGATCGCTGGTAGTACGCTAAACAAAGCAGCGTTGTCATTCCCCACCACTTGAAAGTTTACTGTTTGTGCTGACTCGTTGGCGGGGCCTGGAGAAATCGCCGTCGCCCATCCGGGGAAGGTTTGAGACAAGTTGCGACCCACGGTGCGATCGAGCCCTTTGACAAACGACGGCGCATCATTGACTGGATTAACTGGAAGCCTGTAAGTAATCGAATTAGTGCTAAACGGTGTACTTCCCCCGGTAACAGAAGCATTGACACCCGCTGTACCGCTAACAACTCCGTTACTTCCATCCCATGCCCGAAAGGTAATTGTCGGTTCGCTACCGTTTGTACTGTAATAGTCCGGGTTTGGTACGAAGCGGACTTTCGCAGGAGTTTGCAGCGAAACTCGCGTTAGGTTGATGTTAGCTTGGGCCGCAGTATTATTGTCACCGAGGAATATAAAGTTAGGAATTTCGTAAGGATCGATCGCACCGCTAAATGCCGCATAATCTCGCAGTGGCCCCGTGAGTATAATATCGCTCTCGTTAGAAAGAAAGTAAGAGTCGCCTTGAATTCTGAGATTATAATTAGTAGCAATATTGGTGTTGTAAGAAATATTTTCCTCTGCTAAAAACAAACTGTTGAGCTGTCCTGCCGGATTGGCAGTAATGCCGTCTCCCTGTGCAAAAATATTGCCGGAAGTTGGAGATAGCTGTTGAAAACCGATTTCAATTGCTTTGCGATCGCTCGTAACGGCAACAATGCTAAAACCCGCTCGATTGGAATTAGTTCGGGCTTCCGATATAATTTGGAGATTAAAATCTAAGCCAAATCCAGAAGTGCGATCGAGCGGTGGAAATGACTGACTTAAAGGATTATTTGTATAGCCCGCATAGATATTATTGGCAGCAGTGCTGTTTAAATTAACTCCATTACCGCTAAATATTTCCGAAGCAACAGTAGTAGGAGAAATAATATTTAAGTTCCTTAGAGACAGCCAATTTTGGACACTGGGAGTGCTGCCAACCAAGCCGTTGTAAAGAGGTATCGGGCCGAGTAAAGTTGCGGAAATGTCAGACACCGCACCGAAATTTGTCCAAGTAGTGCCATTCGTTGAAAATTGCCAGTTGCCGTTAGTATTGTCTGCTGCTGTGACTGCGACGCCCAAAGGATCGCCATTTGCATCGCTGCCTAACTCTGCTGGAATACTGAAAATACTAAAGCCGGTGTTAGCTGCACTGGCTGTACCTTCATTAATTGCGGTCAAACTATTACTATTAGGATTTAGCAAAGTTGGAGCTCTGTTGACCTGCGGGTTGCGGAGGCTGTTAATATAAATAGTATTAATTCCACCGTTGGGCAGGCCGATCGAACCAGGACTGTTGACAGCATAATTAGCTCTTTGGTTGAGACCGCCAACCGCGCTGATAAATTCGACATTAGCACCGTTACTAGGAGCAGAAATTTGTACCTTAGCTTCAGTGCCAAATGTTCCCAAACCTGTTGTCGGCCAGGCAATCGAATCAACAGAAGTAGTTCCCGTACTGCTAGTATCTACCCACACCATATCTGATGCCGCAAAATCTCCTCCGAAGGCGTTGGAACCGACTAAAACATTATTGAGGTAAGTACCGCCAGCACCGTTATTTAGTAGCAATTGAATGTTCCAATCAGAATCATTTCCGCCCGGTACGGGATTGTAGGTAGTATCGTTTGCTGGAATTACACTTGAACCGCCGATCGCAATTATTGTTCCTGCCTTAAATACAGGAGCAATACTCGTCATATCCCTGAACTGATAAGCCGAAAGATTTTGTGTTGTTGTACCGTTAGAATCGCCTACAAAAAAAGTTTCGAGTTGAGATGTTGTTAAATCTTCAGTCAACAGCAGTTCTACGTATTCGTTCCCCTGAAATTGACCGTTCCTCCGGAACTCGTTAATAATTATTTGTCCCATGTAGATGCACCTAAAATTTCAATAAAAAATACAGCAGATGCGAGATCGATTAAGGGCACACAAGAACACGCCAGTGCCGTGTCCCTACACCCGTCGCGATTGCTAGGAGATGGCAGTGCCGTGTCCCTACAAACCTTGAATGCGCTGTAGTTTTGTTATCATGATCGCTGCCACCCTAAAACCAGCAATCTAAATTAATTTTTTATGGGCTTGTTTGTGCAACTATATCATGTCCGGTCGATCGACCCCAATGAGATTAGTTCCCGGATTGCGGACTGAAGTCCGCAATCCGGGAGCCGACTTCAGTCGGCACCAAAAACCGTTTTTGGAAAATAGAGCCGACTTCAGTCGGCACTACAAACCGTTTTTGTTATGGTAATCTACAGGACATCATATTAGAAAATAGTAAAATCATCCAGTCCGATCGCACTTGCTTGTACTCCACTCAGAACAGCCAGAAGTTGACCTGTATTGGCAATCTTGATGAAAGTTGCACTGTTTTGTTGAACGAAGCTGAGCCGATCGACAGTCAATCCTCCTGTTAAAATCAGCACATCTTCCCCTTTAGTAAAATCAACAATTAGATCGCTGCCTTGTCCCGCACTCAACAAAAAGTAATCGCGGCCGCTTCCCCCTCGCAGCGTATCGTTTCCTAAATCTCCAATCAGCCAGTCATCGCCAATTCCACCAGCCACAGTATCGTCTCCGTCGCCGCCGCACACAGTATCAGCACCGCGATCGCCAAACAATAGATCGTCGCCCGTACCCCCGCCTGCGGCGGCTGATTTGTGACATTAATAACTATCACAGCAGACGCTGATGTGAAAGTTCCGTCGCTGACACTGTAGCTGAATTACTCCAACCCAACAAAACCGGGATTGGGAGTATAGCTGAAGGAACCGTCGCTGTTGAAATTGATCTTGCCAAAGTTGGGGGCGGATACCAGTTTGGCCGTCAATGTGTCGCCGTCGGGGTCGATGTCATTGGCTAGGACTCCGGGGGCTGGCAGATTGAATACCTTGTCGTGGGGAATGCTGTAACTGTCGGGTTGTGCCACTGGTTGCTGGTTGGTGACGTTAATGACGAAAGCTGGGTAGCCGAAGTATCGATACGACCATTGTCTCTGAGGTTTAAACTAATAGTAGCACGGCCGATCGCAGCGCCCGCCGACGTAAAAATCAGTTGTCCTAAAGAGTTACGATCGCCAGTGGTACGCTGAATAAACCAGTATTGTCAAGTTTAGGTCGATCGCGCTTAGTTGCAAACTTGCGGGGCGGCCGTGGGAGAGAATGCACGAAGTTCTGCATCGTCTTAGCCTTGAGGTTAAACTTGTGCAATGTCAAACTTCATTAATGTTGTCAGCATCGATCGACAATAGTAGTACCGTATAGTCAGGAGACCAATAAAATCAACAATCGAGAGTGATATTAATTTTCCTTGAAACTGCAATAGATTTAGCTTGTAGAGGTGCATTTAGCAATTCATTCATTTCAAAAACCGACTATTCCAGTACACAAATCGCCTTTTTAAGGTTCGATCGCTAACAGTTCTTGTGCAACTAATCCTTTCTGAATTGCCAGGACAGCAGCTTGAGTGCGATCGCGCACTTCTAACTTTTGCAAAATTGCGTGAACGTGAACCCGCACAGTCCCCGGCGCAATGTACAATATTTGTGCAATTTCCTGATTGCTTTTTCCCCCCGCAACTAAAGCCAAAATTTCCTGTTCTCGCTTTGTCAGCGGATTGTCTAAAACTTCCGATTTTGAGCCAACTTTCACAGGTTCGGGATTAACAAAAACCGCCCGAATTTCCGCAGTTGCGCCCTTATCCCACCAAGAAGCGCCCGACGCTACCGATCGAATTGCCAACACCAAAGTTTCCGCCGCAATTCCCTTGAGACAATATCCGTGAGCTCCCGCAGCCATCAACCTTTCAATTAACGATTTTTGCGAATGAGATGTTAAAATTAAAACGGGAATTTCTGGATGTCGCTGTTTTATTTGGCGACAAGCTTCTATGCCGCCAATTCCCGGCAAACCTACATCCAAAACCACCACATCCGGTAAGTGTTCCTGAGTCAATTCTACCGCAGTTTCGCCATCTTCGGCCTCGGCAATTATTTGCAAGCAACTTTCCTGCTGCAATCGAGTTTGCAGTCCCAACCGAAATAGTTCGTCGTCTTCAACTAGGAGAATTCGTAAGGGAAAATTAGGTTTCATTGGCGGAGATGGCTGGTAGTCGGAATCCAAACAAAGCACCGTGGGGCAATTTGTTTTCTGCCCAAATTATACCGCCGTGCGCGTCAATAATTTGGCGAGATAAGTATAATCCCAATCCCGATCCTTTAGCTTGTCGATCGCCGTTTCCTTGATAAAAACGCTCGAACAAGTGCGGCAGTTCGTCTGCTGTAATTCCCAACCCGCTATCAATAACTTTCACGATCTGATAACTTGAATGAGATGCCATCACAATTTCTACTTTGCCGCCTCGGGGAGAATGGTTGAGCGCGTTTGTTAGCAAATTAACAAAAACGCGCTGGAGTTGGACTGCATCGCCGTTTACCCACAAAGAGCGGCGGAAATCTGACTCTCCGTAACTTGTACTAATATAAACTCGGCGCGCCGCCGATAAATCTGCGAGTGTGGCAATTACCTCTGTTGCTAAAGCTACTAAATTTACAGGAGCAAGTTGCAGTTTCAAACCTTCAGTATCGTTGCGGTAAACATCCAACAGGGTTTCTACTAATTGTAGCGACATTTTGTGCGATCGCGTCATGGTTTCCAAAACTTTTTGCTGAGTAGA
The DNA here is from genome assembly GCF_015207455.1 of Microcoleus sp. LEGE 07076. Taxonomy (GTDB): domain Bacteria; phylum Cyanobacteriota; class Cyanobacteriia; order Cyanobacteriales; family Microcoleaceae; genus Microcoleus. Next base: position 56,171 of record NZ_JADEWV010000003.1, read on the forward strand.
AGTCACATCGCCAAATTTGGCTTGTTTAAAAGCTTTAATAGTCTCGATCGCCCCCAGCATCGGCGTTTTCAAGTCGTGAGTCAAAGTAGAGACAAAATCTTCTCGGATGCTAGCCAATTGTTGCTGGGACTGCAATTGCGCTTTGGTAAGGGCGATCGCCTCTTGGTACTGCTGATTGCGATCGCTCAAATAGCCTGTCACCCCCAAAGCCATGACAGCGATCGCCCTATTTGCTACAGTTGCTAGGGCGATCTTTTCTCCATAAGGAACAAACAAATTCAACACAGTCAAAGCTACTGCTAGCAGCGTAATTTGCAACTTAGCCAACCGACTCAGGCGCGAGTTTGCCATTAAAATCGGCCCTGTATACAAATAGCCAAATAAATACTCTGACGGCGTGCTAAATTCTAGTGCTACCACAATGGTAAATAAAATAGCGATCGACCATCGCCCCCGCCAACATTTCTCTCTCAGAGCCAAGTCTTCCTTGATTTTAAAGATTTTTTTTAAGATCATTAATTAATCCATATTTTAGCGGTATATTTCATTTATTTTGACGCAAGATACCCGCGTTTAGAGCAAAAATATATCTCTAAGTATAGGTAGTTTAAAAAATCTAAACATTCGTCTACTACTAAAACATATAGCAGTTATACATAATGGGTAAACAGCAACTTATACCTGGGGGTTAATTATCAACCACCCTAACTTCAAGTATATTGATTATTAAAAGTAAACTACACTTTTAAGAAAGTATCGACTCCCTTATGATTGAAGGATTAATTCAAATCGCCTTAACGCTAATCATAGTAGTAGCGATCGCCCCGGTTTTTGGCAATTACATGGCACGAGTATACATGGGAGAAGCAACCATCCTCGATCGTGCCATTAAACCCCTAGAACAACTCATCTATCAAGTTGGCAATATTCGCTCGGCAGATTCAATGACAGGTTGGCAATATGCGCGATCGGTATTCTACAGCAATATCGCCATGGGCATATTTGTGTTCCTCATTTTCATGCTTCAAGGATTTCTCCCTTTAAATGCTACAGGCTTAGGTACACCAACCTGGGATACCGCCCTGCACACAACTATTTCATTCCTCACCAATACCGACCAACAGCATTACTCCGGCGAGACAACATTTACTTACTTATCCCAGTTAACTTTGGGCTTTTTAATGTTCACCTCAGCCGCCACCGGTTTAGCAGTAGGCATTGCCTTTATTCGAGGATTAACAGGTAGACCCCTAGGCAACTTTTACATCGATTTAATTCAATCAATCACCCGTATTTTGCTACCACTTTCGTTAATACTTGGCTTGCTTCTACTAATTAATGGCGTACCAGAAACCCTAGCAGGTCCAGCAGTTGCCACCACCTTAGAAGGCAGCACCCAAGTAATAGCCCGCGGCCCGGTTGCTCACTTTGAAAGCATCAAACAACTAGGAGAAAACGGCGGCGGATTCTTTGCCATTAACTCGGCTCACCCCTATGAAAATCCCAACCCTTTCACTAACCTGCTGGAAACCATAGCCATGGTTTCAATTCCGGCAGCACTCATTCATACTTACGGGATATTTGCCAATAACAAAAAACAAGGCTGGCTAATTTTTTGGATGGTTTTTAGCATCTACGTTTTCTTGATTAGCATTGCAGCAGTCGGTGAATTCCAAGGGAATCCTCTCATCAACAAATTACTAGGCTCAGTGCAGCCAAATTTAGAAGGAAAAGAAATTAGATTTGGCTGGGCCCAAACCGCCCTTTGGGCAGTGACTACAACAGGCACAATGTGCGGTGCGGTCAACGGAATGCACGATTCTTTAATGCCTCCCGGCAGTTTTGCTACTTTATTTAACTTGTTTTTGCAAATAGTTTGGGGCGGACAAGGAACTGGTACAGCTTACCTATTTATCTACTTAATTTTGAGCGTATTTCTCACCGGATTAATGGTGGGAAGAACCCCAGAATTCTTAGGCAGAAAGATAGAAAAACCAGAAATAGTTTTAGCCAGCGTTGTGCTGTTAATTCATCCCATCGCCGTTTTAATTCCCGGCGCAATTACCCTCGCATTTCCCAACAGCTTGAGCGGCATCAGCAATCCCGGATTTCACGGCATTTCTCAGGTGATGTACGAATATGCTTCGGCCGCCGCCAACAACGGTTCAGGTTTTGAAGGATTGGCAGACTCTCAACCAGCATCTACCGGAATCTGGTGGAATTTAAGCACCTGTTTTAGTATGCTATTAGGACGCTATGTTCCGATTGTTGCACTGCTGCTGTTAGCAGACAGCATGACCAACAAACAACCAGTACCAGAAACAACAGGAACTCTCAGAACCGACTCAGTGTTATTCACCAGCGTCACCGCTGGAGTAATCTTAATTCTAGGGGCCTTAACATTTTTCCCAGTGCTAGCTTTAGGACCAATTGCCGAAGGATATGAAATTAGCAGTGGCAAATTTGAACCTGCACCGACCACAGTACCCGCAACACCTTTAGCCACACCAACTCCTCCACCTCTGTAGCAAAAAACTGTCAACATCAATCCTCTCTTTCTCTGTGTTCTCTGTGTCCTCTGCGGTTCATTAAAAATCAAAAATATGGCTTCTTCCAATAGCACCAATTCTCCAAAAAATCCCCGTTCCAGAGGTTCTCGCGAATCCCGCCGACATACACCCAAAGCAAATACCAAAGGCCTTTACCAAAGAGCATTCAAACAAGCTTTCATCAAGCTAGATCCGCGAGTAATGTTGAAAAATCCGGTGATGTTTGTGGTTTGGGTAGGCACAATTGTGACTGCATTATTAACCATCGATCCGACTCTCTTCGGCCCGGTTCCAGGCAATAATCAAGTCGTTTTCAACGGTTTAGTCACGTTAATTTTGTTCTTCACTTTGGTGTTTGCAAATTTTGCCGAAGCCGTAGCAGAAGGGCGCGGCAAAGCCCAAGCAGACGCACTGCGATCGACCAAAGCCGACACCATCGCCCGCAAACTCTTACCAGACGGTTCATTGCAGGAAGTGAGCTCAACATCCCTCAGACGCGGCGATCAAATTAAAGTAATCGCAGGCGATATCATTCCCGCTGACGGCGAAGTGATCGCGGGTGTCGCCTCTGTAGACGAATCTGCGATCACGGGCGAATCCGCCCCGGTACTCAAGGAACCGGGTTCGGACATCGCCAGTTCCGTTACGGGCGGGACGCGCATCCTTTCCGACGAACTGACGCTGCGGGTGATGGCCGACCCCGGTAAGGGGTTTTTGGACAGGATGATCGCGCTGGTGGAGGGCGCTGAACGCACGAAAACACCGAATGAGATCGCGCTGACGGTGTTGCTGGCGGTGCTGACTCTGGTGTTTTTGATTGTGGTGTCTACGATTCCGCCGGTGGGAACTTACGTGAAAACCCCGGTGGGTGTGGTGACGCTGATTTCACTGCTGGTGGCGCTGATTCCAACCACGATCGGCGGTTTGCTGAGTGCGATCGGGATTGCGGGGATGGATCGCGTGGCTCAATTTAACGTCGTAGCGACCTCTGGACGCGCCGTGGAGGCTTGTGGCGACGTGAATACGCTGATTTTGGACAAAACGGGGACAATCACCCTGGGCAACCGTTTAGCTGAGGAGTTCATCCCGGTAAACGGTCACTCGCTGGAGGATGTGGCGGCTGTAGCGCTGGCTGCAAGCGTGTTTGACGAGACACCGGAGGGAAAGTCGATCGTCCGTTTGTCAGAAAAATTGGGCGCTACAGCAACTTTCGATCGCGCTAACGCCACCGGGCTGGAATTTTCGGCAAAAACGCGGATGTCTGGCACGGATTTGCCCGATGGTACGGAGGTTCGCAAGGGTGCGGTGGATGCGGTGAAGGGTTTTGTGCGATCGCGCGGTGGTAACATCGGCCCCGATCTCGATGAAGCTTACGAGCGAGTTTCCCGGCTTGGAGGCACACCTTTGGGAGTTTGTCAAGGCAGCGACATCTACGGCATTATTTATTTAAAAGATGTGATTAAACCGGGAATTCGCGATCGATTTGACCAACTCAGAAAAATGGGCATCCGCACAATTATGCTCACCGGAGACAACCGAATTACAGCATCAGTAATTGCCGACGAAGCCGGCGTTGACGACTTCATCGCCGAAGCAACTCCAGAGGACAAAATCGAAGTAATTCGCAAGCAACAAGCCCAAGGTAAATTAGTAGCAATGACCGGGGACGGAACCAACGACGCACCCGCCCTAGCCCAAGCAAACGTAGGCTTAGCAATGAATTCGGGAACCCAAGCCGCGAAAGAAGCTGCCAACATGGTGGACTTAGATTCCGACCCCACAAAATTGATTGATTTAGTGACAATCGGCAAACAATTACTGATTACACGCGGTGCGCTGACTACATTTTCCCTAGCCAACGATATCGCGAAATATTTTGCCATTATTCCGGCAATGTTTGCCCCCGTCGGCGCTTTGAACGTCATGGGTTTAGCTAGCGGTCAATCAGCAGTATTATCGGCATTAGTTTACAATGCTTTGATTATTCCCGCTTTGATTCCCCTAGCGTTAACCGGGGTAAAATTTCGCCCCTTAACGGCCAATCAACTTTTGCAGCGCAACATTTTAATCTACGGATGTGGCGGGGCGATCGCGCCATTTATTGCAATCAAAATTCTCGATATTTTGATTGCAGCCGTTGGCTTAGCATAGAACAAGTTCGGCAACAGATAAACAAAGATACTTATTCCCAAAACAAGGAGGATTCATGAAACGTAATAATTGGCTTAATCATGTTTTGCCCACGGATTTTCAAACAATTATTGAGTTAGCACAAACCCTGTGGCAGCGTCACCCAATCCCGGTGCAGCTATTTCTAGTAATGTGTTTCAATGCCATCATTGCTCCCGCTGTTTATGCAGCTTCTGGCGAAGATTTGACCCGCAAAGCTGTCTGGGGTTTAAGTCTGCTGGGCTTGGTGATTATCGCGCTTTCTATTTACCTGTTGGTGGTTATATTTCAGCCGGAAAGATTTTAATTGAAGCTCTACCACTCAAAATTAACTTTTTCACCACACCAAAATCAAAAATATGAGAGAAATAATCAGAGCAATTCGCGTGACTTTAGTTTTGTGGGGAATTACAGCCATTGTTTATCCCTTGATTTTGCTAGCAATCGGTCAAATTGCTTTCAATTCCCAGGCAAATGGTAGCTTAATTACCAAGCAAGGAGTTGTAGTTGGCTCCTCATTAATCGGTCAGAATTTCACCTCGGAAAAATATTTTTTGAGCCGTCCTAGCACCACGAATTACAGCACTTTTCCAGATTACGCTCCGACAAAAGCCGATAATTTAAGTCAAAAAACAGGTGTTTCTGGAGCTACTAATCTGGCTCCCAGTAACTCGGATTTGCTAAAACGGGGGAATGAGAAAGATGGTTTTCAGGGCGTACAAGTTGAGTTCGAGCGCATTGAGAGAGCTGGTATTCAACCAACTGCTGATTTAGTCTACACTTCCGGTTCTAGCCTCGACCCGCACATTAGCATAAAATCAGCTAGAGCGCAAGTTCAACGGATAGCAAAAGTGCGATCGCTCAATCCCAATCAAGTAGAAATGCTGATCTCCCAAAATACAGACGGCAGATTTCTCGGCATTTTCGGTGAGCCCGGAGTTAATGTCCTCAAACTAAATCTAGCTTTAGGTGGTTTATAATAGTCATTCGTTATTTGTTATTTGTTATTTGTTATTTGTTATTTGTTATTTGTTATTTGTTGTTTTCAACAATTGACAACTAGCAACTGCCAAATATCAAATAGCAACTACCAACTAGCAACTGCCAAATACCAAATAGCAACTACCAACTATCCACTATCAATTATCAACTGACTATTTAGCTATGATTCACTCTAGCGAACTCGAAAATAACCCCGACGCAGTTTACGCCCAACCAAATCGCACTTACGATCGCAGCCGCCGTCGGGGAAAGCATAAAATTTTTATTGGGATGGCTCCCGGTGTTGGCAAAACTTTCCGAATGCTAGAAGAAGGACACACAATCAAATCAGAAGGCATTGATGTAGTTGTTGGATTGTTAGAAACTCACGGCAGAAAAGAGACAGCAGCCAAAGCTGAGGGACTAGAAATAGTCCCACGAAAACAAATGCTGCGAGGCGAAATAACTCTGACTGAAATGGATACAGAAGCTGTGATCGCACGCCACCCTCAACTAGCATTAATCGACGAACTGGCTCATACAAATATTCCCGGTTCTCTCAGAGAAAAGCGGTATCAAGATGTCGAAGAAATACTGAATGCTGGCATTGATGTTTACTCAACTCTCAACATTCAGCACATAGAAAGTCTCAACGATTTAGTAGCGCGAATTACCGGAGTTGTCGTGCGAGAACGAGTACCCGATCGCATTCTGGAAGAAGCTGACGAAATACTCGTGGTTGACGTGACACCAGAAACCTTAGAAGAAAGGTTACTAGAAGGTAAAATCTATGCTCCCGAAAAAATTGAACAATCTTTAAAAAACTTTTTTCAGCGTCGCCATTTAATTGCATTACGAGAACTAGCATTACGAGAAGTCGCAGACAACGTTGAAGATGAGGCAGCAACTTTAAAAGGTCAATCTTGTAACATTCACGAACGAGTTTTAGTATGCGTTTCCACTTATCCAAATTCTTTGCAACTTCTCCGACGGGGTGGGAGAATTTCTAGCTACATGAATGCGCCATTTTATGCTTTATTTGTGGAAAACCCCGATCGCTTTTTAACAAAAGCCGAAAGCTTACACGTTGAAACGTGCCAGAAACTTTGTCAAGAATTTAACGGGCAATTTCTGCGGGTGCAGAGTCAGAATATAGCCAAAGCAATTTCTGATGTAGCTAAACAGTATCGCATTACTCAAATTGTGATTGGTGAAAGCCAGCAATCTCGCTGGAAGTTGTTGTTGCGGGGTTCTTTGACTCAGCAATTAGTGCGATCGCTCAAACACGTAGATTTGCACATCATCGCTACCGAAAAAAGTCAGTAGTCAGTTGGCAGTTGTTAGTTGGCAGCAGTCAGCAGTCATTAGTGAGCAGTCATTAGTCATTAGTCATTTGTTACAAATCACAGATAACAAATAGATATAACTTTGGGAAGATAGCAGAATCTAGCGGTTGGTAGATGCGCCAAAAGCTTTTATCTGTTAAAATCGCACTTGTCAAACCTAATTAAAGTGCGATCGCTATGGTAGATCATTACATTCTCAACTTGCTAGCGATTGGCATCCTCCTGCTGACAGTCACCTTGGGTTCGGGATGGATTTCGCGATTGCCACTGTCTTATGCCTTAATTTATCTAGTTGTCGGTATCGGATTGGGGCCTTACGGTATCAAGCTGATTGAATTGCGCCCCGACGCTCAATTCTTGGAAAGACTTACAGAATTTGTAGTGATTGTTTCTCTGTTCAGTTGCGGCTTAAAAATGAATCGCCCGCTGCAACTTTGGGCTTGGAATTCCACAGTACGACTGATCGGTTTTTTAATGCCAATTTCGATTTTTGCAGTTGCTGCGATCGCTCATTGGTTTGTGAAATTAGATTGGGGCCCAGCTATTTTATTGGGGGCAATTCTCGCTCCCACAGATCCAGTTTTAGCATCAGAAGTTCAGTTAGCTCATCTAGACGATCGCGATGAATTGCGTTTTGGTTTAACCTCCGAAGGCGGTTTGAATGATGCTTTAGCTTTTCCCTTTGTTTATTTCGGCATTTATGCGCTCAAAGATAACAACTGGCCCAACTGGTTTTCGCAGTGGGTAGCAGTTGACTTGATTTGGGCGATCGCCGCAGGTATCGTTATGGGAATTTTAGTAGCTAAAGCCGTCACCTGGATCGACAAAAGACTCCAACGCCACAAACCGGCAGATGAATTAATGGAAGATTTCATTGCCCTCAGCACAATTTTACTCACCTATTCCCTCACAGAAGTAGTCAACGGCTACGGATTTCTCGCAGTTTTTGTAGCAGGAATTGTGGTGCAGGGGAGTTACCGCAACCCAGAAAAACCGCTTTCCCAACTGCACTTTACCGAGCGCATTGAAAAGTTAATGGAAGTAGCAACTCTTTTACTATTAGGTTCGATGCTGCGCCTAGAACCTATGCTCGCTTTTGGAGGCTACTCGCTCTTAGTAGCGGGATTGTTAATTTTTTTAATTCGGCCTGTGGGAGCTTGGATCAGTACAATCGGCAGTCCTTTACATCCAGCCAGCCGCTTGCTGTGCGGTTGGTTCGGGATTCGCGGGGTCGGTTCTATCTATTATCTTACCTATGCTTTCGGTCACGGTTTGAAAGGAGAAACTGGCGAGAAAATTGCTTGGATTACCTTTTCAACCATCGTACTTTCTGTGATTATGCACGGCATTAGTTCCACCCCGTTAATGAACTGGTACGAGCGACGCATTAAACCCAAAGTACCGGATTTAATTTAATTAAATAATGTTTGTAGTGAGGACTTTTTTACTCAGCACTCAAGGACTAAAGTCCTCACTACAAACCCTTTTTATGCAGACTTTTAGGGTGCGTCAGGCGAAGTTCTCTAACGGCGATCGGGAATTTCGGGAGAGTAGCGCACCTTACTATATAATCTAAAATCGACTTGTAAGGTGCGTCAGGCGAAGTTCTCTAACGACACCGAAAGAAAAGAAGATTATAATTTTGCGATAACTCTAATATAAACGTTCGCCGAGTCAAATATGGATAGATTTGAATTTCAGCTAGCTATGCTGCAAAAAGGAGCCGAGGAACTAGAGACAAAAGTAGCTAACTTCACAACAATTATGATGCAATTAAAAACTACGGCAATCACCCTTTGGGTAGCGTTGATTGGTTGGGTTTTTACAAGCAAAATAGATGCGTTAGTTCCCCTAGGATACGTTATAATTTTTGGTTTCTGTTTTTTAGAAGCTACCTACTGGAAGGTGCAATTTTATTACATACAAAGAGTCAATGCAATTACCCAATTTTTGAATGATGAAAGCGCCTTAGATGAAAGTTTTAATACTCGCTCAATTCCGGCAGGTCTTGTTCACCCGCTCGGTTCATTAAAAACAATTAAAATGCCTTCTTTAGGTCGAGCTATCGGCGCTCCATCAATCTATATTTTTTATACCTTTTTGTTTGTTGTTAATTCGATCGTTTGGTTAATAACTCTTAAAACAGCCCTCTAACTGGGTAATATTCCAATGTGCGAGCGACCGGACAATATTTTCCATCCCAACTAACTAAAAGTGTAAATTGGAGGTTGAATTTGCTTGCTACTCCAAAAAACGGTTGCTTTCTGTATCGTTTGGGTTAAGAGTTCGGCTGTTCTCTCCTTAATACTCTGTGGGTTATTTTCAAATAACCAGAACTGTTCTATATCGACTTCTACTACGACAGCAACCTCTTATATTCAGGACTTAGGCAACTGGCATACTCAAATCAAGCTGTAGGGTGCGTCAGGTGAATTTATAGATAGAACGATTATTGAGGGTTTTAAAATCTGATGCACTTTACTAATTGTGACTATTTCCAATTTCAAAAGGACACGATAATGCAGTCCTTACCCGCAGCTAAACTGGTTTCACCCCAACTAATAAAGCGAGTTACCGCCACTTCCAATAATAGTCTGCATCGGTAAAACCACTTTTTATAAACCAGCGCAGTTGCGTTTCCATAATCTATTATCTTACCTATGCTTTCGGCCACGGTTTGAAAGGAGAAACTGGCGAGAAAATTGCCTGGATTACTTTTTCAATATCGTACTTTCTGTGATTTTGCACGGCATTAGTTCCACCCCGTTCATGAACTGGTACGAGCGGCAAATTAAACCCAAAGTACCGGATTTAATTTAATTAAAACTTACGCCTCGGGGCCGAGAAACCGGGTTTTTTTAGGAAAATACTTTGTTGTACCCCCCAGATTAGTTAAAAAACCCGGTTTCTTTGGTGGGAGTGTGTAACCCCTAACTAACTAACTAATTTTCTCTGTATTCTAGGAGAAACTAGGCGAATCATAATTGCTGCAACTAGCAACATTGTCAAAGGTAAATATACGAGCATTGATTTGAAAATCTTGGTACTGAATTCAAAGGTAAAAGCCAGCCAGAAATAGTGCATTCCAGCATTGTGCAAAATTTTCCAGGCTCGTTGACCTATCCATGCTGCCGATCGCTCAAAAGATGTTACAGTCATCGCAAACAGGAAGACATAGCCTAAGACTCCCAGAGGGTCAAACTGAGGCGACGCGCCAGAAGTGACCCACCACAAGCCAGTCCAGGCGATCGCGTGATACGTATGCGACACAGCCATCGACAAGCCGAAATAGCGGCGATTTTTTAACAGCCACTGTGTAAATATATTTGGCCACAGCCTGCGAAGTGACGAAGCAACAAAAGCACTTAGAAATAAGATACACGAAGTACGAGCAGTTGCTCGAATCGCCAACCGCATCGCTGTTTCATCAACGCCGTGAATCAGCCAGATAACAGCAAGCATAATGCCAACTATCACCGCAGACCAACCAACGATACTCCATCCTTCAAAAGCTAATTTAGTACCTTTCATCCTTGGTTACTCCTTCAAAGAAATTGTCGGTAGGTACTTAATTTAGCGATCGCACTTTGCCGCTGTCTTGCCCAATCTTCCTAAAAATGTCCTAATCTTCCCAACCTTCAAAGCGCATCTCTATATGCCTTTGGCGTAGTTTTGACCTGTTGGCGAAAGACTCTTGTGAAATGACTCTGACTTTGAAAGCCGACTTGGTGACAGATTTCTACAAGTGTCAACTCCCGCTGCCGGAGCAACTGCTTTGCTTTCTCTATTCGGCATTTCATCACATATTGATGAGGTGTAATTTTTGTAGATTGCTTGAATAAACTAGCAAAATAATGTGGACTTATCTGCACGACACTACTCAGTTTTTCCAAACTCAAATCCTGGTCTAAATGTTCGTCAATATAATTGAATACTTGCGTGATTTGATACTTGCACAATCCGCCAGTATAGTTTTTAATCTCCTTTTGAAAGGAACAGTAGCGCCTCAGCAAATGCACAGAAAGCGCTGTTGCCATTGACTCTGCATACAGGCGACTGTCTGCACCTCCGGCTGCTAGTTCTTCTTTCAATGCTAGCCCCATATGCTGAATTAAAGGGTCGCGTAGTTGCAATTGCGGCACTAACTCAATGCGATCGGCATCCACAGATTCAAAAGCAGCGCGGGCTAGCATTGCAGGTTCGAGAAATAGCTCAATTAATGGAACTTCGCGATCGACTAATGTTCTAGGAAAAGTTTGATTGGCAGGAATAATAGCAATATCGCCGCTGGCATAATCTACGTGCTGCCAACTTCCATTAAACATAAAACTCGCCCGAAAATCATTCTGAGCAATGATGATAAAGTGCTGACCTAAATCAGTTTCCGGCATTTCGTCAGCAGGTTCTAATTCGTAAATGAGATTCAAACCATCCCATCCCGCTTCAAAGCTAGAAAGGAGGTGCAAATGCGGTGCAGGTTCGTTATTAGACACGGCTAGTATCGACTTTGATTGACTGTTTCCAATTTTAAAAGGATACGACTGTTCCGTGTCCTTACCCATATCGGCTGCTAAGGAATGAAAATTAAATAACTTGCATTTTTTGTAGGTTGGCCCGTGGAACGAACCTACGGAAGTTATTTAATCCACGATCCTAAACTGGTTTCACCCCAACTAATAAAGCGAGTTCCCGCCATTTCCAATAACAGTCTACCTCACCCAAACCAATTTCTCTAAACCAACGCAATTGCGTTTCCACATCCAGCAATTTATTAGACGGATCGTCGGGCGAATCGCTAATACCCAGTGCCTCTCTAAACTTCTCGTGTAAAGTCTTTGTTGGGGACGCTACGTGTTCCAAATTGCAAAAAATGCCTCCGGGTTCCAAAAGCTCGAAAATCTCGGCGTAAAGCGAACGTTTGCGATCGTCCTCTACGTGATGGATGGCAAAGCTAGAAACGATCGCATCAAACTTGCCCAAATCCGGCAGAGGTTCGTCAAAATTGTGCTCAATTACCGTGACAGTATTGTCATCAGCAAACCGAATGCGGGCTTTTTCCAGCATTGTCGGCGAAAAGTCGATCGCCACCGATTCAACATTCGGGCGATCGCACTTCAGCAAACTCAACAACCGCCCATCACCCGTACCCACATCCAGAATGCGCCTGACATCTTTTGGCACTTCCTCCAACAAAACCGCTTCACCTTCCGTGCGGTGAGGAATACCATCAGCCTTAGCAAGATACCACAAAGCGTGTTCCGCAGAACTCCAAAGATTGACTTGACTCATAAACTTTCAATCCTCATAAATGTCGCCATTTTTGCGAGTAAAAATCCAACCATTATCGCTAGCTTTAGCAATTAAATCTTCATCGGGATAATCCACTGAATCATCAGGAGTGCGATCGCCAATTTCGAGATAAACAACATCAGCATTCGAGCGATTCACCAAATGATGCCCGTCAGCATCTCCAGCCGGAAAACCCGCCACCATACCCGGTTGCAGCACTTCCTCACCAGAATTTGTCACCAGAGTAACCTCCCCTTCCAGAACATAGACTAACTCATCTTGACGAGAGTGCCAATGTCTCAGAGCAGAACAACTTCCCGGCGCCAACCTCACCAAATTTACCCCAAAATTCTGCAATCCGGCCGCATCGCCCAAGCGTTTTTTAACTCTCCCAGCCACCGCAGATTTAAATTGTTCTGGATAATTGGAGCCTGTACTATCCGGTACATTTTCAGGATTTATAATCATTTAACACTCCTTTCAGTAGTTGTGAACTCTCTCTTTTTTCTGGCTTCGCGTCCTTCCCGTCTTCGCGGTTGATTATTCCAAAGGTTTCAAAGTAGTAGGATTTTCCCGAATCGGTTTAATAAAACGGCTGTTCGCCCGCACAAAACAATTTCCCTTTTCCGTGGAAATAGGCAGCCAAGGTTTGCCCTGAGAGTCAGCAATCATAATTTGATCAGCATTATTTCCCGTCACCGCTTGCAACCGTTTTCCGCGCCTAAAAGAAGTCACCACAGGCCACTGCGAAACATTGTGTTTATTTTTTGTAAATAACTCATCTGGTGCATCAAGAGCATCTACAGAGATCGATCGAAATCTCTGAGCCATGCGGCAATTCAACCCTTGAGAATCCGAGTCAACAACCACCCAATTTACCTGCCTGTTCCCCCGCGCTCTTGAGGTCGGAACCGGATAATCACCTTGCTGGTTAGCAACAGGTATTGCTGAGGCTAAATTAGCTCCAAATCCTAAAATCCCAACAACTGTCAGAGACACTATTCTTATTTCTGCTTTCATTGCTACAAAAAATCATTGAAATTAGGTTAATTACAATCTTATAACTGCTGCCAGCTTACCGTCATTTTCGCATCCCACCTCAGACAGTTAGCGCAACCCGTTAAGAATGTGTTATAAATGTTGAGATTCATTAAGAAATATTGCTCAAATGCTCCTTTCCCCCTCTGGCGCCAGCAAACTCAAAGAATCTTTAAAACAAAAAATATTCTTTGGGAACGAGCCAACCCCCGAACTTATAGCCATCTTACTGATTTACTTCGTCCAAGGCATCCTCGGACTAGCCCGCTTAGCCGTCAGCTTCTTCCTCAAAGACGAGCTCGGCATGAGTCCCGCCGAAGTCTCGGCAATGATGGGCGTTGTCGCCCTACCTTGGATTATCAAACCCGTGTTCGGCTTCATGTCCGACGGCTTGCCAATATTCGGCTACCGCAGACGGCCTTACATCGTCCTCTCCGGGCTGCTGGGAACGTCAGCATGGGTGAGCCTCGCAACAATTGTACACACACCGCTGGCCGCTACAGGGGCGATCGCCCTGAGTTCCCTCTCCCTCGCCGTCAGCGACGTAATCGCCGATTCCCTAATAGTCGAAAGGGCCAGAAAAGAATCCGTCGCCGACGCAGGTTCCCTGCAATCCCTATCCTGGGGCGCTTCAGCCCTAGGCGGACTGATTACCGCCTACCTCAGCGGTTTCCTGCTGCAACACTTCAGCACCCACACCATATTTTTAATCACCGCATCTTTCCCCCTAATTGTATCAGCAACAGCTTGGTTAATTACCGAAGAAAAAGTCAACAAAAAAACCGACTTTGACACAGTAAAAATCCAATTCAAACAACTGCGGCAAGCTGTTACCCAAAAAACTATTTGGCTGCCCACCGCCTTTCTCTTCCTGTGGCAAGCCACCCCAAGTTCAGACTCAGCCTTCTTCTTCTTCACCACCAACGAATTAGGGTTTCAACCAGAATTTCTCGGCCGAGTGCGCCTCGTCACCAGCATTGCCGCCCTCCTCGGCATTTGGCTGTTTCAGCGATTCCTCAAAGCAATTCCATTTCGAGTAATTTTTGGCTGGTCAACAGTCATTGCCACCGCCTTGGGCTTGACAACTTTACTATTAGTAACTCATGCCAACCGAGCATTAGGAATTGACGACCAGTGGTTCAGCATCGGAGACAGCTTGATCCTGACAGTAATCGGACAAATTGCTTATATGCCGGTGCTAGTTCTCTCGGCGCGATTGTGTCCCCCCGGTGTCGAAGCTACTTTATTTGCCGTGTTAATGTCAGTCACCAACTTAGCCGGACTTTTGTCCCACGAAGGCGGTGCAATTTTGACTCACTGGTTGGGAATTACCGATCGCAACTTCGACAACCTGTGGCTGCTAATAGTCATCACCAACCTCTCCACACTGCTACCCCTGCCATTCCTAAATTGGCTGCCCGCAGAAAATGCAGAAAGCGACGACCAAAACTATCAACAATCGCTCCCTGTATTAGAAACAGAACTAGGAAGTGCCAAACCGGGCGGACAACATTTCATGCCCGAATACTTTCCCGACTTAGTACCGACAGTCAGGTCAGAAAGACGCAGCCAAGATAACAAATGAAGGAAGAAGGAAGAAGGAAGAAAGAAGAAAGAATACTTTTCTAATTTTCCGACTCTCCCCCTTTCACCCTCTCTGCGCCCTCTGCGCCCTCGGCGGTTAAATCAACAAAAGCTTATTCTACCCATGCAAAACTTAGAAACTTCCCAAGCTAAAACAGCAGCCCAAAAACCATCATACGATCGCACAGACTGGCAGCGCGGCTACGAATCCCAACCCAACGAATCCGACTACTGGATTGACGACATAGAAGGCGAAATCCCCCCCGGCTTGCAAGGCACATTCTTTCGCAACGGGCCCGGATTGTTGGATATCAAAGGTCAGCGCATCCACCACCCGTTTGACGGCGACGGAATGGTTTGTGCGATCGTAATTTCCCAAGGCCGCGCCCATTTCCGCAACCGATTCGTACAAACCGAAGGCTATTTAGCAGAACAAAAATCAGGAAAAATCCTGCACAGAGGCGTATTCGGCACACAAAAGCCCGGGGGCTGGCTTAGCAACATCTTTGATGTCAAAATCAAAAACATCGCCAACACCAACATCATTTATTGGGGCGAAAAACTGCTAGCACTCTGGGAAGCAGCACAGCCCTACAGACTCGACCCCCGCACCCTAGAAACGATCGGTTTAGACACCCTAGACGGCATTTTGGAACCAGGTGAAGCCTTCGCCGCCCACCCCAGAATTGAAAAAGGCAAAAATGGTCAAGGAGACAGATTAGTCAACTTTTCCGTAAAGCCCGGTTTGTCGAGTACAATTACCATTTACGAACTCGACACCAGCGGCAAACTATTGCAAAAACACGCCCATGCAATACCGGGTTTTGCCTTTTTGCACGACATGGTAATTACCCCAAATTACTGCATATTCTTCCAAAATCCCGTCAGCTTCAATCCGCTGCTTTTCTTGTTAGGATTTCGGAGTGCATCCCAGTGCATTCAATTTTCGCCCAACAAGCCAACGCAAGTAATTTTGATTCCCCGCAACGGCACTGACGAGGTAAAAATATTAGAAACAGAACCTTGCTTTGTCTTCCACCACTGCAACGCCTGGGAACAAGAAGGAGAAGTTTTTGTTGACTCAGTTTGTTACGAATCCTTTCCAACTGTAGAGCATGACGGCGATTTTCTGGAGATTGATTTTAACACCATTCCAGCGGGTGAATTGTGGCGGTTTAAGCTGAATTTACAAGCGGAAACAGTGGAGCATCAAGTAATTGAAACTAGGTGCTGCGAGTTTCCGACTTTGCATCCAAATCATGTCGGACAACCTTACCGATATCTTTATATTGGTGCAGCAGATGCTCCGAGTGGAAATGCTCCTTTGCAAGCTATTCTCAAATTTGATTTCCTGACTGGTGAAAGGCAAATTTGGAGTGCAGCGCCGCGCGGTTTTGCGGGGGAACCAGTGTTTGTGGCGCGTCCCAATGCTGTTGCTGAGGATGACGGCTGGCTGCTGGTTTTGATGTACGATGCGGCTAATCATCGATCGACCTTAGTAATTTTAGATGCTGGCGATATCGCGAAAGGGCCTGTAACAAAGCTGCATTTAAAACACCACATTCCCTACGGTTTGCACGGCAGTTTTACACCAAATGTACTGCTTCCTTAAACCATAGGTTCGCAGTTTGTCGGAATCTCAAGGAAAAGTGCGATGTCTGAACAAGACATCGCTAATATTAGGGCGATCGCACCTGGTAAGCGAGATAGCAAAACTTGTATTCGAGGTATGAGAATTACGGTTTATGACCTGTTGGAATAAATAATATAATAAAATCACTCCTCACCCGCACAACCATGCCAATAGACGACGAAGATTTAGAAAGCGAAACTATTAGCAGCGATCGCAAACTCCAACTCTTCACAGACAGATACGAATTTACCCGCCGCTTTGCCTTTTATTTAAACGAAGACCCGCCCCGCGAACAAATTTTGTATTTTTTCGGGGATGGAGGCAACGGCAAGTCATTGCTCCTCAAACACTTGGAATTTCAC
>NZ_JADEWV010000073.1 GCF_015207455.1 Microcoleus sp. LEGE 07076
GCATTGGGCATTGGGCATTGGGAATGGGGAATTGGGCATTGGTAACTAATCACAACAGTCAACCGTCAACAGTCAACCGTCAACAGTCAACCGTCAACCAACCGTCAACCAACCGTCAACAGATTTTATGGGTGAAATCGCCGCTTTAGGCGCTGCATTTGTCTGGGCACTGTCTTCCACAATCTGGCAGCGAGTCGGACAGCAAATTCCCGCAGTAGTGCTCAATTTGCTCAAAGGCGCGATCGCCCTTTTCCTGCTACTTGCCACTATACTAATTTTAGGCAAACCCTTACCCACAATCAACCCCAATATTTTAGCAATGCTGCTCATCAGCGGCGCTCTAGGAATTGGCATCGGAGACACCGCATTCTTTATCGTATTAAAATATTTAGGTGCGAGGCGAACGCTGCTTTTAGAAACCCTATCTCCCCCTTTAACAGCTTTATTCGGCTTGATATTTTTGCAAGAAAACCTATCACCAATTGCTTGTACGGGCATACTTTTAACAATCTGCGGCGTAGCTTGGGTAATTGCCGAACGAACAGCCGAAACAACCTTACCATCAAAACAGCTTTGGCAGGGATTAGGCATTAGTTTATTAGGACAAACAGTCCACGCGACCGGAGCAGTTTTATCCCGCGCCGCCTTCGCTCAAACAGATATCGATCCCCTGTGGACGGCGGCCTTGCGTTTGAGCGGCGGTATGGCAGTCATGCTATGCTTTTTGAAGGCAAAAAACCTTGACACTTTCCAACAATTAAAAACGCCTAAAATATTAGCAGCCATAATTATCGCAGCTTTTTTAGGAACCTATCTCGGGATTTTCCTGCAACAAACTTCGCTGAAATATGCACCCGCAGCCATCGCTCAAACACTCGGTTCTGCCAGTCCCCTATTTATACTGCCTTTAGCCGTGTTAGGGGGCGAAAAAGTCAGCTTCCGGGCTGTTTTGGGCGTAGTTTGTGCGATCGTCGGCATCTCGCTATTATTGGGTTTGAAGTGATTAAATGTGAAATTTGAGACTTCATACCAGTTCCTGAAAATAATCAAAGTGTATGTCTGCTCCCAACCATTCTACTCCTCAGTAATTCCCCAAATTCAAATAATATGAGTGATTATTTAGGCGATAGTTCAAACAGCAACAAATTAGTTATTCAGCAAGAAATCAATTGGCTTCAACAACAACCAGATGGCATTTTGTTTAAACAAATTTCCGGCGACAACTGCATAGCAGTTAAAAAAATTAAATCATTCTTGCTCCTGCTTTTAGCAGACACAGAAACCTTAACCACAAATGTAGCTCAATCAATCCTAGACCTCAACAATCCAATCCACTTAATTTTTCCCTATGCCAGAGCAATCCTGCTAGCATTAATCTGGAAAAATTCACCAAAAAGAATATATATAATCGGTTTTGGCGGTGGCAGCATTCCCAAGTATTTTCACCACTATTTCCCTGACGCGACAGTCGAATGTACAGATATCGATCCCACAGTAGTCGAAGTTGCTCAAAAGTTTTTTGGAATTCAATTTGACGACAAGCTAAAAGTTGCCATTCAAGATGGTCGCGAATATCTTGCCGAACAAAATGCTATCGTAAAAAATGATATAATTATTGTGGATGCTGGTTTTGGTAGCGGGTATATGCCCTATAAATTTGTTACACAAGAATTTTACCAACTCTGCAAAACTCGCTTGTCAAGCGCGGGTGCTGTAGTTGTCAACTTGTTCCACAAACAAATGTTTAATGCGGCGGCGGTAAAAACAATTCAAACTGTGTTCGCACAAGTTTATTTATTTCATTTAGACACTGGAAACAGCATTGCGATTGCGACTAATGCTCCCGATTTAACTAAAAATGAAATTTTTTTAAAGTCAGAAATTATTCAAGATTTTTATGATTTAGAATTTTCTTTGATAGAAATGTCGCAGCAGCTAAAAAAAGTAGCCCAATTGCCGGAATGGGTTAAAAATTGGGAAACACTACCAGTTTTTACAGATGCTGCAATTCCGGCGGAATATTTGGAGTGATAAATGCTGCCAAACAACTCTAATTGTAGGGCGTGCAATGCGGGCGATCGCGATCGCAAATTCAAATCGGTCAACATTTGATGCTGGCAAACATCTGCCTGAAAAATCCTTGACACTTTAATTGTGGCGGTGTATTATGGAAGTAGTGCAACCAAATAAATACATGAGACTAAAAAGTTGGGAGTCTCCCCGCAGCGAGGGCAGAAACTCCAAAGGCAAAGGTGGCTCGGCCAGGGCTCGACAGCTCAAAAAACAACAGCAAACTCTGCGAAAACAGTTAAAAGCTCAAAACAACTCACAAAAGAACCCACAAAACAACCAAGGGAAGGAAATCCATAGTTCCTTCCCTTTTTTGTATTTTTTGGCAGTTGCTCAATCTCGCTGAATGTTCGGACAAATGGTGCTAGTAATGCGATCGGGATTTGGTTGCTCTTCCCAGCCGGAGAGAATAGCTTGCAACTCTCCCTTCAAAGTTTCTAAGGCTGCAATTTGCCCGGAAATTGCCTCTACCTTCAAAGTTAGATGCTGCTTCGCTTCCGAACAAGGCAACTCTCCCCGATCGCGAACTTGTAAAATATCCTTAATCTCCTGAAGACTCAAACCCAGAGTCCGAGATCGTTTAATAAATGCCAACCTGTTGAATACTGCCTCGCCAAACAACCTATAACCAGCGGGCGATCGCTCCACCGCCGGAGACAGCAAACCCATTTCCTCATAATAGCGAACAGTTTTCACTGACAAACCGCTACAGGCAGCTACAGAGCCAATTTTGTACAGTTTTTCGGCAACAGAAATATTCATAAACCAAGCCTCAAAGGAGCGATGAGGGAAAGATTTTTCTGGCTCTATCTTTAATATTGCCTCAGCTCTAGGGAGTCGATCGCCACTTCACCCAGTCGGCATTGCCCGGTAATCTTAATAAGGAGGATGTTTCTTGGACACCTTGTTGAGCACGGGTAACTGAGGTCGAGAAGACACAGGAGGAAGATAGTATTCGGGAGCAGGGGCTGGTTGTTCGGCTCCTGAGCGGTAAATTTGCCACCAGCGCAGAGCCATCGCCACCCCAGCAGTGCCGAGTCCAAAAGCCAATAAAGAACCGCTTGCGCCGATGCTGCCGATAGCTGCATCGACAACCCCCACCGTCACAACAAAGCTGGTAATTGGATCTCTGCGGTAAGCAGACCTTAAAAGTCGCGTCCACGAAGCATTCATTTGGTTTTACTCTGTTCTATATTTATTTACAATCTCTAAAACTTAGAGTCGGCGGTGCGATCGGGACTTCTAGCTTTGATACTAGCTTCACCTAAATTAATCTTCTCGCCTGTGGGGAATTGTACGGGAGCGCAGCCAAATTGCCAAGCTTGTCAAATCAACATTTCACCCGATATACAGCTCCCAAAGCCAGCTCTTGAATTTGGTCAACCGCTCTCTCTTGACGTAGAGAAGTCGCAGGGCTTGTTTGTGACAGACTTCTCCTGATCACAGCCAGTAAGCGAACCCGCTCGCCTGCTCCTGAATAATGATTGGAGATGTCTAATTAATATTCTAATCAATTCCCGAATTTGTCGCGATCGGCAGAGGTAAAACTCACTGTGCCGCAAGTAAAGGCAGAGCGTCAGGTTCACCCATCCAAAAACGAGTACCGTGTCCCCGACGCTCTTGAGGGTCAATCCCAAACTTTTCGACTCTGGTTCGGGTTCCCGGATAAATCTGTAGACTAAATCTCAAAGCTCAAATCTTCAGAAAATCATCGGCTGACCCCGCCATTGCTAAAATTAGTTGAGACCCAACCAGGTCAGCAACCCCTGGCCTGTGACATACTCGATAATTATAGTTAGGACAAAACCGATCATCGCGGCTCTACCGTTGAGGCGTTCCGCGTAGCTGTTAAAGCCAAACTTTGGTTGTTGTAGTTTGGGAGTGACGGTGGGTTGTAGTTGTGTCATTGCTTGAGTACCTTGCGATCGACGCTGTTCAAATGTGAAATCGAATGTCAGTTACAAATCTTAAACATTTCTGCTTCCATTATAAAGAAAGATGGTTAACCGCCGAAGCGTCGATTTTGGCATTGAATATTGGGGGATTGAAGATTTACTTGCAGCATTGAATCAGGGAACCCGAACCAGAGTCAAAAATTTGAGGCTCGACCCTCAAGAGTGTCGGGGAACGGTATCCGTTTTTGGGCGGGTGAACCGTCCGCGCTTAAAAAACTGCTGGCAATTAAACCCACTTAATTATATCCGCTCAAAATATGACTAATCAGTTAGATACCGACAAGCTTCCAGCAGCCGTACAGCGAGTTGCCTTTGCCCTCCGTACAGTAGGCTGGGTGTGCTTCTGGGTGCAGCTAGTGTTAGCGGTGGTAGCAGCGATCATTTTGCTCTTTGCCATCCCTTTCGCCATCCCCAAGGCCACCGTCGCTGGTGCCTCAACCAGTGCCGGCACCGGTGGCGGCGTATTTTTTGCAATTTGCGGGCTGGCAGTTCTTTGTTACAGCGTATATCGCGCTTGGAGTTTCACCCGTTTGTCGAAACAATTGCGATCGCCCGCAGGCGCTGTCCGCCCCAAAAAAGCAGACACGATCAAACAAGTGCAGTTGACACTGATCGCCAACTTGTCAGGAATGCTGCTGACGCTGATCGGCGCCGAAGCCATTAGCGGCACCCTGTTAGCTAAATCTCTAGCTCAGCCCCAAGCTTTGTTCGGGGCCGCAGTCGATTTCAGCAGATTTATTCAGCCTTTAGACATATTTGTGGTACTCGCCAATACTCACGCTACGGTTGCCCACTTTGTAGGAATTATCGGGGCTCTGTGGTTACTCGATCGCATCCACAAGCAATAGAAAATTCAAATCCGTAATCGGGAATCGGGAATCGGGAATTCTTGCTCTGCCCCTCTCCCGCGCTCTCCCCCACTCGCCTCGGACGCTCCGGAATCAATGCCAAGCTATCGAAGAACTTACTCAGATACCTTCTAGGAAGACAAGATAAACATCATGGCACTGAAACCCGAGGCTTATTTTGGGGTGACAGATATGGCAACTATGGAAATTTCTCAAGAAAGTTTTCGTTCTGTCTTCGGTCAAATAGAAGCTGAACTCCTCTGTAGCGACACCTACAGCCACGCTCTAGCTAGCTTGCAAACCATGTTAGGCGAAGCCGCCTCTGCTGCCGAAATTTTAATTAGAGCAGTTAGCAGAGAAGCCGTCAAGCTGGCATTTGACAGGTTTGACAAACCAAACAAAACCGAAATCAAAGTCGCCCAAGAGACTTTCGCCGAGCCAATTCCCGCCCCCTCATCTGTTAGAGAATTAGACGCCTCAGTAGCTCCTCCTGTGTTCTATTGGCGCACCGCTGCTGTGGAAGCGCCCACCACAACAGAGCTTGAGACGGAAAATGACGATCGAGAAAATAACTCTTCCGAAGAAGAGCAACCAGCGCCCAAAGACGAAATTCAAGTTGAGTCGGCTGCACCCGCAACAGTCATCGCCCCTGCAAAATCCTTTCCGGGGTTCGGTTTTCCCAAGAAGCCGAAGAAACCCAGCAAGGAAGAAGAAGCAGCAATAGCAGTTCAACAGCGAGAAGAGTCTCTGCGGGAGTTGGGTAGAGAATTGCGCCAGGGGCGACAAATTCGATCGCTATCCCTCCAGCAACTTCACAGTCAAACTCTCGTGCCGCTGCACCACATCGAGTCGATCGAAAATGGGGAAATCGACAAACTGCCCCAGGATATTTACGTTAGAGGTTTTATCCGCAGGCTGGGCGACGCCTTGGGACTCGACGGCACCGCTATGGCGAATGCTTTGCCCAAACCCGCTCCGAGTCCCATAATGACTAACACGTATTTGTCTGTTTCCGACTCGGATTCAGCCGACGGCTTTCAAATGCGTCCGGTGCATTTGTACCTCGGCTACACCGCTTTGATGGCAGGGGCGATCGGGGGTGTGGGTTGGCTGTCGCAGCAACCACTGGTACCCGGAGCCAATGCAGTACCTGAACCGCAGGTGACACCGCCCGCCTCAGTTGCACCGGCTCAGAAGAGCCAAGAAAAAGCGCCACGGCCGCCGGGTTTGAAGATGTCTAACAGTCACGGGGGGCTGATTGTGGGGGCTGATATGGCGCCGCCGGAGGTGATTTTTGGCTAGAGTGTGTCGGGCGATCGATCGCCCGACAGCACTTTTGGCCGGGGCTGAGTCTTGCAGGATTTGAGATTTGAGATTTGGAATTGAGCGACCGAGCCGTTGAGATTTTAGTTCGATCGCGGCTGGCATCTATCTGTGGAGTCAAATCGAAAATCTTCAATGCGAAAATCGTCCGGCCTTGCACCCAAAGTGGATTTTTAACTGCATCAGGAAACCCAATATCTGCGATAAACTATCTATTTGACCAGTCATTTCGAGGTTTCCGAGAAAATGAGTTCCCCAGCTACCTCTGCTTCCTCCGATACCGAGTCGCTATCGACTCAGCCGCCAACAGTCATGAGTTTGGCTCCTTCACACAATGCTTTGGTAGCCGATCGAGTTGCCCAAAAATCTTGGACAATAGAAGATAGCGAGAAACTGTACCGCATTCAAGGCTGGGGCGAACCCTATTTTTCAATCAATGCTGCCGGTCACGTTACAGTGTCTCCCAAGGGCGATCGTGGCGGTTCCCTCGACTTGTACGAACTGGTTGAATCCCTCAAACAGCGCAATTTGGCTTTGCCCCTGCTGATTCGATTTTCCGATATTTTGGAAGATCGGATCGATCGCCTAAATTCCTGTTTTGCCAGAGCGATCGCTCGCTACAGTTACAAAAATGTCTATCGCGGCGTCTTTCCAGTCAAATGCAACCAGCACCGACAGTTAATTCAAGATTTGGTGCGTTTCGGTCAACCCCATCACTTCGGACTCGAAGCCGGCTCAAAACCAGAATTAATGATCGCTTTGGCGACCTTAAACACTCCTGGCGCTTTGTTAATTTGCAACGGTTACAAAGACCGCGAATACATAGAAACTGCAATTTTGGCGCAGCGCCTAGGGCAAACTTCCGTGATTGTGCTAGAGCAAATTGAGGAAGTAGAACTCGCAATTGCCGCCAGCATAGCATTAGGAATTAAACCTGTTTTGGGAGTGCGAGCCAAACTCACTACCAAAGGCGTTGGCCGCTGGGGAGGTTCTACGGGCGATCGGGCAAAATTTGGCTTGACAATTCCAGAAATTATCCGCGCCGTCGGCGAACTAGAAAAAGCAGGAATGCTCGACTGTTTGCAGTTACTGCACTTCCACATCGGCTCTCAAATTTCCTCAATTAGCGTTATCAAAGATGCCATTCGAGAAGCCAGCCACATTTATGTAGAATTAGCTAAATTGGGAGCTAATATGAACTACTTGGACGTAGGCGGCGGGCTCGGCGTTGACTACGACGGTTCTAAAACAAACTTCCACGCTTCCAAAAACTACAATATGCAAAACTACGCAAACGACGTAGTAGCGGGAGTGAAAGATGCCTGCGACGAGCGGAAAATTCCTGTACCAATTATCATCAGCGAAAGCGGGCGGGCGATCGCCTCTCACCAATCAGTTTTAGTTTTTGACGTACTCGGTACTAGCGATGTCCCCAGAGAACTACCAGAACCTGTAGACGAAAACGCGCACCAAATTCCGCGCAATCTCTACGAAATTTACCAATCAATCACACCGGAAAATTACCAAGAAGTCTATCACGATGCGATCCAATTCAAGGAAGAAGCAGTCAGTTTATTTAACTTAGGCTATTTGGGAATTACCGAACGGGCAAAAACCGAACAGTTGTACTGGGCTTGCTGCGATAAAATACAGGCGATCGCGCGGCAAAAAGAATACGTCTCGGAGGATTTGGAAGACCTAGAAAAGGTGATGGCGTCCATTTATTACATCAACTTATCTGTCTTCCAGTCGGTACCCGACAGTTGGGCAATTAATCAATTATTCCCAATTATGCCAATTAACCGACTCAACGAAGAACCTACTGAGCGGGGTATTTTAGCCGATCTCACCTGCGACAGCGACGGCAAAATCGACCAATTTATCGATTTGCGAGATGTGAAGTCGGTGTTGGAACTGCATACTCTCAAACCTGGAGACCCATACTATTTGGCGCTATTTTTGGGAGGTGCTTATCAAGAAATTATGGGCAACCTTCACAACTTATTCGGCGATGCAAATACAGTTCACATTCAGCTAACACCTTCTGGCTATCATATCGAACACGTGGTGAAAGGGGACACTATGAAAGAAGTCCTCAGTTACGTACAATACGATGCAGAAAGTTTGGTAGAAAGCATCCGCCGTCAGACAGAAGCAGCTTTGCAGCAAAATAAAATTACTCTTTCAGAAGCGCAACTTTTGCTGCAAAATTACGAACGGAGTCTCGGCAAATATACTTATCTTCAGTCGTAATTAGTCATTAGTTATTAGTTAGTTGTTATTGGTTAGTTGTTAGTTGTTATTTCTTGGTAGCTATTGGTTATTGGTTATTTGTGGATGCTAATAACCAATAACTAATAACAACTAACCAATAACCAATAACCAATAACCAATAACTAATTATTCAGCATTGCCGAGAATTTGTGAAATGGCCAGCCGCTCTTCTCCGTGGTGAGTTGGTAAAACTTGACGGGCGTCAGTAATCAGCCAATCGAGCGCCGCCGCTTGCAAATCGATCGACGCCCCGGTTTTGTCAACGCAGTAGCGCCCGAACACCAGTTTGTCAACCAACCGCACCTCCGGGCCCAAACGGGAATACTCAAAAATCACGCTGTTTTCTACAGTCGCCCCTTTACACACCCAACAATTTGGGCCGATCATTGTCGGGCCGACAATTTTTGCTCCATCTTCAATTATCGTCATCCCGCCAATATAAACAGGCCCGGTAATATCAACCTTGTCCCAGTTCACAGCTACATTCAAACCAACATAAACGCCGGGGCGCACTTCAATTCCCGGAACCGAAACATTTTTAATTTCTCCCAATAGCACGCTCTGAATTGCCCGCCAATAGTCAGGAACTTTGCCGATATCCACCCACTGAAAGTCCATGCTAATTCCGTAAAACGGTGCTCCGGCTTCTACTAACTTGGGGAATAACTCCGAACCGATATCGTACTCCTGGCCCGAAGGGATGTAATTGAATATTTCCGGTTCAAAAATATAAATGCCAGTGTTAATGTCGGTACTCAGAGCTTCCTCTACTGAAGGTTTTTCTTGGAAAGCTTTAATTCTGCCAGAATCGTCTGTTACCACAACTCCGTAACTGGGAACCTGATCGCGGGGAACAGATTTCATTACAATAGTAGCGATCGCCCCTTTTTCCCGGTGCCACTTCACAGCAGCAGTCAAGTCCAAGTCAATCAAAGCGTCCCCGCACAGCACCACAAAAGTATCGTCAAAAAACGGGGAGAAGTCTTGAATCCGCCTCATGCCACCAGCCGAACCGATCGCTTCTCCAATCATTTTTCCGTCTTCAATCCGCCCTTCAAAAGAATAGCCAATTTGCACCCCAAACTTTTGACCGTCGCGGAAGTAGTTTTCAATCACGTCCGCCAGGTGAGAAACATTGACCATAATCTGATCGAACCCGTGCTGGCGGAGCAATTCAACCAAAAACTCCATCACTGGCTTTTGCAGGATCGGAATCATCGGTTTGGGTGTCGTGTGAGTAATCGGACGGACGCGAGTGCCTTTACCGGCTGCCAGAATCATCGCTTTCATTCTTAACTTCCTCAACCCTCTGTTAATTGATATCAACTCAACAATTAGACGCTAGCGGTGGCGATCGCATCGATCGCAGCAGAATCCTGACTTGTTTATAGGCGACATCGTACCAGGCTATCAATCATTTATTCCCTATTTACTCGATTTAAGAAACCAGGAGTCGAAAATTACCAAAGAACTTGGCAATCCCGCTGCGGGCCTTCCACGCCCAGCCTCAGAATGTCGGGGAGCAAGGTTCTGCCTCGAATCTTAACCGACAAAGGGGCAGACTGATTGGTTTCCCAGATTGACTACCATGCCGTTTAAGTTTACAGCGCCCGGATTTTGAGGTCTTGATAAAACTCTTCTTGAAGCAACTCTACTTTAGACTGAGCCGACAGCAACAACAGAGCCCAAAAAATACCCACGCGGTCATGATTTGGCAAGTCAACTTCCCCAGCCGATAGCGGGGGTTCTGGGTTGACAGACGAGTGTAAATCGTTGTTATGATGCCAAAGTTCCAGCAGTTGTTCCAAGTCGAGCCAACCCTCACCAATTTCAGACCCGCGTTCTGTCAAAAACCGCTCCAGTTCGCTAGCAGTTTCCACCAAATTTTCTTGGTGAGCTAACTCAAAGATAGCTTGGGCTGCTTGCGATCGCATTTTTGAGGTCGGCCGACGACGGGGAGCAACTGTCTGCTCCATTGCTGCTTTCATAAGCTGCAACTGCTCTATGAGCTCAGGGAGACTCACCGGGCGTTTTTGTGGTAGTTGAGCGACACCGCGACGGCGCAGTTGTCGCTCCAAATGCTGCGGCAAATGTCGGCCTCCCGATTGTTCTGCGTCTTCGAGCGCGGCCTCGTCGGATTCGGGATTGGCGGGGGGTTCTGAGAGAACGATACTTTCTGCTTTGAGCAACACCAGCATTGAAGCGTACAAAAACGCTTGGCCAGAGTGGGACAAATCGGAGAAGTCCTTACTCGGATCGGCATCGCAGGTGTTTGTCAGTTGGCTCAAACATCGATCGAAAACTTCAATTACTTTAACATCCCAAGGATCGATTTCTCCCCGTTCTGCCAAATCAATTAAAATTGCGATGCCCTCAGAAATCGCTTCTAAGCCATTTTTGTCTTGGGAAACAACCATTCGATTTTAGATTTTAGATTTTAGATTTTAGATTTTAGATAATCGGTTCCCATAAACGACAGAGCATATCAAATTAATTGGCTGCCATAAGCTGTTGTGCATTTAAACTCTATGTCAAAAAACAATAAAACAATGAGTGGGGTAGTGGGGTTTCCCGCCCGCCTTGAACATACAATGTTTATTTGTCCTACAGCTTATCCTTTCCGACTGTATTCCAATGTTCCAAAACTCAACAACCATTCGATTTTAGATTTTAGATAATCTCTCCCCAAAAATGAGGGAGCATATCAAATTAATTGGTAGCCCTACTGCCACGCTAAAACTACTACAGATTCGGTCGCTACAATTAGTTATACGCATATAAGAGCTTTAACTTTGACGCGTTTTATAACTTGAATAGCAGCCTGCTCTTTATTTTTGATTCCGAACAATACTAGAAACAAGCAAATCAGAAAAATGAACAATAAATTTGGCTACCTCATTTTATTGAAGCCTAATTTTCGATTTTTGTCAAGCAAATTATTTGTGATAAATCAATTTTTAGTTAGCGAATATTCTCCTTTTTTTAATATTAAATCTAGTTCATACACCATCATATAGCGGTTCTCAAGTATTGTGAGGTATGGCCTGTTTGGTCTGCTTGGCACCTCATGTTACGCTCGAAAGGCTATATCTGGGAGGGGCAAGTCAATGCAATTTTTGAAATTTTACTGACTGTATTGGTTGACTGTGCCCTCTCAAACGTATCTTTTTTAGGTTTGGCCGAGATTTTGCGGTTTCTTGCCGATTGAGAGTGCTGGCAATACTTGATATTTCAAAGCAAGGCCCGCCAGCACAAATAAGGCAATAATTAACGCTCCAATTCCTACTGGACTCGGAATCCAGAATGTCGCCTCCAAATAGTTAACTTCCCCGGGTTTCAGCTTCCAAAGTAACTGCTTTCCTTCGCGATAGCTTTCGGGAACGAGCGCACCGGCTACAGTTTCAATACTTTCGGCACCCCAAGGTGTGTTCAAGCTAAAGTCTAGCTCCAAAAGTTCTCCCGGACTCAGCAGCAAACTGCCGTTTGAGGAAAGCAGAGAAAGAGCGCGCAAATCCAATTCCAAGCTCAAGCGATTTCGCAGCACCAATAACAAGTTATTTTGGTTGATATTCAGGTGAGCTTCAAACTTCGGCAAATCGGTTTGTAGGGGACTTGCGACGGAAGATTTTGCGGTTTGTGCGATCGGATTGTAAAATTGGTTAAATTTGTCTTCTAACTCGGCTCCATTATTGAAAGGAATCGTCACTAAAACTTCTCTTTCGGAAAGCCGTTTAGTTTTTCCGTCCAGCAACCTCACGCGCTGTTCTACGCTTTTCAACCATTTTCCAACAGTTTCGCTGCTGAAGCTGGTCAACCTTTCCCCCAGTTTAATGTGCTGCACGATTTGGCCGTGAGTTTGACTGTCAAAGTTGACTCCGACATCGTACTGAACGCAGCCAGTCACTAGAGTTAAAAGGGACAAAACAAAAGGTAAAAGAAACAAAAAGTGCTTTTTCCTTTTGCGAATTCCATCCTTGACATTTTGGTCTTTCATTTGACCTTTCTCCCTATTTTTCCCTGTTTGCATGAACTAGCAAATCGAGCAATTGCCGATTTTTACTATTCTTTCGTTCGTAGTGAGGACTTTAGTCCTCTTTTAAAGCTTTTGGTTAATTAAGGACTAAAGTCCTTACTACAAACATGATGGAATATCTGCCCTACTTTAAATTAACCACACTTAACTTATTCCCTAGATGCGACACCCAACTGTTGAAACAGGATACTAGGTAAATATGCCCCGCCGCCTACCCATTGAGATTCGCTACTCAAATCTACCAAATTTTTAAAGGCTTCAAAAATGCTGCCCGCCACCATTGTATTCTTGACGCGACCGACTATTTTGCCTTTTTCTACTTTATAGCCTAAGTCTAAATTGACTGAAAATTCTCCAGCTAATTGATTGGATTGACCGGCACCTAAAACTTGCTCTACTATTAGACCTTCGTCCATGCTAGCAATCAAGTCTTGGGTGCTGGTGTTTCCTGGGGAAATGCAAAAGTTCGTTAAATCCGGGCCGGGGCGAGACAATCCGCCACGAAAACCGTTGCCGGTAGATTGTACACCGGCGCGAGCGGCCCACCTGCGATCCCAATAAAACCCGGTGACTGTGCCTTTGTCAATCAAGGTTTTGCGGGTGGTGGGGGTACCTTCGTCGTCAAAGGGACAAGCGGAAGGGCCTAAAGTTGGATCTTCAAAAAAGCTAAACCGTTCGTCAAATAAGGTTTCGCCGATTTTGTCGGCTAGGGGAGATGCTTTTTGAACAACTGCTTGGCCCGAAAGGATGGTATCAAACAGGCCGCCGAGGGTGCTGGCGGCGGCATTGGGGGTGAACAATACTGGGTAGGAACCGCTGCTGATGGTGGCTGGATGTTCGGCGAGGCGGTATTTTTCGAGGAGTGATTGGAGGATGCTGTTGGTGTCTAGGGGCCGATCGCGCGCGACATCGTAACTGTATGCTTGCATAAAGTCTTCTCCTTGTACCAAATTTCCGGCGATCGTCCCGCTGACTATTTGGCTGCATCTTTCGGCATATACGTCTCGCGTCGTGGCAATTTTCACGCGGCCGCTGCGGACGTGGAAGCCTACATCTACCATAATATCGGGATTGTAGGCGTGAACTGAGTCGATAAGGTTTTTGCCGTTTTCGACTAATTCAGCGGTTGTGGGCGGAGTGTAGGTGGTTTCCGGGGTGGTTAGGTGGAAGTTGGAGGCGAGTTCAAATTCGGCGGGGTCGCCGATTTCGGCTGTTTGAATTGCTGCATCGACTAAATCGTCTATCCGCGTTAAATCTGTGGAACTAGCAAAACCGATTTTGCCGTTGTGAATCAGCCGGAGTGCTACGCCTCGCAGGGCTTTGGTTTGGAGGGACTTGAGGCGATTGTTCTCAAATTCGATCGGCGTGTCTTGGCTGGAGAGGTAGTATACTTCAGCAGCATCGGCGCGCTGACTTGCCAATTTCAATATCTGTTCTACGGTGGAATCGCTCACAATAATCGCCTTTCGCGTTTGGTCTTTGTTTTATTTTAGCGATTTTGGGTGTGGCCAGAAACCGGGTTTTTTCCAAAAACATCGATACACCACCCAAAAACTGCGAAAAACCCGGTTTCTTTGATTTTGGGTGTGACCAGAACTCGCAAAGACTTAGAAACCGGGTTTTTTTGCGAATCAGTCGCCTACAGCGCAGTATTGTCATAAAAACCCGGTTTCTCGACACCCGCGCGTAAAACCATCCATCGCTTGATAGAATTCATCTGTGCGAAGCATTTTATAGCGCCAGAACTTTTCCCAGGCTGGAAGAACAAGTTAACAGTTATTCACCTATCGAGTGCTAGTGGCTAATATTCATCCCGCCGACCCAAAAGCCAATAGGTCATCATTTCTCCTCTTCCCTTGACCTCGATCGTACCCCTTGGCTCTAGTAAGTATTTATTCTGTAATTTGAGATAAGTCGCATCGGAGACTTGAATGTATCCCGGTTTACCGTGAGATTCCATCCTTGAGGCGATATTCACCGCGTCACCCCAGAGGTCATAGATAAATTTCTTAATCCCAATTACTCCCGCAATTACAGGACCGGTGTTAATCCCGATCCGAATTTCTAGAGATTCCCCAAAAATATTCTCCACGTCTTGCATATAGGCGTGCATATCCAACGCCATGTTGGCGATCGCTTCGCAATGATCCGGTCGAGAAACGGGTAAACCACCAACTACCATGTAGGCATCCCCAATGGTTTTAATTTTCTCTAAACCATACTTTTCAGTGAGTTGATCGAAGGCAGAGAAAATTTGGTTCAAACCTGCTACCAATTGCATCGGCTCTATCCGAGTCGAGATCCCAGTAAAACCTACGATATCCGCAAACAAAATCGTGACTTCTTCAAAATGTTCGGCGGGGGATTCATTAGTCCGCATCAGGCGATCGGCAATTTCCGCAGGTAAGATATTCAAAAGTAATTGTTCTGACCTTTCTTTTTCTTGGCGCAGTTCTCCAGTTCTTTGCTCCACTCTAGCTTCCAACTCTTCATTGGCCAAATGGATGGTATCTAGAGAATCCTTTAGTTGTCTGGTCATGCCGTTAAAAACGTTGGCTAATTCTCCAAGTTCAACGATGGAACTAACCTCCACTTGTTGGTTGAGATTGCCCTTGGCGATCGCTTCCGAAGCAGTGGTGATCCGCTCCACAGGACGGATAATCCGGCGAGCGGTCAGGATCCCCAACAAAATTGCCAAAATCAAAGTTGCTAAACAGAGCAGGATTGTAGTCTGAGTATTGGCATTAATCCGATCCATAAAGTCTGCTTCTGGAATAGTCACCACCACCAACCAGTCAATACCTTTACTATCTTCAAAAGGATCGACTTGGACGAAATAATTTTTACCTTTGACGGTAAAATTCAGTTGATGAGATGCTTGGATATTTTGAAAATCACGAAACTGCTCTAGCAAAGCTTGACTCGCTTTTTGGGTAATGGCATTGCTACTATTAACAACCTTGAGTCGTTCAATTCGTTGCTCTGGGAGTTGGACAACCTTGTCTGGGTAATATTGAAAGGGCTTTTCCCCTGTAGAGGTGGCAATCATTTCTCCAGAACGTTCCAGAATAAAACTTTGCCCAGTTTTACCGATTTTGAGTTTGCTTAAAAAATCCCCAAACATTACCAGATTTAAGTTTGTCATCCACGTTCCTCGGACATTTCCAGTCTTGGTATATATGGGTTTACCAGCCGCAAGATATAGGGCTTCACCTGTAATGTGGGGAACCACAGTTCCCCAAAAAGCTTGCTTTTGCTGGACTGGAATTTTATAGTAGGGGCGGTTGCGGGGGTCAAAGTTAGGTTCCCCGGCGTTGATAATTTCTCGGCGTTTACCCTCTGGAGTGGTGGTATAGGTAGTCAAAGTGTGGTTGTTTTCTACTTCCGAAGTACGGATGACGATCTCGCCATCATCCTGCCGCTCAGCAGCAAAAAACTCCTGATTGGGGGTAACAAAAGCTGTGGCACCAACCAGGGGAAAGGCGGGGAGTTGTCCCCATAGAAACTTCTCTATATCTCTCCCATTATTAATATCGATGCGGTTTTGGTTCAGGGCTGCATCATAAATTTCAAAGGATTGAAAGGGAATAGCAAGTAGATAAGTTAGATTTTGCTTGATGCGATCGCTAGTATCATTCCGCAACTGACTAGCTACATCATTTACTGCTTTTTGACCGTTTCTATAGGAAAGATAACCAACAACAGCCACTGCGCCAACTGTTTGGACAACAAATGGAACAATCAGCAGTATTTGTAGGGGAATTTTTCGGAAAAGTCCAGGTGATAATGGCATCCTTAAGAAGCTTTGGCAAGTAATATTTCCATTACGGGACAAAAAATAACCCTGATCGATCGAACTGTTGCTGCGTATTCTGTCATGACGATCGCAAATGCTGAATTTTGATACAATTTTTTACACTCAGCAATAGCAACCCTTTGCTAAGGGTTGGAAATTAATATTTTTTGATTTTTAAGTAGATACGCGCTGTAAACAGCAACTATGTAAACGATTGTCAAGTATTCAAATGTGTTAAGCGTGGCTGGCTTAGGGTTGTTTAGATTAAGTTGAAGTTAGCTTAACTTAGCCATACTAAAGAGCAAAAAATTATAATTGTGGCAATTAATGCTACCCAAATAAACTGATTATCTTTCGTGTTAACTTGGCTCAAATCTACAGGTTCCGGTGCAACTAATTTGGGTTTGGCGTACTTGATATCAGCTTTCGGATTGGCTTGAAAACTGATTGATTGATTTTCATCTAAAGCTGCTAAATCGGGGATTTTTACCGTCCATTCGTCAGGGATAGTGAGTTTGGGGGCTTCGAGTATGAACAGCAGGCGTTTTGCTTGCTGGCGGGTTTCTTGGCGGGGATGGCGGGTGAGTTTGCGACAAAGCTCGATCGCCCTTTCTGTATCGCCAGAGGCTTCGTAGGCTGTCACCAGCCACATCTGCACCTCGCCGCCCAACCGGGAATTGCGATCGACCAAACCTGTGGCTGTTTCTAAACTTTGGATAGCTTGACCGTAGCGGCCGCTCTCGAAAGCTACTCGGCCAGCTTGATACTCTGTTTGAACAATTTCTAACTTTTCTGAACTCACCAGCCGCTACCCAATTCACAAATATTAGTTGCCAAATTCCTCAAACGCTAGAATTCGCTGTTTTGTTGCGACATACCCGACTCGTTGTCGCGTTTGGAGCCCAGCAAGTCTAACTGGTCTACCCTAATTACTGGCTTAGAGCGATTTGAACCCGTATTGCGGTCTTGCCAGCGATCGAACTTCAAAGAGCCTGTTACTCCAATTAGAGAGCCTTTGCGAACGTAGTCAGCAGCAATCTGCGCTGTTTTGCCCCAGATTTCGAGATTGAACCAGTCTGGTTGATCGCTGTTCTTGGTTCTGCGGTTCACTGCCAGCGTCAAATTACACTTAACTGTACCCGACTCAAAATACTTCACGTCCGGGTCGCCGCCGACGCGGCCTACTAAAGTCACAACATTAAGACTCATAAACTTTTTCGGGAATGTGATCGATTGGTGATGTAGTTAAACTCTCCCTAAAGCGCGATCTCCTCCAAACTTAACTTGGAACAGCGCGAATCCGGGCTTCATCCTGATTTTACACCCACTGACCAGAACATATTTATTGTGGATGATTGGCGAGCCTGCATTCAACTTATGCTCGACAATGTACATTTCTGACTAGACTCAGGATGAAAAACGTAATAGAATCCACCTCGGTTACACTTTTGTAACAACATTATTGCACACATTAGTATTTTAGTTTTTGGGGGGGTACAAATTAGTGGGTCTTCTCAATCGATTTTCCTTATCAAGAGATATGGGTATCGACCTCGGTACTGCTAACACGCTCGTTTATGTATCCGGCAAAGGTATTGTTCTGCAAGAACCGTCCGTAGTGGCGATCGACCAAGACTTGAAAATACCGCTGGCTGTCGGAGAAGATGCTAAAAAAATGCTCGGGCGCACGCCCGGGAATGTCATAGCACTGCGCCCGCTTCGGGACGGGGTAATCGCAGACTTCGATACTGCCGAACTCATGCTCAAGACTTTTATCCGCAGAGTTCACGAAGGGCGAACCATCTTTTCGCCCCGGATCATTATTGGCATCCCCAGCGGTGTCACCGGTGTGGAGAGGCGTGCTGTGATTGAGGCTGCAACTCAGGCCGGTGCTAGAGAAGTGCGGTTAATTGATGAACCGATTGCTGCGGCGATCGGGGCTGGACTGCCTGTTGCTGAGGCGACTGGCAATATGATTATAGATATCGGCGGGGGTACGACGGAAGTTGCGGTTTTGAGCTTGCAAGGTACGGTGATCAGCGAGTCTGTGCGGGTAGCTGGCGACGAACTCAATGAGGCGATCGTCCAATACATGAAAAAAGTTCACAATTTGGTCATTGGCGAACGCACTGCTGAAGAAATTAAAATTCAAGTGGGCTCTGCATATCCAACTACCGAGGATGACGACTCGATCATGGAAGTACGGGGCCTGCACTTGCTCTCGGGTCTGCCGCGAACTGTGACGATCAAAGGCCCTGAAATTCGCGAAAGTATGTCGGAACCGCTTTCAGTAATTGTGGAAGCTGTCAAGCGTACTTTGGAACGCACCCCCCCGGAATTAGCCGCAGATATTATTGACAGGGGAATTATGCTGGCCGGCGGCGGGGCGCTGATGAAAGGTTTAGATACTCTGATCAGTCACGAAACTGGAATTGTCACTCATGTGGCAGCCGATCCTCTGTGCTGCGTGGTTTTGGGAACTGGCAGGGTATTGGAAAACAAACAGTTGGAACGGGTTTTCAGCGGGCAGTCTTCGCGCAATATGTAATTAACAAACTTGGGATTTTGGATTGAGAACTAAGTCTGCCATCTAAAATCTAAAATCCTGACATAACAATTTTAGATTACTGAAATTATGCTAAAGAACACAATCCGCAGGTGGTGGGATCTGCGCGTGCAAATTGCTCTTTTAGGTTTAGCTGTAACTGCGGCTTGGGGAGTTCGACAAACACAAGGTACTGCACTCTTTGAAGTTTACAATTGGGTGACTCGTCCTTTTCAAGCCAACGGTTCTGGACAAGAGCAACTCATCTCGGCGCGCACTCAAGAATTGCAAGCGCAGCTATTAGAATCAGAAGTTCAAAATCAGAAGCTGAAAGAGCTTTTAGGTTACGTTTCTGCTAAGAAACCTAAAGGGATTGTCGCTCCTATTGTCGGCCGGAGCGCTGACCACTGGTGGCACCAAATAACTTTGGGCCGAGGCAGTAATGATGGCATCAAAACAGATTTTACTGTGATGGGCCCCGGCGGTTTGGTAGGTCGGGTTGTTAGTGTTACTCCTAATACTAGCTTGGTGCTTTTAGTCAGCGATCCTACGAGTCAATTGGGTGTGGGAATTACTCGCAGTCGCAATATGGGTTTTATGCGCGGGAAAGGCGGCAATCAGGCTGTGATGGAGTTTTTTGATAATGTTCCTAATGTCAAGCCTGGGGATGTGGTTTCAACTTCTTCTTTCAGTCAGTTGTTCCCTGCTGGTTTGCCGGTGGGAAAAATCGTTTCGGTGGATATGAATAAAACTCCGGCTCCCGAAGCTATTGTTGAGTTCACTGCACCGATGAATTCCTTGGAGTGGGCGGTGGTTTACCCTCACTCTAAGGAAGCTGAACAAAAGGCTTCGCAGAATGAATCTTCAGCGCCGGATGGGGGAGCAAACCAGTAATGAAGGCTTTATCTAGAATGACGCGGCGATCGCGCCCATTTCTCAATTTCGGCGTTACATTTGTTTCCGTGCTGCTGTGCATGCTGATATTGCCAACTCGGATGCCGGGAATGGAATTGCTGGGAATTAGCCCTAACTGGCTGTTAATTTGGTTGGTAGCTTGGAGCATTAAGCGGAAACGTACAGTTTGGGGAGCTGCTAGCATGGGGCTGGTTTTGGGGTTTCTTCAAGATGCGATGACTGCTCCTCATCCTACCCACGCTGTAAGTCTAGTTATTGTAGGAGTGTTAACGGTTGTTTTGCTCAAAACCTGGTCGATTCCGGCGGATATTGTTGAGAGAGATCCGATTCCGATCGCCTTAATTGTGTTTGGGATGGCGGTGGTGGCGGAAACGGTGATGGGGCTGCAATTTTTGGCTATGGGCGATCGGGCTTTACTGGAAATTTGGAGCTATCACCAACGAGTGGCTTTATGTTCTGCTATTCTTAGCAGTCTTTGGGCTCCGGTAATTTATTTTCCCCTCAATCGCTTGTGGGAAATGACCAGGAAGTTAGAAAAAGCTTAGTCAGTCATTAGTCATTGGTCATTGGTCATTGGTCATTGGTCATTGGTCATTAGTCATTGGTCATTGGTCATTGGTTAACAGTTAACGGTTAACAGTTAACTGTTAACAGTCAACAGTAGTCAGTCTAATATCTCTTGCTTTCCCAAACCTAATAAGTGATGAACGGCAATAATCAAGTCGCTGAGAATGAAATTAGGCTGGTGCTTTTGCAGTTGATAGCGGCTGCGAATGCCGCAGGTAACGGCAATTGTAGGTATTCCTAATGCTTGTCCCGCGAGGATATCTGCTTCCGTATCTCCGATCATCCAAGCCGAACCTAGAGATGACTCAAATTCTGCTGCCACTTCAGCCAACAATTCGGTTTTTAAGGCTGTATAGTTGTGATAGGCGGCATCCGGCATCTGAGTGCCGTGAATGCTGGTAAACAGTCTGGCTAAACCGTAATTTTGCAACAGTTGAATGGCTTGATTTCTCGGCCGCAGGGTGACTAAAATCAGCCGCACGCCGCGGGAGTGCAGAAGGGCGATCGCCCATTGCACTCCTGGCTGGATGCGATCTAAGTACAACAAGTCTGGTTGATTGACAATCCGACTCACGCATCCGAGAAAAACGTGAATTTCTTCTCCTGACAAGCCGGAACTTTTGGCTATTTCAGCATCGGGCACTCGATTTTGTTTCATTTGCCAAAACTGCTGTTTGCTGAGTATTTGAAGGTTGAGGCTGATGCCTCGATAGCTGTAAACTGCTTGAGTGTCCGCTAATCCCTGCTGATAGGTGGTGTGGTAGCGATCGGACACATCGACTATGGGCCCGTCTAAATCGCAAAATACCGTCATCCACGGGGATGAGTCAGCCTCTGATGGTAGCTTGTACTGAGGGTTTTCGGAGTTCGCGGCGACAGCATTTAACATATAAGGTTAAGTAAATCAAGGATAAGGATACATTTCTTGACTTTACAAATAATTTTATAAGTTATAATACAAATTTTCAAGATAATTTATTGAAAAAACCTATGAGAATTTTGAGGATGGCTCTCAAAAAGGGCGATCGCGCAAATAGTCGATACAATCCAGGGAAAAAGTGATTTTTGTGGCTGTTGATACGTACTTTAGCCATTAAACTTTAGAATTGAGTTTTTAGTCTTTTGTAAATTACCCATGCTCAAACAAAGCGATTTTGTTAGGAATTCGGACACTAATCGAGTAGAGGTGCTTTCCGAAGCACTGCCTTACATTCAACACTTTGCCGGCCGCACGATTGTAGTCAAATATGGCGGTGCGGCGATGAAAGATAGCAATCTCAAAGACAAGGTGGTTCGCGATATTGTGCTTCTAGCTTGCGTGGGGATGCGTCCAGTTGTAGTTCACGGCGGCGGGCCAGAAATTAATATCTGGCTGGAAAAGTTGGGAATTGAGCCGCAATTTAAGGATGGTTTGCGGGTGACTGATGCAGCGACAATGGAAGTCGTAGAAATGGTTTTGGTAGGGAAAGTCAATAAGGAAATTGTTTCGTTAATCAACCAAGCTGGCGGCAAAGCAGTGGGATTGTGCGGCAAGGATGCGAATCTGATTCAAGCTCGTCCGGACGGCCGGGAGGGAATTGGCTTTGTTGGTGAAGTTAGCGGCGTAGAAGTCAACATTTTGGAGTCCTTGGTGAACAGCGGTTATATTCCGGTGGTGTCGAGCGTGGCGGCGGATCAGCGCGGTCAATCTTACAACATTAATGCTGACACCGTAGCCGGGGAAATTGCGGCTGGTTTGGGAGCAGAAAAATTGATTTTGATGACTGATACTGCGGGAATCTTGGAAGATTATCACAAGCCGGAGAGTCTGATTGCTAAGTTGGATATTCAAGAAGCGAGACAGTTGGTTGAGTCGGGAGTTGTGTCTGGGGGGATGATTCCTAAAGTTAATTGTTGTGTGCGAAGTTTGGCTCAGGGTGTGAAGGGCGCTCACATTATTGACGGGCGAATTCCTCATGCTTTGCTGCAAGAAATATTCACGGATGCAGGGATTGGCTCGATGATTGTTGCTTCTGAGTTTAGCGGGGGGAAGTTAAGGCATAAGTAAGGGGTAAATCCTAGCGCGGGGGCTGGTAAGTGAAGGGCTAAATCCTTGCTTTCCCAGTCCCTGCAAGCCCTAAT
Organism: Microcoleus sp. LEGE 07076; assembly: GCF_015207455.1. Taxonomy (GTDB): domain Bacteria; phylum Cyanobacteriota; class Cyanobacteriia; order Cyanobacteriales; family Microcoleaceae; genus Microcoleus. The sequence goes on from NZ_JADEWV010000073.1 coordinate 22,448, forward strand.
AATGTACTTCGGGAAAATTATTTCAACTAATTTTAACCAAGCTTTGATTTCAGCTTTTTTTTAAGCGCAAGCAAAATTATTAAATTTTTCCATTGTGTTGCTCTTTTCAACTCTGAACAATCTTAAACTCCGACGGCAACTGTTTCAATATTCGACAAATCGCGAGCAGAATCAAGACAAGCAGTTATCTGTTCTTTGGCGATATCTGGAAACTCGTCCACGATCTGAAGTGTTGAACGCTTATTGATAGGATTCTGAAAATAGACATACGAATCCTGTAAACTGCTGATTTCAGCAATTGAAAACAAGTTCCTTTTGGTAGTCGGTACGTTATTGAAGGAGAAATGCTAGCACTAGATGGCAGAAAACCGTTTGTTCGTTCTGTTTGGTCTCAAGAAACCGGAGGCGACAATCCCAGGCTAGTAAGTACCTATCCACCAGATTTAAAAATAAAATGATTCAAGAACTTGATAGCGTTGTTTTAACAATTGATCTGCCAGAAAAAAAGTTAATCCAAGGCGACATCGGCACTGTGGTTTTAGTACATCAAGGTGGCGTAGGATCTGAAGTAGAATTTGTTACCTTGACGGGGAAAACATTAGCTATTTTCTCACTCTTTAGCTCCCAAGTCCCTCTGATAGGTGATAGAGAAATTGCTCACGCTCGAATGCTAGCTTGATCCTGATCTAAATGGAAGCTAAAACATCATGAAAACTCAAGTTTCTTTACCCGAAATAAGGCGACGGAAGAAACGGTATTGCCGTTTGCCTACCCCAAAATAATCGATCGCACTGAGCGCACTTTAAGGATGCAACCATCGACCGATTAATTGTAGGGAAACGGCACTGCCGTGTCCTGATTTCGGGTAAGTTTATAAGTACCAAATTCATTAATTATAAAAAAGTAAAAATCGAGCGCTCTTACATCTCAAATTGTCAAAAAGCGCGATTTAAGGGCGCTCGGATCTAACCATCAACAACACGCCGATGGAGGAAACGGCACTGCCGTTTCCTAATTTATAGCTTACGAATTGCAGCTCATATCCCCAGATAATTGACTGAAACGCACATTTTCCCGGTAGTCAACCGGACAGTCAATCACGCAGGGGACATCTTGAGCCAGCGCTTCCGTCAAGATAGGAATCAAATCGCTGGCCGCTTCCACACGATAGCCTTTTAAACCCATACTTTCGGCAAACTTCACAAAGTCGGGATTGCCAAATTTAACGAAATCTGAATGACCAAATTGATCTTCTTGCTTCCATTCAATTAACCCGTAGCCGCCGTCATTAAAGATGAGAGTCACAAAATTAGTACCGACTCGCAGCGCCGTTTCTAATTCTTGGCAATTCATCATAAAACCGCCGTCGCCGGTGACTGCTACTACTTTGCGATCGGGATAAACGAGTTTTGCCGCCACCGCACCCGGAATTGCAATTCCCATCGCCGCAAAGCCGTTAGAAATCAAACAGGTATTCGGACGATCGCAATGATAGTGTCGCGCGATCCACATTTTGTGAGCTCCCACATCGGATATGACAATATCTTCCGGGCCCATGACTTGCCGCAAATCGTAAATCAGTTTTTGCGGCTTGATCGGGAAACCGTCGTCGGCTGCATACTGTTCGTACCCAGCGCGAATATCCGCCCGCAATTGCTTAGCAAAAGGATCTGTTTTCTCCATGCGATCGGCACGCTGCAAAATCTCATTTAGCGAATCAGAAATATCCCCCACAACTTCTACGATCGGAATATAACTGCTGTCAATTTCTGCTGGCAGAGATCCGATGTGAATTATCGAAATTTTACCATCAGGATTCCATTTTTTCGGCGAATATTCAATTAAATCGTACCCAACAGCAATCACTAAATCCGTTTCTTCAAAAGCACAGCTAATGTAATCCCGCTTTTGCAATCCCGTCGTCCAAAGTGATAAAGGATGAGTGTAAGGAATTACGCCTTTGCCCATAAAAGTATTAGCTACAGGGATATTTAATCGAGTAACAAATTCTGTCAAAGCATCGCTGGCGTTAGCGCGGATAGCGCCGTTTCCTACTAAAAGCAGAGGACTTTTTGCCTTAGAAATTGCTACGGCAGCTTTATTCAGGCTTTGGTAAGCGCCAAAACTTTTTTCGCGGTTGTCTTTAGTTAGCGGATGTCCTTCCACAGGCATCGCCGCGATGTTTTCGGGCAAGTCAATGTGAACTGCACCTGGCTTTTCGCTTTGAGCTACTTTAAAACCTTTGCGGACAATTTCTGCTGTCGTGCTGGGGCGAACAATCTGAGCATTCCACTTAGTAACAGGACCAAACATAGCAACCAAATCTAAATATTGGTGCGATTCTATGTGCATTCTATCAGTGCCGACTTGTCCGGTAATTGCTATTAGAGGAGCGCCGTCTAAGTTGGCATCAGCAACTCCTGTCATCAAGTTAGTTGCGCCTGGTCCCAAAGTAGACAAGCAAACGCCTGCTTTGCCTGTGAGGCGGCCGTAAACGTCTGCCATGAAGGCTGCGCCTTGTTCGTGGCGAGTAGTAATAAATTTAATTGAAGAGTTTCTTAGGGCTTCTAAAACTTCTAAATTTTCTTCTCCAGGAAGTCCGAATACGTATTCTACGCCTTCGTTTTCTAAACATTTGACCAAGAGCTGAGCTGTATTCATTTGCGTTTTTTTACTTTGTTACATCAATTCCGGTTGCACCGGAATGACTGTTGACTGTTGACTGTTGAACAATACCGATACAAGCGGAAACGAGATGAGTGGATGTTTTTTGTTCTCTTCAACTTCTTAGAAAAATACTAAATTGGAATTTTTAACCAATCATTCACAGGTCGCACGCCCGTGCCACAATCAACGCAGATTGATTGAGATATTTTCGAGAAGTTGACGATCGCCCTTATTTTACCCACACTGTTTTAATATTGACAAATTCGTGAATTCCTTGGATGCTCAATTCGCGTCCGTAACCGGAGCGTTTGATGCCACCGAAGGGCAGTCTGGGGTCTGATTTGACTAAGCCGTTGATGAACACTGCGCCGGCTTCTAGTTCGGAAATAAACCGATCGCTCTCTGAGTTGACAGCAGTCCAAGCCGCAGCACCCAAACCAAAGGATGTGCTGTTTGCCAGGGCGATCGCCTCATCGATGCCTGCAACTCGGAATACTAAAGCTACCGGGCCGAAAAACTCTTCTTGACGCGCTGCGGCATCCGCAGGAATATCTGACAGGATAGTTGGCAAGTAGAAGTTACCCGCCTTCTCTGACAGCGGGCGGCCGCCTGTGAGAAGTTTGGCTCCCGATTGGATGCAGGTTTGTACTTGATTGTCCAATTCTTTGAGAATTGCGGGAGTAGCCAAAGGGCCGATATCGGTTTCGGGCAACATTGGATCGCCTACTTTTAATTGCTCGAATTCTTTGACAAATTTTTGGATGAATTCGTCGGCGATTTCTTCGGCTAAAATAAAGCGTTTAGCGCCTATGCAAGATTGACCGTTGTTAAGTATTCGCGATGTTACAGCAGTTGATAAAGCTGCTGCTAAATCGGCGCTGGACATCACAATAAATGGGTCGCTTCCTCCCAATTCCAGCACTACTTTTTTTAAATTTTTGCCCGCATTTGCTGCCAAACTTTCGCCCGCCGGTTCGCTACCTGTGAGAGTTGCTGCTTTGACGCGATCGTCCGCAACTATTTTAGCTACTTTGTCGGCTCCCACTAACAAAGTTTGAAAAACTCCTTCGGGAAAGCCAGCTTCGGTGAAAATTTCTTCAATTTTCAAAGCGCACTGCGGCACGTTGGAAGCGTGTTTGAGCAAGCCGACATTGCCCGCCATTAACGCCGGCGCCGCAAACCGAAAAACTTGCCAAAATGGGAAATTCCACGGCATGACGGCTAAAATAGCGCCCAGCGGCTGGTAGCGGACAAAGCTGCGGCTAGCCTCGGTAGTTGCGGGTACGTCTGCCATAAATTGAGCAGCATTTTTGGCGTAGTAGCGGCAAACTAAGGCGCATTTTTCGATTTCGCCGATCGACCCTTTGAGCGTCTTGCCCATTTCTAGAGTCATCATTTCGGCGTAAATTTCGCGATCTCGCTCCAAGATGTCCGCAGCTTTCTGCATCCACATTGCTCGCTGCTCAAACGGCAGGTGGCGGTATTTACTAAAAGCTTGCTGTGCTAATTCCAGCTTAGCTTCAATTTCCTCATCGGCGATCGGCTCAAAAGTTGAGAGTGTTTCTCCCGTTGCCGGGTTGATAGTAGCAATAGCCATTGTTTCATCTCCTTTTCAAAAAACACAAAACTCCCTTATAGTTTTCAAGCTAGCTGGGAGTTGTTGTATAGATGTATTACAAAATTGGAATTTTACCGCCATACTTTTAGGTCTTCCTAACTTGCAACTCTCCATATTTGTTTAAATGCCTCAATTTTTAATTGTATTATACGGCAAGGGAGCGATCGCAAATCTTAAGAAATTTTGTTATTAAAGTTTATGTTCAGCATCAACCTGGTTAAAACCACCTCCACCTGTTAAACAGACATCTTGCACCATTGTCAAGAACGGGCTCTGGGGCCCGTTCTGTCAAAGAGTGAATTTCTTGTGGGATGGGCCCCAGAGCCCGTCCAGAAAAGGCTTCCACACGAATGGTGCAACATCTGGGTTAAACAGACTTTTCCTCAATGTAATTTTGCACGTAAGACTGATAGTAATACCTGCTGCCCTTATCGTTATTAGCCACCATTCCCAACAGCGGAATCCCTGCCATTTTCAAATCCTCAAAAGCCAACAGCAGCGCCTCCCGCTCAGTTTGATGCAGCCCCACTACCAGCATCAATCCGTTAGTGTGAGCCGCCAACAAATTCGCATCCGCCAAACCCAAAAGCGGTGCAGTATCGTAAATAACTAGGGTTTGCTGAATAATCGATCGCAAACTAAGAACAGGAGTGATCGATATATTCAAGCAGAGTTATATATAAGTTTTTTCGGTATCAAGTCCCCCCAATTATAATTGGGGATTATCTTCAAC
>NZ_JADEWV010000074.1 GCF_015207455.1 Microcoleus sp. LEGE 07076
CTTCTGCCCATGCCCCATGCCCCATGCCCCATGAGTAATTCTGCGTAGCAATTCTTAACGCCAGCGACATATTTCCGGGGTCGAGAGCTTGGTAAACTGGAGGGCGTGGAAATTACAGCAGCTTTGACCTGGATTCCACCTTAGTTGGGCTAACCTGGTTGGCTCGAAAGACAATATCTCACACCCCCACTAACCGACCACTGAAACAAACAAGCAAGTAGTTATAAGCAGAAATCCAATAAACATATGGTAGATTCCCTCAAAAAACCAACTTTTGAAGAACTGCGGCCGGGAGTAAAAAGCCCAGCCAAAGAAACTATTCTCACGCCAAGATTTTACACCACAGATTTTGACGAGATGGCCAAAATGGACATCTCGGTAAACGAAGCCGAGCTCGAAGCAATTATCCAAGAGTTCCGCGTTGACTACAACAAAAACCACTTCGTCCGGGATGAGGAGTTTGCTCAATCTTGGGATCACATTGACGGCGAGAAGCGCCAGTTGTTCATTGAGTTTCTCGAACGCTCTTGCACCGCTGAGTTTTCGGGATTCTTGCTCTACAAAGAATTGGGACGCAGGCTCAAGGGAAAAAATCCAGTGCTCGCCGAAGGTTTCAACCTGATGTCGCGCGACGAAGCGCGTCACGCCGGATTCCTAAACAAAGCGCTGTCGGATTTTAATTTGTCTCTAGACTTGGGTTTCCTGACTAAGAGCCGCAGCTACACTTTCTTTAAGCCGAAATTCATTTTCTACGCTACTTACTTGTCTGAAAAGATCGGTTACTGGCGCTACATCACAATTTACCAGCACTTAAAAGCTCATCCAGAAGACCAGATTTATCCGATTTTCCGATTCTTTGAAAATTGGTGTCAGGATGAAAACCGCCACGGAGATTTCTTCGATGCGGTGATGAGAGCTCAGCCTCAAATGTTGAACGATTGGCGCGCCAAACTTTGGTGCCGCTTCTTCTTGCTGTCGGTATTCGCGACAATGTATCTCAATGATATCCAACGTGCAGGTTTTTATCGATCGCTCGGTCTAGACGCTCGCGAATACGACATCGAAGTCATCAAAAAGACCAACGAAACAGCAGGCCGCGTATTCCCAGTCATGCTAGATGTCAACAATCCAGAGTTTTACGAACGCCTGGATGTTTGCCTCAAGAACAATCAGCAATTGACAGCAATTGTTGAGTCTAACACTCCGAAAGTCTTGCAATTCTTCCAAAAATTGCCTCTGTATTTGTCGAACGGCTGGCAGTTGTTGAAGCTGTATTTGATGAAGACAATCGAATCACCTTCTGTTGAGGGTGCAGTGCGTTAAGTTTGGATTTTCTATCCTCTGTTACGGCGGTTCTGCGGCAAGCAGAGCCGCTTTTTTTGATCTAATGTTAGTCTTAAGAAATTATGGCGTTAACTGCGATCGAGTTTCAAATGCAATTGAGCGAACTTTACCAAAGAGTTAATTTTGAGATGAAGAGTGACTAATACGAGATCGGGAAGACGCAACTCTTTTGCAGATTACAAACCAGATGGACACAACTGGATAACTTTGATGACCGGAGAATACTATCCAGATATATTACAAGAGGCTTGCCAACTTTACCAACCAGTTTTAGTAATGTTTGGACAATTACTCAAGACTTCTGAATCATCAGTGCGTCTATTTATACAGATTTCAGAAGTTCCTAGCACATGGATGCGAGTTCAACTTCTCAGGGTATTTCGCAAGTATGTTAGCCCTGAGATTCCCGTTGAAATGCTCAGAAGGAAAAAAAAGACAACGGATATTTGCAATCAGTTTGGCTCTCGTTTTAGATCGGTTCAAGACGTTCAAGCTGCATACATGACTCGTCCAATTCCCGACGAGGCAATGTCAGCCTTGTTGTGGGAATACAAAAGTCGTGGCAACAAAGGATACGACTTAACTGAAAGGTTTTTCTCCTGATTCCGCTTACACTTTCCATACTTGGTAATCCGAGGGCCAGAGCGAGCCGGAAAAGATATTATGATGGGAAATGTGTTCGCAAACTATCCCAACCCGAAACGCCCTGTTGATTTTGCGATATACGATATTAACGAAAATGAATTGCTGGCCATAGGATTAGCACGATCTGATTCAGATAGAGGTGGTGCACAAGAAGACGATCGAACAGGTGGCTATCGTAGCTGTGCCGATGAAATCCTCAGTTACACACAAGATCGCAACTTAAAAACTAAGGTAATTTTTTTAAATGATGGGCCTGGTCTTTTACTCGGTTCAATGTGGGATGACTACGCCAATATTGAAAAGAGTTGGTCAGATAGAATTATTGTATTGACACTGCGTATGGTTCCCGATCGCATTACAGTGGAATGGCTGCGTTCTTGAAAATAGGAGTGACAATGGCTACTGGTATTTCTAAAAAACAATCGCAGGGTCAAGCTGCATCAAATTTTAGTGAAAGCCAACTAAACAATAACTTGGATGCGTGCTTTTCATATCCAGGAAAAGTGCCTGCAAGTGAAATTTTAGACACCGATAGAGCTGAGTGTGTAAAACTGTGGCCTCGCAATGAACAGCCAAGTACGGCACATGAAAACCGTCTTTACTATGGTGATAATTTACCAATTTTAGCATCTTTGCTCAAAAATAGTTCAGTAAAAGGTAAAGTAAAATTAATCTATATAGATCCGCCTTTTGCAACTAAAAGTATATTTAAATCGCGTTCTCAGACTGATGCTTATTCTGATTTATTAGCAGGGAACAACTATATTGAATTTGTTCGTAAAAGGTTGATATTATTGAGAGAGTTATTAGCTGATGACGGTTCAATATACGTACATCTTGATGAAAATATGGCATTTTATATCAAGGTAATTATGGATGAAGTTTTTGGTTCGCCTAATTTTAGAAACTGGATTACTCGTAAAAAATGTAACCCTAAAAATTACACAAAAAAGACTTATGGAAATGTTTCAGATTTTATCCTATTTTATAGTAAATCAGATAATTATGTCTGGAATCGTCCAGTTGAAGAATGGACGGATAAGCGCGCTAACAAAGAATATGAATACATTGAAAAGGAAACTGGGAGGCGATATAAAAAGGTTCCGATTCATGCACCGGGAGTCCGAAATGGCGAAACTGGCAAGTCTTGGAGAGGGAGGAATCCGCCACCGGGAAAACATTGGCAGTTTCCACCTCAAACACTAGATGAGATGGATGCTAGAGGGGAAATATATTGGTCGGCGACTGGAAATCCCCGCCGCAAGATATATTTGGACAGTAGTAGCGGAATTCCAGTACAAGATATTTGGCTTGAGTTTCGCGATGCTCACAATCAGAATATTAAAATTACAGGTTATCCAACTGAAAAAAACCGCGATCTACTTAGTAGAATTATTCGAGCTTCATCAAATCCTGATGATTTAGTGATCGATTGCTTTGCGGGTTCGGGTACGACTTTGAGTGTGGCTTCGGAGTTTGGGAGGAAATGGATAGGCATTGATAATAGTTCCGAGGCGATCGCAACTACTTTGCGCCGTTTTGCTAAGGGTTGCGAACGGATGGGCGATTTTGTCAGCCAGCAAACATCCCTACACCAGAATACATCAAATGACGAGTCTCGCCAATTATCGCTTTTTAACTTAGATGAATCTCGGTTTAAGGCTGAGTCTATACCTGAAAAAAGCGAGATCGTTAATAACTTTGCTCTTTATGCAACTGATTCCTTTGCTGGGGAACTAGAAGATATTGTGAAGCAATGGATAGAATGGCAGTAGCAGCGTAGAAAAGAATTCACGTTATGGTGCCACATCCCACAAATTAGATCGACTTATCATAACATTTATCGCCACTCCCCCTGAAGCGTAAATGCCGCCCAATAATAGGGAGACTGCCACTTTTCCTGCTGCAACATTTCCAATTTTGCCGCCCTTAAAGCTGCCGCTGGCGTCAACCCTTTTTGCAACATTTCTTGATAAAAACTTGACATTAATGTCGCCGTTCCTTCATCGTCTACATTCCACAAACTCACCACCACTCGCTGCGCTCCAGCATACATAAATCCTCGCGTCAATCCTACCATTCCCTCGCCTTGAATGTTCTGCCCCAATCCTGTTTGGCAGGCACTTAACACTACTAATTCTGCTGCTAATTTCAGATTGAAAATATCAGTAAGTCGCAGAAACCCATTTAAGGGATTTCCCTTTTCATCTACTAAGGACATGATGATTCCTGATAATTCTGGGTTAGTGCTATTGGCGAAACCGTGAGTGGCAAAATGAATGATTTTATATTGGCTTAAATTTGAGCTGGTTGCTGTGTCGCGGTTGGCTGCAAAGTCTAAGGATTGGGTGCTATAATTTTCCGCAACTAACGATTGAATGATTTGGGCTTCTTGGCGAGTGAATTTTAAACGGCTCCATTGTACGTTGTTGTTGCGGATAAAGCGGCTTAAACCGAGGTTTACTGATTCTATTGCTTGGCGATTTGTGGTAGTAGTCGGGGTTTTGACTCGTTCATCGTCAGGGCTAAAAACTGGATCGGCAAACATTGCTAAAGTCCGAGTTGGGGTTTGTCTGTCACTATAATTTTCTCTTAATATTCCTAAGGTGGAAGCTGAAGGCAACAGCACGATTTCGTGTTCTACAATTAAAGGTTGATTCTGGTTTTTACTGGATGTTTGGGGAAGAGAGAGCGCGGCAAAGGGGAGGTAATTGAGAACGCCATCGCCAACTATCAGCAGGCGTTTTTGAGCGAGTTGTGCGGATGCCGGCTGTAAGATAATTTGACTGAGTGCTTTGCTGGCTTCAGCGACTTTATTGGGGATGTTTCGGAGGCGCGGATTAGTCACTGCATTGCGGAAATTGCGGGCTGCTGTTTCGATGTCGGCGCTTTTTGGCAATTCATAAGCGGTGATGCTGGTTTTAGTCACAGCCCAGAGATAGCTGCGCTGTTTTCCTAGAGAATACTGAAGTAAAATTGTATTGTCGTCGAGAATTTGTTGTTGAATTTGTGGAAGAGTTAAGGGTTCAGGTTGGGTGAGGGCGGCATATCGGGGACTGGTGGCGCGAATTTTGGTTTGAATGTCTTGATATTGAGATAGCAGATTTTGGCGTGTTTTTGCTAATTCTGCTGTTTGTTGGGAAGTGGGATTTTGCAGGCTCAAAATTTCGATGCGCTGTGTTTCTAAAGTATCGAGTTGCTGTTGTAAATTCCGTTCTCTATCCAATAATTCCGGGGCGATACCTTGGCGAATATCGGCATTTGCTTCTTGCAGGAGTTCTAGTAATGTGCGGGCGCGGGAACGTTCGCTGGCTTCAAATGCTTGGCGATCGTAACTTGATTTGGGTTCTGTTTTGTGCAGTTCCATTAACAGGTGAATGTAGAACTGGTAATAGTCTTGTACTGTGGAAAAGTATGAGGTTCGGAGTTCGTGGTTGGTAATTTTGGTGCGGAGGTTTTCGATGATTTTGATGGAGGATTCAATGTCGGTGAGGGCTGCGATTAAATTGCCTCGATCGCCTTTTACTTTAGCGCTATTGTAGAGAGTGAGTGCTTCTCCGGGGCGATCGCCCACAGCCCGAAACAGCAGTAGGGCTTGGTTGAAATGTTCTGCTGCTTTCTGCTTTTCTCCCAATTCTGAGTAGGAAACACCTGTATTGTTGAGGGTGAGGGCTTCTTTTTGCCGATCGCCCGCTTCTCGTCTCAGATGCAGGGCTTGGTTGTAGTATTCGAGGGCTTGTTGTTGGTTTCCCAAATCATTGTAGACTAAGCCGATGTTGGTGAGGGTAGTCGCTTCTTTAGTGCGATCGCCCGCAGCGCGAAATAGGGGAAGGGCTTGGTTGAAATATTCTTTTGCTTTCTGTTTTTCTCCCAAATCATTGTAGGCTAAACCGAGGTTGTTGAGGGTGGTGGCTTCCGCAGTGCGATCGCCCGTCAATGTGTCGCTGTTTGCGGGTAGGTTCGAGAGATTGTTGAGGTTGATGCTTGCTTCGGGGCGATCGGCCATTTCCCGAATTATCGACAAAACTTGATTGTAATAGTCGATCGCTTGCTGTTTCTCTCCCAAGGCATAGTACACGGCGCCGATGTTGTTGAGAATGACGGCTTGGTTGGGGCGATCTGCTAAATCCCGGTTTTTGGAAAGAGCTTGATTGTAATAGTCGAGGGCTTGCTGTCTTTCAGCTAATAAATTAGCAATAAATCCCATTTGATTCAGCGTATAACTTTCTTTTTCTCCATCTCCCAAGCTTTCATAAACTAAACGTGCTGACTCCAAATTTTGCAACGCCTCCCGGTAAGATATTGCTGTTTTTAGCTCGAATAATCGCCTCGCTTCCTGAATCAATTTATCGGCTTCCTTTGTTTGTTGATTCTGTTTATTTAAGATTTCTCTATTTTTATTAATTAGTCGATCGGCTTCACCAGCCGGAACTTGATTTCCCTCAATTTCTAGGTTTATTAAATTAGTCAGTCCCGATAAAGGTGTCTCATCGGCGATTTGATTTTTTCTGAGGTTGAGGCCTCTCAGATTAGTCAGTCCCGACAAAGGTGTCACATCGGTGACTTGATTGGATTCGACGCTTAGCAATTGCAGATTGCTCAATCCAGATAACGGTTTTAGATCCTGGATTTTATTATTTCCAAGATACAGAAAAATTAAATTAGTCAGTCTCGATAATGGTGTCACATCTACAATTTGATTTGATGCGAGGGAAAGTCCTTCCAGATTCCTCAATCCCGATAACGGTGTCGCATCTACGATTAGATTTGATTCCAGAAAAAAGTCTGTCAGATTAGTCAGTCCCGACAATGGTTTCACATCTGGGATTTGATTGAAATTTAGGGTGAGACTTTTCAGATCGCTCAGACCCGATAATGGTTCCACATTTGTTATTTGATTGAAACTGAGATTGAGTTTTTTAAGATTAGTTAATTTCGATAATGGTTGGAGATTGACTATTTGATTGCGAATCAGGAAAAGTTGGGTCAGATTCGTTAAGTTTGTTAATGGTTCTAGATTGACGATTTGATTCTCATTGAGTTGAAGAATTCTTAGATTCGTTAAATTTGCTAAGGGTTCTAGATTGACGATTTGATTCTCATTGAGTTCAATAATTGTCAGATTCGTTAAGTTTGCTAAGGGTTCTAGATTGACGATTTGATTTGAATTAAGGGAAATTTGTGTCAGATTAGCCAGAGTTTGTTGAGCGCGAGCGCACTCTTGTGTTTTTGCTTTCGATAGCAACACCTCCACCGTATGTCTGGCTTCGGGGGTCAAATTTTCTTTGTTGCTGCACCAATCGCCAAAGCTTTCAAATGTCTTGGGATTTGGCGCCGCGGCTGATGCTAGCAGGATACTCGCACCTACAGCTAACCCCAAACGCCCCCAAGCCCAAGCAGTGAGATTCATAAACGCTCGTCCAAAAAATACCTGATTAGATGCTATCATAATCGATCGCAGCTTCTGCCAAATAAAACGAGTTTCTTGACAAAAAGCTACGCTTTCAGAATCATCGCTTGACAAGAAACCGGGCTTTTCATACCCCGTGCGTTGGACTTACGCAGAAGCCGGGTTTTTTTCCAAAAATTTTGGATCGCTGCCTTAATCTCCGCAAACAACCCGGTTTCCTGGGTATTGATGCGTAAGTCCTGTATTTTTAAATGAGCGTTCTAAAATCTACTATCTACTATTTTTGGGTGCAGTTTTATGAAAGCGAACAAAAAACAATTGAAAAAATCGATTGTGGTTTTTTGTCTGGGAATGCTCGCTGTTTTTATCCTATCCTTAACTCTCCGATTTTGGGAACTAGAGCGATTTAACACTCTAGTATTTGACGAGGTTTATTACGCTAAATTTGCCAACAATTATCTCACCAAAACTCCCTTTTTCAACGCTCACCCGCCGCTGAGCCAGTACATAATTGCGATCGGGATTGCGATCGGCACTCACCTACCCTTCGGCAAAACCGCCGTCAATAGTATGGCAGGTTCCCTGCTTTCCCCTTGGGATTATCGCTGGCTGAATGCTCTCACAGGCTCCTTCATTCCCCTAGTTGTCGGAGCCCTGGCTTATCAGTTAGTTCGCCGCAGAACCTTTGCTTTTTTGGCTGCTTTCTTTATCGCCTGCGACGGTTTATTTTTAGTTGAATCTCGCTACGCACTCAATAACATTTATCTAGTTTTATTCGGATTATTGGGTCAGTTGTTTATTCTGAAAGCCGGAGAATCTGAAGGTAAAAAACGCTGGCTTTGGCTATTATTGTCCGGCATATCTTTCGGTGCATCTGCTGCTATCAAATGGAACGGATTGTGGTTCCTATTTGGAACTTATCTAATTTTAATCTGCGCTTGGGCTGTGCGTTTGATTCAGGGAAATAGAGGAGATGAAGAACAGATGCGCGAGGTAAATTCCCCTCTCCTTCCGCCCGAAAGTCCAGTACAAAAATTGACTGAACTCAATTTTATAGAAGTAATTTTGAGTCTAGCTGCGATTCCTATTTTAGTTTACAGCATCTGCTGGATTCCTCACCTGCTTCTCAATCCAACTCCCAATTTCTGGCAGATGCAAACGGAAATTTTGACTTATCACCAACGCATTAAAAGCGGCCCTAACGTGCATCCTTACTGTTCCGCGTGGTACAGTTGGCCATTGATGCTGCGTCCCATAGTTTACTTCTACAAAAGTGCTAGCAACAATGCACAAACAGATCCGGTTTTGCCACCTTTACCGAGCGGCGCAACTGAGGCGATTTTTGACGTTCACGCGATAGGAAATCCTTTTCTTTGGTGGTTTTCAACTTTAGCTTTACTGCTAGTGATAGGAGTTTTAGTTCACCGGATTTTGGTGTGGGTGCAAACGCGCCGCGAGGCTTCTGTTGATGCGATAGAACAGCAGCCGATTTTGTTTCCGCCGACTGGTGAAATGTGGCTGGCGTTATATTTAATAGTTAATTGGGCTGCTAATTTGCTGCCTTGGGTGAAGGTGACTCGCTGCGTATTTTTGTATCATTATATGGGCTGTTCTGTGTTTGCAACCTTAGCACTTGCTTGGTGGGTTGACAGGTGGCTGCACAGCCCCCAAACTCGCCTCCGAGGGATGGGGGTAACAATTATTTTTCTGATTGTGGGTGCTTTTATTTTCTGGATGCCTATCTATTTGGGACTGCCTTTGTCGCAAATAGAATGGAAAATTAGGATGTGGCTGCCGTCTTGGGCCTAAGCTAGAAATCATTCTTTTATGAACAGGGAAGATGCCCGTTCCACAAGAAAATTAAGTTTTGTGGAACAGGCCGCAGAGCCTGTTCCTAACAAGGTGCAAGATGGATGTAAGTTATAACATTTATTACCAAGGTGAGTTTACCAAAGCGAGCATTATTTTTGATACAGTGCTCGATAAACTGGTTCCCCGCGTTTGAGAGTAGCAATTTCTCTTTCTGTAGCAACGGGCAGGGGATTTTCTGCTAGCCAGTTGTCGCCGTTTTGGCGTTGGAAACTGGGATGAGATGAAAAGCGATCGCACATTTCGCTTGCTACTTCCTCAATATCAGATTGAATAAAAACTTCGCCGCCAATTGCCAGATAAGTTGCCAATTCGCTGACTAATTCCTGCTGCACAACCCGCCGTTTGTGATGCTTTTTTTTGAACCAGGGATCGGGAAATTGAATGCTGACTCGCTGCAAAATACCAGTCGGCAAAGTTTCTAAAATTGGTTTCAGGGAACTATTCGCATTGCAAAACAAATAGTGCAAGTTTGTCAAGCCTTTTTCGTCCCGCCAAAGATTCGCTTCGTCTACCAGCGGTTCCCGAATTTCTAATCCGAGAAAATTCCAATCAGTTTGTACTTGCGCCATTTGCCACAAAAACCTGCCTCTGGCGCAGCCGATATCTAAATGCAGTGGCAAATTTAAGTCGGCATAGATTTTAGTCCAATCTGGGGGACTGGCGGATGCTTGATATCTAATTGATAAAGGATTGACGTGTTCGCGAACTCTAACTCTTGCCAATTTTACTGTCTCCTGAATGTAGTTTTTAACCGCTGATATGGGCAGATGAACGCGGATTGACGCAGATGAATTTAGAAATAAAAAATCGCAGTGTTAGGATTTTTTATTTCTAAATTATTGTATTATGCTTCGGGTTCAATGCCTGCTGCTCTTAATTGTGCTGCTAGTCGATCGGCCCGCTGTTGAACATTTGCTTTTTCCTGCCTTTCTCTTTCTACCATTTCTGCTCCCCACAATAACATCTGTCCGCTTTCATCCCACCACCGCAACCAATATCCGCTTCTTTCGGCTTTTGTTCCCTGCCAAACACCCAGAAACAATCCAACTCCGGCAATCCAATAATGATTGTTTGCATCGGGTTGCTGTACTTGATATTTTCCTGATGAATCTAACTGGTAGATTTCTAGCAATCCAGTAGCAGGTTCAAAAATTGCATAGATTGGTACTCGCAATACTTGTTCGTAAAAATACCATTTGCCGGGGGGATAAGTTGGTTTGCTAGAATATTCATCGTTGGGACTAGCTGACAAAAACTCCATCACTATATCGGGAATTTCTCCTTCTAAGTTGGGAGTATAGCTGCGGCGGATTTCTTGACTGGAAAGCGGCTGCACGTTACGGGCATAAAACCAATCTGGAGATTTAATAACTAGCTTGCTGTCTACTGTCGCACAAATCCCCATATTTGGGGCAATTAATATTCCTGCTACTATTAGCCCGGCGATTTCTAAGATTTCTCGTAAGGCGGCGACTAGGAGAGGCTGGTCAATATTTTCCACAGGTTCCTCGTCTAAGATGAAGTCGGCAGGCAATTTTTCCCAGGTGATTTTTAAGTCGGCTGTGCTGGTTGTCACGGTGTTTTACCTCTTACTAAGACTGCTGGAGTGCGGTTTGCAATACTTCTTTATGAAAGAGCGATCGCTCTACAATAAATTTTATCCTTTCTGGCGATAATGCGTAGCCGTTAGCATATTGTTCTATCCAACTTTTGCTGATTAAATACGGATCTTCTGGCAATTGGGATAATAAGTATCCCGGCATTTCTAACTCTTCCATCAATTGGCTGACTTTGGGGTCGTAGCTGAGGGCAAAACAGCGGCATTCTTCGGATGCTGCCATAATTAAACTGTGATACCGCATCCCGATCGCCATTTCGACTCCCCGGAATACTCCTTTCAATTTTCTCGGATCGTCTAAACTAAGAATTTGACTTCGTTTGGGTAGCGCTTCGTGCAAAATTTTGGCAATTTCTAAATCGCGAGATGCTTGAAAAGGTAGCAGTAAAATTAAAGTGCGAGTTGCTTTTTGAAAGTCAACTAAAGCTTTAGTTAAAATTGACAAACGGGCGGCAGTTAAGGTAGAATGGGAACGCAAACAAACTGCAACTCTGGGCGCTGGTAAATTCCACAAACCGGATACGGGGGAATTTTCTAAAGCCCAGACGGGATCTGGCGCTAAAGTAAAGGGAATTTGCCAATCAGCAAGTAAAGTAGCTGAGCCTTTATCCCGCACGCTGACGGCGGTACATCCAGCAAAACACCGCTGAGATAATTTGCGGGTAATCTCTCGATTTAAAGGCCCAATTCCCTGGGCCCAGGCAACTGTTTTTAAGCCCATTTGTTGGGCGAGTCCCATTAAACCCCCATAATAGAAAGGGCTGACAATGCTGGTAGCGTCTTGGATTAAACTGCCGCCTCCCCAGATTAGCGCGTCGGAGGTGCGGAGTGCTTCGAGAACTTGAAACGCACTCATGCGATCGCGCGCTGCTACTCCGTACCGCTGATTTGTCTCGACAGGATTGCCAGACAGGACGATCGGCGTTACGCTATCTGGTAACATTTGCAGTAGCGATGCCAACAGCGCCTCGTCGCCGCCGTTGCCTTTACCGTAATAGCCGCACAAAATTGCTCGCATTTCTACTCTTTTATTTGTTTGTGATGGGTAATATAACTATTACAATATCTAATTGTTGCGATCGATACCTAAAACATTTTAACAGTCAACAGGTAGGGGCGGTACCAAGAGTGCCCGCCCTTCTTACCAGTCAACAGCCAACAGTCAACCGCTAACAGCATTAAACAAATAAATACATATTTTATCTTCCCCGTTCTCTGTTATTGTACAATACAAAAAATGCACGCTTTGTCAATTCCTACCTGGATTATTCACGTTTCTAGCGTCGTCGAGTGGATTGCCGCCATCTGGTTAATTTGGACTTACGGCGAAGTCACTCAAAACCGAGCTTGGTGGGCTCTTTCTGCCGGAATGCTGCCCGCTCTCGTCAGCGCTATGTGTGCCTGCACTTGGCACTATTTTGACAACTCCCCAGCCCTAGAATGGATCGTTACCCTGCAAGCGGGGATGACTCTCGCGGGCAATTTTACTTTGTGGGCGGCGGCTTGGTGGATTTGGCGATCGGCTCAATCAGCAGAGAAAATTTAAAATTAAAATTGGTATCAAGTAAATGAAAAATAGCACTATTTTGGCAACATTTACGGCAAGTTTACTTTTGTTATCTGCGGGATTTTTGCTTCCCACCAAAGCCAGCAATATTCCCCTGCAAATCGCCCAACAGCCTAACTGCAAAAGTCCTCAAACTACACTAGACATGAATATGTGTGCTAGTCAAGAGTTCAAAGCAGCAGACACAAAGCTCAATCAAGTATATCAGCAACTGCGAGCAAAACTCAGCAGCAAAAAAAAGCAGAGATTGACTGTCGCACAGCGTACTTGGATCGAATTTCGAGATAAAACTTGCGATTATGAAGCCGGTAAGTTTGAAGGCGGTACTTTGGCTGCTTCTACCTACGTTTATTGCAGAGCTAGAGTGACGCAACAGCGCATTAAAGATTTAGAAGATTATTTGAAACAAGCAAATTTGTAAGCAAATTAACCGAATTAGTTGTGAAAACCCCGACTGGATGCAGTCGGGGAGATGGGTGTTTTTTCTCAACGCCAATTGCTGTACAATCAAAAATCAAAAATCAATTTCTCTTTCTCAACGCCGGTGGTGTACAATCAAAAATCTCAGATCTAAAATCTCAAATCTCAAATCGCCATGTCCTTCGTTGGTTTGCACATTCACAGCGATTACAGCCTCCTAGATGGCGCTTCTCAGCTACAGCAGCTAGCTGAACGGGCGGTGGAATTGGGGATGCCCGCGATCGCCCTTACGGACCACGGGGTGATGTACGGCGCGATCGAACTAATCAAAGTTTGTCGAAATAAAAATATCAAGCCGATTATTGGCAATGAAATGTACGTCGTCAACGGCGACATTGAAGTAAAAGTTCGAGGTAGAAAAAAATACCATCAAGTTGTATTAGCTAAAAATACCCAAGGCTATAAAAACCTCGTCAAACTCACCACAATTTCCCATCTACAGGGAATGCCAGAAAGAGGAATTTTTGCCCGCCCCTGCATTAACAAAGAACTACTCAAACAATACTCCCAAGGTTTAATTGTCACCAGTGCTTGTTTGGGTGGCGAAGTTCCCCAAATGATTCTACAAAACAAGCTAGATAAGGCCCGCGAAGTTGCCAAATGGTATAAAGAAGTATTTGGGGATGACTACTATATAGAAATTCAAGACCACGGTTCCCAAGAAGACCGGATTGTTAATGTTGAAATCCTCAAAATAGCCCGCGAACTCAACATCAAAATAATTGCCACCAACGATTCTCACTACATTTCCTGCAACGACGTAGAAGCCCACGATGCTTTGCTGTGCATCAACACCAACAAACAGATTGAAGAAGACAAGCGGATGCGCTACAGCGGTACTGAATATCTGAAGTCCGCTGACGAGATGGCGCAACTGTTTCGAGACCATTTGGACGACGAAACCATCAAAGAGGCGATCGACACCACATTAGAAGTCGCAAATAAAGTAAAATCCTACGACATCATGGGGGAATACCGCATTCCCAACTATCCAATTCCCCCAGAACATACAGCAGATACTTTTGTAGAAGAGAAATCATGGGAAGGACTGTTAGAACGCCTCAAATCTAGAACCCGCAATGAAATTCCCCCCGTTTACAAAGAACGGCTGGAATACGAACTAAAAATGATTCAGCAAATGGGTTTTTCCACCTATTTCCTTGTAGTTTGGGACTACATGAAATATGCCAGAGACAACCACATTCCTGTAGGGCCCGGACGCGGTTCAGCCGCAGGTTCCCTCGTTGCCTATGTCTTAAAAATAACTAATATTGACCCCGTACATCACGGACTGCTATTCGAGCGATTTCTCAATCCCGAACGCAAATCTATGCCAGATATTGATAGCGATTTCTGCATAGAAAGACGAGACGATATGATTAAATACGTCACTCAAAAATATGGCGTAGAGCGCGTAGCGCAAATCATTACTTTCAACAGAATGACATCAAAAGCTGTGTTGAAAGATGTTGCCAGAGTCTTGGGCATTCCCTACAAAAAAGCCGACGAAATGGCAAAATTAATTCCAGTGTCGCGGGGGAAACCAGAAAAACTTAAAGTGATGATTTCCAACGAAACACCTGCACAGGAATTTAAAGACAACTACGAAAATACAAGCTGTATAAATGCAGAAACCGGGACAGAAGTCCCGGTACGTCAGTGGATAGACATGGCAATTCGGATTGAAGGGACAAACAAAACCTTTGGTGTTCATGCGGCAGGCGTAGTGATTTCTTCTGACCCACTCGATGAAATTGTACCGCTACAAAAGAATAACGAAGGTGCTGTGATTACTCAGTATTATATGGAAGATTTGGAAGCACTAGGTCTGCTGAAAATGGATTTTCTAGGATTGAAAAATTTAACAACGCTCCAGCAAACTGTTGATAATATTCAGCACACCCAAAATGTGACTGTCGATCCTGAAAGCTTACCTTCTGATATAGAACGCAGAGCTCAAGAGACTTTTGGCAGAATTAAAAAGTTACCGGATGATGTTGATAAAACTTATAAACTTTTAGAAAGAGGAGATTTAGAAGGTATTTTTCAGTTAGAATCTTCTGGAATGCTGGATGTAGTTAGAAAACTCAAACCTTCCTGTCTGGATGATATTTCTTCTATTTTGGCACTTTACCGGCCGGGCCCGCTGGATGCAGGTTTGATTCCTCAGTTTATTGACTGCAAGCACGGTAAAGCTGTTGAGTACGATCATCCGCTATTAGAGCCAATTTTAAAAGAGACTTACGGAACGCTTTGTTTTCAAGAGCAGATTATGCGGATGGCTCAAGATTTGGCGGGCTATTCTTTGGGTCAAGCTGACTTGCTGCGCCGCGCAATGGGCAAGAAGAAAGCTGATGAAATGCAGAAGCAAAAGGAAACGTTTATCGACGGGGCAACTAAGAATGGAGTCAGTCAAAGAATTGCTGAAAAGTTGTTCGCGCAGATGCTACAATTCGCGGAATATTGTTTTAATAAATCCCATTCAATGGCCTATGCCTATATTACTTATCAAACTGCCTATTTAAAGGCGAATTATCCTGTAGAATACATGGCTGCACTGCTGACTGCTAACAGCGGCGATCAGGATAAAGTACAGAAGTATATTGCCAATTGTCTGAAGCTGGGTATTGAGGTTGAGCCGCCGGATGTTAATAGTTCTGAACTTACTTTTACGCCGCTGCCAAAACAGATGACTGGCTGTGCAAAAGATCAAATTTTGTTTGGGGTTTCGGCGGTGAAAAATGTGGGGGAAACGGCAATTGAAAATATTTTGGCGGCGCGCCTGGAAGGGGGTAAGTTTAAGTCGCTGCCGGATTTGTGCGATCGGGTAAATCTCCATTCTGTGAACCGTCGCGCCCTAGAAGCCTTAATTCAATGCGGTGCTTTTGACAAAATCGATCCGAACCGTCGTCAATTAGCAAACGACCTGGAAGGGGTGATGAAATGGGCGCAAGACCGCAAGAAAGACCGGGAAAGCGGTCAAGGTAATCTCTTTGACTTGTTGGGTGGAAATAGCTTTGGCAAGTCGGAAAATACTTATGAGTCGGTGCCAAAATCTCCATCGGTAAAAGATTTTGACAAACAGGAAAAATTGCGTTTAGAAAAAGAATTGCTCGGTTTTTATGTCTCAGAACATCCCCTAAAGTTGTTGATTCAAGCAAACCAAGATCCAGATGTGGTGAGTCTCGAACAGTTAGCAGAAAAAAAGGGGAAAGTATCAGTTATTGTCATGCTCAACGCTATCAAAGTTGTAGTGACTAAAAAAGGCGATGCAATGGCAATTTTGCAATTAGAAGATTTGACGCATCAGATCAAAGCTGTGGTGTTTCCCAAGGCCTACGAACAAGTCAAACAGTATATTGTAGATAATGCTATTTTACTGATTTGTGGGAAAATAGAGAAAGATGGCGAGGAAATTCAGATAATTGTAGACACTGCAAAGCCAGTGGAAACTGTACAGGTTGCAGGGGAAATCGAGGTAGCCCAACCGGAAACACAAAATTCTTGGGCGGCGCAACCGGAAAAGCAAAATTCTTGGGCGAATCAACCGGAAACACAAAATTCTTGGGCGGCGCAACCTGTCAATTTTGGACGATCGACAAAACCGATGGAAGTTTTAGAAATGGTGATTGTCAAGTTTACGCCGCAGGAAGTACAAGATGGGAAAAAACTCAATTATCTCAAAGCTATTTTGCAAGAACTTTCCAATCGCCCCGAGGATGCTAGGGTTTCTGTGGGCGGAATTGTTGTGGGTGAATATTCCTGTCAGCCGCTTCGCATCAACCGTCAATTGTGGGTACAAGATGGCGGGGGCGCTGTTAGCCGCCTCAAGTCTGCGGGATTTGATGCTTGGGTTTTTCCTCTCGACAATCGCGGGGATGCTGCGGTGTTTCGAGAAATACGATCGCAACTTAACTTACATTCTTGGGCGAGTCGTTTGCTTGACGCGGATGCCGATCGCATTTCCCAGTATCTCAATTATCTCGACCAACTAAACAAACGCCCGCCAAACTAACACTTCCCCGTCATCGCCACCGGTGACTAAAGTTTGACCGTCAGGACTAAAAGCCACCGGATTGCACCCAACCAGACTGCACAAACATACGCCTGTTTGCAAGTTCCAGAGTTTAACCGTACCATCTCGGCTACCGCTAGCGACAATAGAGCGATCGGGACTAATCGCCACCGAAATCACCGCATCAGAATGCCCCCTCAAAGTATTAATCAATTCCCCTGTATCGACATTCCACAATTTAACCGCAGTATCGGCACTACCGCTGATAATCGTCTTCCCATCTTGACTGAAGGCGATCGCATAAACCCAATCCGAATGACCCACCAAAGTCCGTACACTTTCCGCAATACCTACACGCCAAATCTTAATAGTTTTGTCCGCACTGCCGCTTGCAAGCATCATACTTTGAGGGCGGAAACTAACAGATAAAACCTTATCAGAATGTCCCGAAAGTTTTTGCACCAATGCTCCCTTGTGCTGGTTCCACAATTTAATACTCTTGTCGCCGCTGGCACTCGCAATTGCGCCTCCATCACAACTAAAAGCCACCGAATACACGGAGCCGTACCGGTGACTGTAGGGCGAACCGTAATCGCTGTAAAACTCGCGAATCATCGCCTTTTTATCCAGCTTCCACTCAATAACTTTTCTGTCAAAACTGCCGCTCACCATCATTCTCCCATCCGGGCTAATTGCCACAGCATCAACCGTAGCGGAATGACCGAAAAAAGTATGAATCAATTCACCTGTGTGCAGGTTCCACAGCTTAATTGTTTTATCGTCGCTGGCGCTAGCAATAATATTGCCTTGAGGGCTAATAACAACAGCATTAACCGAGCCTGAATGACCGCGAAGAATGCGCGCGCACCGCCACTCATTAAAAAACAATTTCGGATTGCTAGCTGCGGCTGCCACTTGAATATTTTGGGGCGGGGCGAAGGAGACGGCAGTCGATCTACTTTTTTGCAAGTTAGTTACTGCCGAACTAATAGCTATTTTCGGTCGATAATTATAAGCAATTTGAGAGCGGGGATATTGCCCAAAATTTACTAACTCTTGCAGCACTTCAGCAGCCGATTGATATCGCTCTCTCACCGAATCTTTGAGCAATTTATTTAAAATACTTGTTAATTTTTTGCTGACTTTTATGCCTTTTTGCGCTAAGTGCGATCGCCAAATCCATTTGCATTCCAAAGCATCGAACAAATCATTGAGCACCGCCCCAGTCAGCAGGTGAATGCACGTAACGCCCAAACTGTAAAGGTCGCTCGCCGGATAGGCCTTGCCGCTGCGAATTTGTTCGATCGGCGCATAGCCAGCAGTTCCAGTTATCGTACCAGTTTTCGCCTCAGAAATAGCGCTAACGTGCTTAGCCACCCCAAAATCTACCAGCACAAACTGACCTCCCCTCGCCTTCCCCTGTACAGTAGCAGATTCGGCCAAACTTATCCCTTTTTTTCCATTACCAAGAGTCGAGAAAGTTTGGGGAGTTCTCCGCAGAATATTTTCCGGCTTAATATCCCGATGAATCACCTGCTGCTCGTGAACAAATTGCAAAACAGGCAACAAATTAATCAACAATTCCCAAATCTGTTCCTCGCTAAAAGCTCCCCGCTGCTGCAACTCTTGAAACAAATTATTTCCCTCAATTAACTCTTCCACAAGATACAAATGTGTTCCTTGTTCAAAAGAAGCCAGCAAACTTGGAATCTGCGGGTGTTCTCCGAGTTCGTACAAGCGGTGAGCTTCTTGTTTAAACAGTGCAGTTGCCTTTTCTAACTCTGCCTTTTCTTGAACTTGCGGAAAAAATTGTTTGATGGCGCAGCGAGTTTTCAACCTATCTTCATCGACAGCCAAAAAAGTTCTGCCAAATGTTCCTTCACCGATAGGTTGAAGGGCGCGGTAACGCTCTTTCAGTAGCAATTTTGAGCCGCACGCCAGACAAAACTGGCTTGAGTCAGGATTCTGCGGCTTGTGGCAATGGGGATTGAGGCAATAGCTCATCTTTTTTCCTGCCTGGAGATTCCCACCACGGCTAAACTTAGCAAATATGGTAGTCTGTTTCAACTCATGCCCGGAGTAGCATTCTCGATCGTACCTGAGAAACCGGGTTTCTCGGCCCAAAACCTCTCAGGTTGAGCCTGTGACTAGAAGTGCTTGAGGTGAGTTTCCATATATTCTAATGCTTTCATAAAATTTTGCAGGGCAAGCCAATCGCCAACGCGAGCATCTCCGACTTGGTAAAAAGCATTTCTTTGTTTGAGTGCTTTCCCGAGCTCGCTTGCTTATATAACCCGTGCCAGGAGACTCGCAGGGCGTTAAAGCCAAACACAGATACCCCCTCCCCAACTGCTATGTCTACACTTAACTGTAGGAGGCGCTTGACCGTAAAAATGACCGTAAAACCCGGTTTTTACGCAAAATCACAAATTGCGATCGAGATTAAGGCAGAAACCGGGTTTTTGACCCGGCCTGCCTCCAAAACTAAACTGTTATACCAATTTCATAAACTTATGCTACACATAAATTTTGACTCCCCCCTTAATAAGCGGGGGTTGGGGGGGGGTAGATATGTAGCGCTATTTTATAAATTTGGTATTGTATAGCAATCCGTGGGCGATCGTACAAAATATGTAGGGGTAGTGTCAAGAATGCCTACCCCCGATTAAGGGATATTCAAAAGGGGAAGATCCCTACAACAATTAGACTGATGCGAGGATTGCCATACCAGTTACCAAAAAAAATGCAACCGCAGGAGAACTTGCTCACCCTTAATTCATCAGCCATCCCCAATTCTTCAATCTCAAATCTCAAATTTCAAATATATTAACCGCGACTATTTTCCCCGTCAACAAGACACTCTTGCTCTGCGCCCTCATTTTGTGAGGATGCTTTTGCTTTAATCACCGCTTCCCGAAATCCTAAAACCACTAAAATATTGGCAACTGTCAAAAATAGTTCCGCAGAACCGTGGAGCCAATCAACATTTGCTAGTGACTCATTGTAGGCAACTTTTGCATAAATTGCGGCGGGAATAGTCACAGCCACAAAAACCAGAGTCCCGTAAAATCCTATCAGAGCTAAGCGAGGTGTTTTTCCCGATCGAGTCAAAAACCAGAGAAAGCCCAAGTAGGGAAATAGAGACAGCACAAATAAAGTTTCTTTGGAAATCATTAGTAATTGGTAATGAACCAGATACTATGATAAACTTAAAATTTAAAATTTATTCACAATAATTTTTTATTTTTAACTTAACCCTGCTCCAAATGGATACCGTGCCACGTACTTTGGTCGTGGAAATACTCAAATTTTAGACGGCAATTTTTGCACCCCGATTTAAAACAGCAACTAAATCTAAAATCTCAAACTTGTACTCAGCCAAGTCGAAGTATCTAAAATCTAAAATCGACTGACACATCGAGCCGTTGCTCTCGAACCGCCACAGACTCACCCAAGCCCGTAGCTCAAAACCCAAACCGCAGTAAGTCGGCAGCATTCAAAACCCCAGATTTACGCGGAGACAAAACCCGTAACTGTTCCCCTAACACCGTTTTTAGCATAACACATCTTCAACGGTTCCTGTTTGTTAATTGTGCCTCTACCCTGCTACCCAGCAATTAGAAACTGAGACATTGCCACACTTTTCCGTCTTCTAGGCATCAAGCAAGGCTCTTTCAATTCCTCTAAATCTAAGCCTGGTTTTGTCTCTGTTCCGATAATTTCCTTGAGCTTAGCATCAAAATCAAAACGCGGGCCGCAATCCCAAATTTTCAGTTCCAAGCGTCCGTTAAACACCGTAATTTCTAGTTGAATGGGAGTTTCTACTGGCAGATTTTTGTGAGCGTGGCGCACTGCATTTGTGAAACCTTCAGCTAAAGCTAACTGAAACAGACACCAAACTTCATTGGGAATCGATAATTTTTTTAACTGCTCAAACCAATCCAAAACGATAGTTAAAGCATTCACCTCTGTGTTGACTTGCAGGCTAATCTGTTTAACACAAGTTTCGTGAAGCTGTGCTTCCTGCTCTGTTTCCTTCTGCCAATCCCATCTATTTAACAAATTCATTAATCCATCTAAAGCGTTACACTTTTTTTTATTTTGCGATCGATTGCGACCTTCTACTTCGTAGCTTTTGCTCATTGACAAGCAATTTCGACCGTCAAGAGTCCGGGTGTAACTCACCTTGTCTGCAATCTGCCACATCAGTTTGATGCCTCTGCCGCCTTCTGCCAGTTCGTCTATGTTGTTCAACATTTATTTTCGCTGTTTAAAAGTATTAGTTGTAAGCGATTTTTACATCAAAGAGGCATTGTATATTTTTATACTTGCCATGCCAGTATTCTTTCGCGCTCACAACTGAATAGTATCTTTTTTAGAGAACGCAGGGCATCAGCAATATGTCTTAACAGTCTAAGCCAATTGGCTTATTTACCGATCGCCTGTACGGAGAACGATCGCCCAGTGCCGCAAAATCCCGCTGCCGCGAGTACAAATATTGATGCAATGCCCAGGCCCAGCCATTTGTCGCAGCCGTCGCAACCTCGAAAAGACAAGGCATTGAGCATCTCGAAAGGGCGGTTCTCGGTTCCGGTGCAAGGGAGCTTTGACGTGCGCGCTCTCATCCTAAAGGCCTAAGTAATATCCGCGAGGGCAAGAGCGCCCACTCACAGTACACCCTCAGCCCGCATCAACGCCCTAGACTAGGACTTGCCCAAACAACCCGGTTTCTGCTAAGAATATTGGGTTTGACAGCTCAAAATCAACCAAGAAACCCAGTTTTTAGCCCCGGGCGCGTCATTTTAGCAGGCGACTAGGGGCGATGGGCAATTACAGGACTTACCAGACTTTGGCTGAGCGAAAGATTGTCTGTTATGTTCGAGAGGGGAAAGACAGAAAAGGGAGAGAGGCAACAAGGGACAGGATTTGACAAATTTTGATAGGAATTGAAATATACTAATTTAAATGCGCCACACCTTATGACCAAAATCAAACTAAAAATTCTGGCAGCAGCCATACTGCTACTCCCATTTTGCGCCGCAGCTCCCTTACAAGCTCAAAATCTGTCTTCAATCAAGCGGCTGCTAGCAACAAGAGGATGTCCCGGATGCGACTTATTTGGCGCTTCCTTGAGCCGTGCAGATTTGTTCGGTGCTTCCTTGAGCCGCGCCACTCTCAGCAGGGCAGACTTGGTTGATGCCGACTTGACTGCGGCTGATTTAATGGAAGCTAATTTAAATAACGCCAACATGAGAAATGCCTTTTTGGCCGATGCCGACCTCAGCAAAGCCGACATGAGCAGGGCCGACATGAGGGGAGCCAACTTAGAAAATGCCAACCTCAGCGAGAGTTTTCTTCAAGAAGCATCCCTCAAGTTGGCTAACTTAAAATGCAGTAATTTAAGCGCCGCGAAACTAAGTCGAACAGATCTGAGAAATGCCGATTTAACTGGTGCAAATCTCAGCGGTGCAGACCTCCAAGAAGCCGATTTAAGCGGTGCAAATCTCAGCGGTGCAGACCTGAGAGCGACAGACTTGAGCGATGCGAGATTGAACAAAACTAATCTGACAGGTGCCAATCTCTGCGGTGCCCGAATGCCTGACAGAAAAACCTCTCGCCGTGGCTGTGAAATTCAGAAACAACAACCGATAAGTATGAACAATTACTGCAATTACTGCTATGCCGTTAAGGATTGGTGGCTGAATGTTTTAAGGTTGAATTAAGCGCTAGGAACTCTAGGACTTGCTTTTTCCTGATTGGCGATCGCCCGCGCTTGTCTCAGTAACCAGGTTTCTTGCTATAGGATCTCGTTACCAAACGTCAAACTCTTAGAAACCAAACCGGGGTTTCGACGCACTGTGCGTCACTAACTACTACCAACTCAACACTAAGCGCCACGCACACCTTACAAGTTACCAGATTTGAAGCTGTTACCGCCTGCAGCTTTTATCTACTTTGAAATATCTAAAAATTGCCTGAGTCTGTGCAGATATTCTGCACCGCCGATTTGTGCCGCATTATTGTGACTTCCATCTGGAACCATGTAAAGCTGTTTGGGTTCGGGTGCTGCATCAAACAGTTTTTTGCTCATTTGGGCTGGAACTACAGTATCAGCAGTCCCGTGAATAAATAGCACCGGCATTTGCAGGCGATCGACTTTTGCCAGAGAGTCAAACCGCTGCCTCAGCAAAAAATCGATCGGAAACATCCAAAACAGCCCTTTTTGGAAATCCACCATCGCCCGCACCGAAGTAAAAGAGCCCTCCACAATTAACCCCGCCGCCTCCGGGTGACGCACTGCCAGATCGATCGCGATTGCCCCTCCCAAAGAATGACCGTAGATATAAATTTGATTCGGGTGAATCCCGCGCTGTTTCACCAAATAATCCCAAGCAAGTTTAGCATCCTCATACACCCGAGATTCGCTCGGAAAATCGCCCTGGCTTTTTCCATAACCGCGATAATCGATCGCAAATACCGACACACCCAACCGATGAAATCGATTAGCCTGTTCGAGATTTGCTCCTACATTTGAACCATTACCGTGCAGGTACAAAACTACCCTGCCCAACCTCCCCTTGTTCGTCGGAGCTACCGGAACCGCAACAGCTTCACTGACATCTCCCGGAACCGCGCCAGAGTTTTCCCCTTGAGGAATCCACCACCCATGCACGCTTTCCACCGCACCTGTTGTACTCATAATTGGCAGCCAAACATCTTGATATTTCAACTGCCAATCATCAGGCGTAGTTTCGATCGCCCGCGCCGGAAAAAAGATAAACTTAGCTTGCGCTGCCAATAGAAACAGACAAGCAGCAGAATAAGCGATCGCCAAAACTATCCCAAAAGTTATCAGCGATTTCGACAAAAAGAAGAGCCGCAACTTGTTCATAGAAAATAGACACAGAAAAAATTAGCAATCGCTTAAAAGCTAACTGTCAATGATTAATTTTAGACAATTAGCCAAGATCGATTACTAACTTCCGCAGTCGCGTTCCGCCGAATTTCAAAAATTAATCCAATTCAGGGCGGTGCAAGTGCCAATTCGTAGACTGTTCGTAAGCGTGAGCCACTTGAAAGAGCCGAGATTCTTGCAAAACATTACCAATCAGTTGTATACCCACCGGCAGTCCTCGCTCATCAAATCCGCAAGGCAAACTCAAAGCTGGCAAACCAGCAAGATTCACCGGAATAGTCATCAAATCTGACAAATACATACTCAGCGGATCGTCAATTTTTTCCCCGGTCTTAAAAGCCGCAGTCGGAGCAGTGGGACAGACCAAAACATCTACTTGAGAAAAAGCTTTTTCAAAGTCTTCTTTAATCAAAGTCCGAACTTTTTGAGCTTTGAGATAATAGGCGTCGTAATATCCAGCCGACAAAACGTAAGTGCCGATCGCAATCCGGCGTTTAACTTCCGCACCGAACCCTTGAGAGCGAGTTTTGGCATACATATCCAAAAGATTGTCGGCATCGGGCGATCGGAAACCGTATTTTACTCCATCATACCGCGCCAAATTTGCCGAAGCTTCCGAGGGAGCAATAATGTAGTAAGTGGGCAAACCGTAGCGGAACCTGGGACAAGAAATGACTTGAATTTCTGCCCCCAATTGTTGAAATTGCTCGATCGCCTTAGTAACAGCATCTTTCACCCCCGAGTCCAACCCGACACCAAAAGTTTCTTTAATTACACCAATTCTAATCTGACCCTTCGGTCGCAAACTGGGTCTCAAAGCTTGGGCGTAGTCAGGAATTGGCACGTTCAGACTCGTGGAATCTCTCGGATCGTAACCAGCAACGGCCCCCAACAAAATCGCCGCATCCTCAACAGTCCGAGCAAAAGGCCCGATTTGATCCAGAGAAGAAGCATAGGCCACCAAACCGTAGCGAGAAACCAACCCATAAGTCGGTTTCAGCCCCACCAAGCCACAAAAAGCAGCAGGTTGGCGGATCGAACCCCCAGTATCCGAACCCAAGCTCACAACGCATTCTCCGCCCGCTACCGCTGCGGCAGAACCGCCAGAAGACCCTCCGGGCACGCGCTCCAAGTCCCAAGGATTCGCAGTAACTTGATAGGCAGAAGTTTCTGTCGAGCTCCCCATTGCAAACTCGTCCATATTCGTCTTACCCACAATCACCGCACCTGCGGCGCGGAGTTTCGAGACGACGGTGGCATCGTAGGGAGGTACAAAATTCTCCAAAATCCGAGAGGCGCAGGTTGTGGGAACGCCATCGGTACACATATTGTCTTTAACGGCGATCGGGATGCCGGCCAAGGGCCCAATTTCCTGACCGGCGGCGATTTGGGCATCCACTTTGTGGGCCTGCGCCAGCGCGCTGTCTGCCGTCACGCACAGAAAGCTTTTCAACTTCGGCTCTAGCTGGGTAATTCGGTCTAATGTTTCTTGAGTAATTTCCACAGCAGAGCGTTCTTTATTGACCAGTTGTCGGTGCAACTCGCGGATGGATGCCATGCTCGTACCTTTATCATTTCTACTTTCAGCCACTTAGCCAATATAGCTGGCAATTGTACTCGCTTACAGTGGGTTCCTCATCTGCGTCTATTTGCGTACATCTGCAGTAAAAAAAGCTGCTTATTTGCCCTTCCCGATCCCCGGAAAACAATTTCATCCGGAATCATCCCCAAAACCAGAGATATATGCTAAGAAGTTCCCGATGCCCCGTTGGAGGAATGCCACCTAAAGCTCACTTAGAATCCCACCTGACGGCAGAGGAACTCAAACTTCGCTACCGGCAGGCACAAAACACCACAGAGTCCCGCCGCTGGCACTTGCTGCTGTTAGTTTCCCGAAATTGGACTATCAAACAAGCAGCCCAAGTCGTAGGTCTCAACTACGACTACGCCAAAGAAATTGTCCAGCGCTACAACCGAGAAGGGCCTACCTCTGTGAGAAACCGCAGCGGAGACCGCCAGCCCCCTCCTGCAAAATCTTTGCTGAATCCAGAACAGCAAGAAGAACTGCGACAAGCGCTGCAAGGCCCCGCCCCCGACGGCGGAGACTGGACAGGTCCCAAAGTAGCTCTCTGGATTGCCGAAAAGATCGGTAGCGATCATGTCTGGCCCCAACGCGGCTGGGATTATCTCAAGCGGTTGGGCGTTAACTGGCGGCGGCGCCGAAAGTAGATTGTTCCCAATATTTTAGAGGGAGTCGATCGCTTTGCCGATCGCTCCCTTTATTTTGGCAGAAGTCATTAGTCAATAGCAGTATTCGTAGGGTGTGTCGCCATAAAAAAATCCCTAAATTAAATCGACAATTTTGTGGCGACCCACCTTACATCGTTTATCAACAAGCTTGCTACCACAAAAATGTTGGGCGGAGTGAAACGGAGGGTTGTGTGCTGTGCTCTTGAAAAAAAAAGGTGCGTCGCTCGATCGATTGTCGATCTTTATGGAGGATTGTCGATGTATCCGCACCCTACGGCTAAAATCTCAAATCTCAAAGCGTTTGACTCGTGCAACAATAGTTGCTTATATAGAATTTGGTTGTGTTGAGGATGTTAAATATGCCACGGATCGGGCGTTTTTTGTCGATCGCCAACAAAATGGCGGCAGTAGCAGCCAGCATCGGACTGGTTCAGGTGTTAACCATCGCCAGTTCATTTGCTCAATCATCTAGCCCGCGTTCCCTAGACGAACTCTACAAAATTCGCGATCGGCTAGTCACCGAATTAGAACAACCAGCCTCTCCTTCCCCAGAACCCACCCTGCTCTCAGGCTTAATTCCCCTCGCCCCAAATCCTCAACAAGAACTACTTTCTCAGTTACAAGCAGTAGAAGTTCAAATATTAGTAGAACAGAGGGCTAACGATAACTTGCAGCAAGCAGTCCGTTTGGCAGACAAAGCCGTAGAAGCTGGAAAAGAGCCAAATCGGTCGCTCGCATCCAAGCAACAAACTCAATTTTTGTGGCACCAAGCCCTCAACAACTTGCAGGAAGTTCCGCAAAATTCCTTTTTAGCTTTTTTCAAAGCTTCAAAAACTCAAGAATACCGGGAAAATTTCACCGCAGCAACCTATCGAGTCCAGCAAGCAAAATCAGATTTTTTGGCAGAAGTGGCGCGGGAAAGCGGTTTGTCAGAGAAGGCGTCGATCGGCATTTGCCACCTTTCTAGAAAATGCGTCAACCTGCGGGGCGATGTACCTCCTGTCAGTCCGGCCAGCTTAATTAAACTGCCGATAGCTGTCGCCCTGATGCAAAAAGTCGAACAAGAAAAAATTAGTCTGAACCAGGAAGTATTCGTCAATCGGGGCAACTTCACCGAAGACTCAGCGACGAAGATTGTGTCCGCTAAAAATTACCCGCTACAGACACTGTTAGAAGAAATGATCGATCGCAGCAGCAATACTGCTACCACTCAACTGATCGATTATTTGGGTTCGGATTACATCAATCAATCCTTAGAAAATCCCGGCTACCAAGTCACCCGCGTCATCTTCAAATTAATGGGGGAAAAGATTATGCC
>NZ_JADEWV010000406.1 GCF_015207455.1 Microcoleus sp. LEGE 07076
AGGCAAAGTACCGCCGTTAGTATCGCAAAGCACCAGCCATTCTGCACCTGCATCCGCCGCTGCTGCTAAAGTTTTAATCGCATAATCGGGATTGTGTTTGTAGCCGTCAAACCAGTGTTCGGCATCGTAAATAACGCGCCTTCCCTGACTCTGCAAAAATTCAATTGTATCTCGAATCATCGCCAGATTTTCTGCTAGAGTCGTCTTCAAACCTTCAGTAACGTGCAAATCCCACGACTTGCCAAACAGCGTTACCCAGCGAGTACCTGCGGACAAAATAGGCTGCAACATTTCATCGTTTGCTGCCGTTTTTCCCGGCCGCCTAGTCGAACAAAAAGCTACGACTTCTGCTTGAGTTAGCGGCTGTTCTTTGAGCCGCCAAAAAAATTGTACGTCTTTAGGATTAGCTCCCGGCCAGCCGCCTTCGATAAAGGGAATTCCTAAACCGTCTAACTGACGGGCTATACGCAGTTTGTCTTCGAGAGATAGGGAGAGTCCTTCGCACTGAGCGCCGTCTCGCAGCGTGGTATCGTAGATCCAGAGCCGATTTGTCATGGGAAATTGGGATCGAGAATTTGGTAAGATATGACTTATATTAGATGAATTTATTTGAAATAAATGCGATAATATGTAAGAAAATTAACATAAATCTAATTGGGGTAAATTGCTGTGGTCAAGGTACAAGCGCAAGGAAAAACATTTGAGTGCGATCGCGAATCGAATCTCCGTGAAGTTTTGCTCAAAAACGGCATCGATCTCTACAATGGTAACGCCAAAGTCATCAACTGCCACGGGCTAGGCACTTGCGGCACCTGCGCCGTCACTGTCGAGGGTGAAGTTTCCGAACCGGAGTGGCGCGAAAAAGCCCGACTTTCGCTTCCTCCCCACTCTGGGGCATCCAACCGCCGTTTGTCCTGCCAAACCAAGGTTTTAGGCGATATTAAGGTGACAAAATATGATGGTTTTTGGGGCCAGGGCTCGGAAACTGTCTGGAAACCGGAAGCATAGATTTTTTGTCGATCGTAAGACTCAAGCCCCTGTTAAAATTCAATCGACTCGTAGGGTGTGTCAGACGAAGTTCTCAAACGATAATCGAGGATTTCGGCATCTGACGCACCTTACCATTATAGATAACGGAGTTAAGGATTTCTGGCAACAAGTCAATGAATTCATCTCAAGATATTCTGATTATTGGCGGCGGAATCATCGGCCTTTCGCTAGCAGTTGAACTGAAGTTGCGAGGGGCATCTGTCGCCGTTCTCACCACCAATTCTAAACAACCGACGGCGCGGGCTGCTGCCGGAATGCTGGCTCCCCAAGCCGAACGAATTTCCCCCAGTCCGATGCTGGATTTGTGCTTACAAAGTCGCGCCATGTATGCAGCCTGGGTGGAACGGCTAGAAGAGATGACTGGATTGAAAACGGGATATTGGCGATCGGGAATTCTCGCGCCCGTCTGTCAAAATGAATCTCAAGAAAAGCCACATTTCTCAAACCTTAACTCTCAATGGTTGGATAGAGATGCTGTCCGCCAGCAGCAGTTAGGATTGGGTGAAGAAGTAATTGGTGGCTGGTGGTATCCTGACGACGCTCAAGTTGACAACCGCGCTTTATTTCGGACACTTCAAACCGCAACAAAAGAATTGCAGATTGAGATTATTCAAGGCTGTGCAGAAAAAATTATTCGGCAAGGAAATCGAGTTTTGGGGGTTGAAACAACGGTAGGCAAATTGCAAGCTGACCGTTACGTTTTGGCTACAGGTGCTTGGTCAGAGCAGTTATTGAATGTTCCTGTTTTTCCAAGAAAGGGGCAAATGCTGTCAGTATGCGTACCAGAAGATTGTGGAATAATTCAGCCACTGCAAACAGTTTTATTCGGCACCGGCATTTATATTGTGCCGCGTCAAGATGGCCG
Organism: Microcoleus sp. LEGE 07076; assembly: GCF_015207455.1. Classification (GTDB taxonomy): domain Bacteria; phylum Cyanobacteriota; class Cyanobacteriia; order Cyanobacteriales; family Microcoleaceae; genus Microcoleus. Next base: position 1,916 of record NZ_JADEWV010000406.1, read on the forward strand.
AATTATTATCGGCGCAACTAGCGAAAATGTAGATTTTACCCCTGGAAATACGCCAGCGGGAATCCAAAGTTTGCTAGCAGGAGCTATGCAGTTATATCCAAAATTACAAAATTATCCAATTCTGGAGTTTTGGTGGGGATTTCGGCCTGCTACCACCGATGAGTTGCCGATTTTGGGTGCTAGCCCTTGGGAGAATTTGACGCTGGCGACTGGGCATTATCGGAACGGCATTTTGTTGGCTCCGGTGACGGCTAAATTGTTGGCTGATTTGATTTGGAATCAAAAATTAGATCCGTTACTGGCTGCTTTTGATTATTCTCGGTTTCCTGAATTTTGAGAGTTTAGAAATGGTAAATAGTGAGATTTTTGGCTTTGTTCAAATTGCACCATTTTCAATAACCTTTATGAACAGGCAAGATGCCTGTTCCACAAAAAGTAAATTTCTTTCTTGTGGAACAGGCATCTTGCCTGTTGCGATGACGATCCCTATCTCAGTTCAGTTTGAACCAAGCTTAAAAACTCATAAATCTTGGTTATGAATTAGTTCAATTCCGGTTTTTGGGGTTGGTTCAGTTCCCGGCATTTACTGGCAGCCAAATCGTAAGCATTTTGGTAATCTTTACCGCCTAACATCACATCGCCGTAATATTCATAGGGT
>NZ_JADEWV010000075.1 GCF_015207455.1 Microcoleus sp. LEGE 07076
TAGTTGTATCTTATTTAATAATGGGATGTATGCAAAAATAATATTTTGACACAGATTTCTATTATCCAAAAATAATATCATTTAAGTTATTAAGTTGTCAAGCCTTTGATGAAAACAATTCCTCTGCTCGCCATTAGTTTTTTAGTAGCAATTTTAGCCAGCGCGATCGGCATTATCTCAGTGCAGAACGCCGCCCCAGTAGCCTTGAACTTTATATTTTTTAAATCGATACAAATGCCCGTAGGGTTAGTATTAGCGATGAGTGTTAGCGCCGGACTGATCGGCGGTGCGCTACTGCCACCGCTGTGGCACCTTTCAGATTCCCAAGGTTCGCGTTCCAAATTTCAGGCAAGTTCAGAAGACTCCGACACCGCAACGTATTAAGTTAATTTCTGAATGAAGAGAGCGAGTAAACTTGGCCGTCAATCAGCAACCGAGTAATTCCCTTAGCTAGCAGGTAAGGCGCAGCTTTTTGCAGCAGCCTACCGTCAGGAATCTTGAAAACTCTTTGATTGCGAGTAGCAAATCGGCGGGCGACTCGGTGATTGTCAAATACTGGCAGGGTTCTCTCGCGAATTTCGATCTCCGGAATTTGACCTAGTTCGCCAAAAGCTTTGAGAGGTTTAGTGATTAACTCGGCAGCTCGATCGACCACTAAATAGCAAATTTTGGGCACTGACGCTTCGCTTAGAGGCAAAACTTCAATCAGCCCTGTAGCCCGAAGCTCGTTAGCGAAGCCCTCGAAGCTCAGGATCGGCTCACCCGACATCGAACCCAGCAGACTGCCTTCAAACAAAGAATCTTCATCATCTAAATCTTCGTCGAAGTCGTCATCTAAATCGTCCTCATCCTCCTCTAAATCGTCCTCCTCATCCTCGCCCTCATCTTCGTCGAAATCGCTAAAATCTTCATCTCGGAGCATTGCCTCTGCTTCGCCCGTCACAACAGTGCGGTGACCAAGATCGGTATTTGCGGCTTCGGCATCTAGTAAATCAGAAACCTCGAAATCTGACTCTAAAGTTTCTGGAATTTCAATTTCTGTAACTGGCCCGGCGGCCGGTCCAGAACGCTTGGTCGGAGTCGGCCTCGAATTTGAGGCTGAAGGCCCGACATGGATTGAGTCCGACAGGGGAGTAACTACAGCAGCGCCATCGCCAGCCGCCGGCTCAGCAGTCACCTCTGTCGGTTCAGAAACAGTGCTGCCGGCAGACGAACGCTTTTGTTTTTGCTGGACTAGAAATTCGTATTCCGACTCCGACAAAGCGCCCTGAATGATGCGCCTGACTGTCGAACTACTGACTCCGTAGCGCTTTGCCAGAGTGATAGTATTCTCGTCCGACTGTCGGTACAGCCGCAGGATTTCCCGTTTGTCTGAATCGGAGAGTTTTGTAGGCGTCATGCCAAGTTTTCCAGCAAAAAAATGTGAAAAAACGCAGGAAGTGCGATCGGCGAACTGTGATTTTTCATTTTCGATTTGAAGTTAACAGATGCCGGCAAGTGCAAGAAAGCTTTCGCCTCCGGCCCGCTTGCCAAAGCAACCCCAATCTCAAATCCCTAAGCGGCGCGACGACTCCGCCTGCTCTGGCGAGAACGGGTTGAGATGTCATGTTCTAAGATAGCTCCTATTCCGAACAGGATGGCGCTGAAAACAAAAAAGACTTCCAGCAAACTGCCGCTTTGATAAGTACCCTCAGCCTGAGTATCGCGCCATTTAAAGTACATATCTGCGACGTAAAGCGAAAAAGTTGCAGCCGCAATCATTCTCCAAGATTGGGAAAAACGTCCTCCCCAAAATGCCAGCAGCAGTGCAGTAGCAATAATCAGCAGAAAAACGTCCCCGACGATGTAAAACAGATTGATCGCATAGGCGTAAGGCGACAGTTGTTTGTCAAGTGCTACAACCCATGCTGGAGCTTTAGTTTCTTCTTCTGCTGATTCTGGTTCGGGCTTGGCTGCTGACGAGTCTTGTGCTTTTACCTTTGACTTGGAGGAGTTCAAAGCAGGTGCTGCTGCTGTTGGTTGGGTTGGTGGTGCTGTTTCTGTCAATGTTTCTACACTCGGTGCCGGAGCCAGCCCTAGCTTTAGCCTCCAAGATTCGGGTGCCGCAACCCAAATAGCTATAGCAATCCCGAAGGCTGCAATTCCTGCTAACAAACCCCACTGCCAAATTTCTAGATTCAGCCGCTTGGAAGTTACAGCGACAACCATGCCCCCAATCAGTACCACGTAGCTGCCCAAATAAAAGGCATCTGCTGGGGAAACGTCCGGGTTTAACTCGAAATAGAGTTCCCAAATCCCGAACAGCACCCCGCCTATAAAATAGAAGAGCATCCCCAGACCAATTCCCAGCCAGACGTTGCGCCCGCTGACCATGTGCGGGCTTTGCCAGTTTCTCAAACAAACTAAAGCTGCTCCCAGGTATGCCCCGCATTCAAAAACATAAGTGCCGATCGAGTACCAAAGCGGTAAACCCTCTTCTTGTGAGAGGGGGACGCTGAACAGCAAAAAGAACAGCAGCGCCATTACAGCCCAGACAATACCCACTATTACTAGGGTCTGAGCTGACAGTAAAGATGGAGATGTAGATGACTTTTCTGAAGTGCTACTCATAGGGATTTCACGAGACCTAACTAGCGGTTGAACGCACCCCATCTCAATTTGTGATTGTAGATGAGGATTCTTTCGCCAAAGAACCTTTGTCTGACGCGACGCTCCCGGAAAAACTGGCGTCCTCAGCGTGTACTCGGGACTTTTGCCCTCGTACACTAAGAGAAAGACTAAGCAAGAATAATATCTATTTACTAATTCGAGGAATTAGTTGTTAGTCGATCTTTTGTCCGGAAACAATAATAGATGATAGAAATACGGTCTGTGTATTCACCCTTAGGGCTTTTACAGTACCAAATCTATCTCTGAAATCATACCCTCAAATGTTGCTGTGTCTGTTTTTTTTGTTCGCACTCCCCCACTCATATCAATGATTGTGGGTGAGGACTGCGATCAAAATTTAGTTAAATTGCCAGACTGTAGGTGTCACTCAAACCGACTTAACAATTTTGTTGTCAATACAAGTTGGCAATCCCACCTGTATATCGCCTACCCCCTACAGTGCAATTATCTCAGCTTAATTATCTGCTTCCAATTGTCTGAGCAATTGTCAAAGATTTTCTATGCTGCGATCCACAACTTGTTGAGGGCTGATTGTTTCAGCCAATCTAAAAACTGAGTGCGATCCGGTGCTGGCATATCTTGCAGTACATCGCTCACTCCCTCAGCGAAGCCCGTATCGCCAAAATATGATTTGCCCAAACGGTGGAGTTCTTGCAATAAGGTCTTGAGATGTTGCTCTTGCCAAGGGGGCACCTTATGATTTTGCAAGGGACTAACGGTTAGCCAATTTTGGATCGCATCAGCAGACTCTGCCTGGGGGAATTTGCCCTGCTGAAATATCTTGGTGATATCTTTCTGAAACGATGTGGCTTGCCTTGCGCCTAAGAGGTCTTCTACGTCAAAGTAAACTGCTTGGAGCAGCAGCAGGCAACCCTGCGCGAACAGCGGTGATGACGCGGATTCTGTACCTGCTGGTTCTTCACCCGCAAGCTGATCTAAACGGACTTTTCCCCAGACGCTATATCTATCCGGCTCTTCTAGCAGAACGCAGGCTTTGCCTCTGTTGTCGGTTAAGTCCCGCCACAAGGCTCTGGCGTCTTCTGCTTGCTTGCCGTTGAAGGCGCTGATCAGGCGAAAAGTCTGCCCCTGATAATTGAGAATGGGAATTTGTTGGTCCCGTTTTGGATGTTGATAATTGGTTATTTCAACATCCTGCCGTTTCAGAATAAACATGACACTGCGATTTGACTCCTGTCATGGCCGAGGTGCTGTGCTTGTGACCCTCCCCTCGCCTTTAGGCTAGGGGATTCTTGATTTAACGAGTTTACTTAAATTAGCAGGATTGCCTTCCTCAAACGTTGCAAGACTTTTTTGTTAACAAATGGTAACAAATGTCGGAGCTGAGATTGTTTCTCAACCCTGGCGTATAAACTTGCAGCACGAAGGAAAATCCCCCGCGCACAACTTACGATTGCTGTACACGCAACGCTTGATTTTCGAACTCGTACAGATCGGGCGATCGACTATTTTGCTCTGATGCGGTAGAGGAAGCTTATATATTGGCTCCGTACCATCAGGGATTTTCACCTGAGTCTTTCAATCCTAGTTCTACCACATTTTTCTCAAATATCAAGTTGAGCCGAATGTTACCAAACATAGCTTCACAGCGGCAAGTTAGTCTCTGCCGATCAACTTATACTTAAAATCAGGAGACTAGATCTGGTTTTTTGGTAAGACGATCGCTCCTGGTGCCTCGGTTTTTGACCTTCGAGCGATCGCCCTCTATGCCCTATTTTTTGAGTTCAAACCGATTTGTGCCTAAATTCATCAAATTTTTACTTGCTCGATCGCACATTGCGCCGATACAATAATGTTGTTAGCGATTTTTGAGTTGGGTGCGTAACTCAGTTGGATAGAGTAGCTGCCTTCTAAGCAGCGAGCCGCAGGTTCAAGTCCTGCCGTACCCGTTAATAAAACCTAATACTGTCAACGCTTTGAGCCGTTTTCTACCGCAAGCGAGATAGCTGCTCAAACCTTATTTGTTTCGCATTTGTGGTGCGAAACAAATGCGAAACACCGCCTATCTGGGTCCAGGTGGTATCCCGGTATCCTGTCGGTAGACACGGGTTAACTCTCCAAGCTAAGTATTTCCAAGACCCCCTCTATATCCCCTGAGTTCGCCCCGGACTTTTTACGCCGCGCTTTCAACTGATTGAGTAACTTGGCAGGCTCTGGAAATTCTGATCCGGTCGGAGCTGAGTTTTTTTTTCATAGCGATCGCCCTTCACTTCCCTAAGTTCTTGCTCCAACATCTGCACCTTCAAGTCCAAATCGCCGTTGCGGGTGTGCAACTGATTCAGTTCTGTGTCCCACTCTGCCAGTTGCTTGTTGGCCGCTTTCAATTCCTACCTGACAGATTCATCGCCTGCATCTCTCAAGCACTCAATTTTCCCAGCCGTTCCTCAAAACTGGCTAATCTGTCTGCTAGCTTACTGTCTAGCACTGCGTCTAGCCTAGTTTCTACTATTGTGTCTAGCGCTATAAAAGTTTGGCGCGTTGACTCAGATTTTGGTGTAGGGTCAGCAGTCGCTTGCTCTAGAGTTCGCACTACCCAAGCATTGACGCTCAGTCCCTCTGCTGCTGCTACTTCCTTAATGGGATCGAGCAATTCCCGCTTGCCATCCAATCTCAAATTAAGCTGTACTCTGTCTGTCATGTCTATAATTTTGTCTAGTATAATGTCTAGTGTTTCTAGCAAATTAGTATAGATACTTCGTGCGATCCAGACAAACAAAAAACGAGGCAGCCCCGCGCAATCTTAGGCAGCAACGGGCAAAGCAATCACAAATTCCGTACCCTGTCCTATTTCAGAATTTACCTCAATTTTCCCGTGATGCTTGGCAAGGATTTGATCGGAAATAGCTAATCCCAATCCAGTACCTTTGCCGATCGACTTTGTAGTAAAAAATGGGTCAAATATCTGTTGGGTACTCGCGTCGGCAATTCCCGCCCCGTTATCCCGAATCTTGACGGTGACAGTATTCTCGGCCGTAATTTCCGTGCTAATCCAAATGGTTGGCGAATAGCCTTTGTCTGCCTTTTTTACCTCTTCCAGCGCATCTATTGCATTGCTGATCACGTTCATAAATACTTGATTCAGTTGGGCCCGATAGCACTCAACCGCAGGCAAGTTGCCGTATTGTTTAATAACTTGAATACCTTGTTTGAGCCGGTGATTGAGAATTACCAGGGTGCTGTCTATTCCTTCGTGAATGTCCGCCGGTTTCATTTTACCGTCATCCGATCGCGAAAAGTTCCGCATCGATACGACGATTTCCCGGATGCGATCGGTTCCCATTTTCATCGAAGAAAGCGTTTTTGGCAAATCTTCTCTGAGAAATTCGAGTTCAATGTCTTCGATGCGTTTTAGAATGGCATCTGGTGGGTTTGGATAGTATTCTTGATAGAGAGTTAGCAAACCTGCCAAATCTTCGATGTATTGATTGGCATAGTCAATGTTGCCACCGATGAAGTTGACGGGATTGTTGATTTCGTGGGCTATCCCTGCCACCATTTGACCGAGAGATGACATTTTTTCGGTCTGAATTAATTGGGATTGAGTTTGTTTTAGTTCTTGTGTATACTCGCTAACTCGCTGAATCAATTGATTGAAAGAAGCCGCTAAAACTCCGATTTCGTCGTCTGTTGTGACTGGTACTTGCAGGTTGAAATTCGATTCGCGAGCGACTTGCTGAGCGACATTAGTGACGGTTTCGAGGGGTTGGGCGATCGCCCGCCTGGTTTTGTCAGCCAGCAAGACGGCGATGAGTGCTGAAATTAGCATACTCCCGATAATAATTCGGTTTCGCAGACCTTCAGCTTGTTCAAATGCTTCCGTTCCTTGCTGCTTGTGAATTTCTACAGTAGAAATTAGCTCGGTTAAACTCTGAGCAAGGTTATCTAGTAATATCGCTTCTTCGCCACTGCTATTCCTCAACATTTGTAGCTGTGCAGCCTCGATTTTGTTGCCGGGAAAATTCCAAATTTCCGCTTCTTTTAACTGCAATTTAATTGTCTCGGCGTAGTAATCGATGACTATGGCATATCTATTCAATATAGAGTGCAATTCAGCTTCTTCTGTTGCTAGTGCATCAGGATGTTTTCCGGCAAAAAGTTGAATTTCAGAAATTAAGCTTTTTGCCTGATTGATTTGCTGGACAAACCGATTGTATTCGTATTGCAGCCAAACTGTGTCTCCCAAAACTACCGGCAATCTCGCCGCGTGCGATCGGGCTTCAGATACGGTATTTTGCAAATTTTGCAGGAGTTGCTGCCGCTGCACAGCAACATTTACTTGAACTAAAGCTTGTTTGCGAAAGTAGTCTCCGGCTTTCAGTCCCGCACCCGTACCCAAAATCGCTATACCGATCGCTAAAGCATAGCCGTAGCTAATTTTTTGGCCGATCCGCAAATGGTTGAATCGTCCTTTTAGCCAAGTTAGGTTAATGGTTGAATTCTGTAACAAATTTTTTTTATCAGAGCGATTTTGCTCTACTTTGCTATCTTGGGGTTTAGCGTGGGTAAATAATAACATTGAAAGTTCCTCCTAAACTAATCAGGAGTAATTGACATCCTGCATATTTTTTGGCAATATCGAGAAGCAGTCAAAATCTGCATTTCTAAGTGAATCATTTAAGTTAGTTCAAACCCATAATAATCTGTTGTGCAACTAAATATTGGACATTAGGGGTGGACTCGCCTGCTGGCCCCATTCATGCTTTGATTATTTGTTGACACGCAATTTTAATGCTGAACAACTTATTTCGGAGCTTACTCCTGAAAAAAACGCGATCGGGAGAACAGACAATTTTTCTGAGTTTTAACTTTTGGCGGTATTTTGGGGCGGAAAGTCGGTTGCGTAGGAAATCTTGAAACTCATTTTTGTCTTGAGTCCACCAAATCGATGCTGTTTTCGCCGCCAGCAGACGCAATTTAGCCGCTCCCTTGTTAATTATCTCTGTTCTTAAACCGGACTGTTTGTGATCTCTATCAACAATTTATGTGATTCTAGGTAAATTTACAAAACTTATGATAACTCCGAGCAATATTTTCAGTTTGTTGGGGAAACAAGGCTTAATTACGGGTTCTCCCCGTTTTTCTTTTTCTGCCAGTTCTAGGTTCAATTCCAGCAGTTGTGCTAAAATATCGTCGCTGTCAGTGAGTTTAAAGAGTTGACTTGTTGGTTCTTCAAAAAAATTATTGTAAAGTTGAGTAATTCCCCAGTGTTTGACTAGCGTTTGTTGAGTGCGGTAAAGTGAAGTAGTAAGATGAAGCGCCATAGCCTTTCTCATTCCTAAACATTTTCCGTTTTAATACTGTAACAACAGGTTTTAATCATGGTAAAGTCTCAGTATGAAGGATATTCCGCCGACGAGCAACACACAGTCGCACTCGTAGAGAAGTTTGGAAGTGCCAAAGTGTATGCACAAAATGCACAGTCATTGCTCAACAAAGCGACTGGATTTATCAGCGCTTACGATTTCACGCTAAATCCTTATCGCGGCTGTCAGTACGGATGCAGCTATTGTTATGCTGCTGCTTTTAGCCCTAATTCACAGATGCGGCAGGATTGGGGAAATTGGGTAATTATCAAGCAAAATGCAGCGGAAATTTTAAAGAAAGATTTGCATATTTGGTACAAGAAAAACCCCGATCGACCACCTAGCATTTACATGAGTAGTGTCACAGATCCGTATCAGCCAATTGAATCTCAAAAACTATTAACTAGGTACTTGTTACCAGTGATGCTTCCCTATCAACCGACGCTGGTTATCCAAACTCGAAGTCCTATGATAATTAGAGATGTCGATATTTTACAGCAATTTCAGCGGTTGCGAATTAACATGAGCATTCCCACTGGTAGCGAAAAAGTGAGGAAAGATTTTGAACCAAAATCGCCGAGTATTCCTGCTAGACTCAAAGCTATGGCAAAACTAAGAGATAGTTTTCCTTACCGAGAAAATTGCGAAGTCAGATTTTCTATAACTGTGACACCACTACTCCCTACCTTACCGGAAGATGAAGCTAATTTTATTAGCAAGCTGGCAGTTGTAGATCGAGTGGTAATTCAGGATTTTCATGCCAGCAACGGGCGATCGCTAACTGCGTCAACTCGCGAGGAAGCATTAGCTCTTAAACAAAAATACGCTTGGTGGTACAATAGCGAACAAGAGAGTTATCGCAAGTTTAAAAATAAATTAATTGCGATGCTCCCGGATGTTGAAATTATGGAAGGTAAAGAGGGGTTTGGTTATGAGTAATCCGCTAGTAAATTGGTGGCGTTCCCATCAGTTTAACGAAGCCGTCAAGAGTCAAAATAATCGACTTGCCAAACAACTGTTAAAACAAATAGAAAATTCCGGGGCAAAACTCTCATGGCAGCAGAAGCTATTTAAAGAGCGCCTACAGCTTGAGAAGTTATTGCAGAAAAAAAATGACCGCATCAAAGAAGGCGATCGGCATTTAGCAGAATTAAAACTGCAACTAAGCTTCGGGAAACTTGACGATTCTCTGGCGCTGATTGATGAATCAACCTTGTTTCCCGACACAAAGTTGATTGAATATATTTCCAAAGCTTTCAAGTTGATAGAATGCGATGCAAGTATGATTCAATGCACTGGCATTGATGACAAGGTATTTAATAAGTTTGAACAACATTTGGCGGGCTTTATCAAAAATGAGCTTAATAAGTTGAGCCGCGAAAAAAGCAATGTTGATTATTTACTTAAACAAGCTATTGACGACATACAAAAACTAAAAGAAGGACAAGATCCTCAATACAGTTTTGAGCTAAGTCCTCACATCTATTTAATGAGATATTTCCTAGATAACGTCTATTGTACATATCTAGCTTGGTTCCTAATTTACAAAGCAGGGTTGTTGCCAACTAAACTCAATATCCTCGATATTGCGGCTGGGCCGGGTACAGTTGCTTGCGGACTTGGTTTGTTGCTACAAAGCAGTAGCGACTTTTTTTCAATGCCGCCAATGCACATATCCTACTACTCTCTGGAACAGCAAAAAGCTTTTCAATATCGCGGACTCCAGTTTTGGCGGCAGTACATGGAACCCCAGGCAATGAATGCTTACTTTCGCTTTGACACTTCTAGTATATTTGATGGGGAAAAGCAATCTCAAAGACTGCCGAAAAAATTCTTTGATTTTATAGTGATTTCTCACTGTTTTTTTAACGATGAGGAGAGAAGAGAAAAATCCCTTCGAGTTTACAAGGATATCTTCACAAACAGCCTGAATAATTCTGGTTACGTTTTGCTAATTATTCAAGAAAAGAAGTTGCTGATACCCTACAATGTTCGTCGAGTTGATGATTGCCTGCAGGAGCTAAGTGTAGTAAAACAATTTGTTGAGGATTTGGGATTAAACTTGGTTTGGTATAAATATTTAAGTTCAACTGGTAGGAGGACACCCCACCCTAATTTTGGAAATTTTGCTAGAGAAAATTTACATTTTCAGCAATTTATTAGTCCTCTTTTCCGCCAGCACTTTAAGCTGCCTTATGACTTGACTTATGGAGTTGATGACTATGTGATATTGGCAAATAAATAAGTACAAAATACTTCCTTGCCCCGCCAGCGACTTAAGTCCCTGTCTAATAGCAAAAGTCGGTTTAAACCGACTGAAATACTAACTTTACAGTCTTCTTTTAGAGGACTTCGGCTTTGAGCCAGGGGTTTGAACCCCTGCCGGACTGCATCAGTGACCGATCATCCAAGGTCGTCCCCCTCGATGTTCACGATTCCGCTGCGGTTTAGGTTCCTCACAACGCTTAACTACTTGCGGTTCCTTATTTTCTTGACCTTTCAACCGCAGAGTTCCTGTTAAAATCATCGGTGGCGAAAAGATGCGTTTAGCGGCAGTTTCGCAGGTTGGGCAAAGCACAAGATTATCTGATTCTGCAAGAGGGCGCCACTTTTCAAACAGGCCGCAAGTTTCACACCGAAAATCGTAAAGAGGCATAGCAATTTTGGATAGTAGATTTGGAATGGAAGGAGCGCAGGCGGGTAGTTCCCGCCTGCGCTAATTAAGACGGCAGAATATCCATCTCAAAAATTTCTGTCGGTAAAGCAAGAGTGCAGCAAGCATTGGGAATATCAACAATGCCGCTGATTCGACCCTCAACCGGAGCACAGCTTAAAAGCAAATATGCTTGTTCTCCAGTAAAGCCAAATTTTTTCAAGTATTCGATCGCATTCAAGCAAGCTCGCCGATAAGCAACGTGGGCATCCAGATAATACTGCTGGCCCGTAAATTCATCAACAGAAATCCCTTCAAAAACTAGGTATTCAGAATAGCGGGGCTCCACAGGCCCGGGTTTGAAAATAGGGTTGACCATCGCGTATTTATCCATCCCACCTTTGATAATATCAACATGGAGGTCGATGTAACCCGACATTTCAATTGCCCCGCAGAATGAAATCTCCCCGTCACCTTGAGAAAAGTGAATGTCTCCCATCGAAAGTTTCGCGCCTTCGACATAAACCGGGAAGTAAATTTTTGAACCCCGCGACAGATTTTTAATATCGCAATTGCCGCCGTGTTCCCGGGGAGGAACAGTGCGCGCCGCTTCTGCCGCAACTCGATCGAATTGGGCTCCTTTGAGCGAACCCAAAACTGCATTTTTGGGATTCGGCAGTTCTGCTAAAGGCGGTACTCGATTGGGATTTGTTGCTACTAATTCTGCTTCCCGTTTGTTCCATTTATCCAATAATTCCTGAGAAGGAGCGCAGCCGATCAAACCCGGATGCGTAATCCCAGCAAACCTGACTTTAGGAATGTGTCGAGATGCGGTATAAATTCCCTGAAAATCCCAAATTGCTTTAGCAGCAGTTGGAAAATGTTCTGTCAAGAAACCGCCACCGTTTTCTTTAGCAAAAATTCCTGTAAAACCCCATTCGTCTCCTTGTAAAGCCCCGATATCGAGGATATCGACTACTAAAATATCTCCTGGCTGTGCGCCGTTAACGTAAATTGGCCCGCTCAAAACGTGAACTACTGTTAAATCTACATCGCGAATGTCGTCGGGGCTGTCATCATTTTTAATTTGTCCGTCTGTCCAGTCTTTGCACTCGATGCGAAATACCTCGCCGGGATTGACGGACACGACTGCTGGAATATCTGGATGCCAGCGGTTGTGACCGACTAATTCCTGTTCGGACATCGGTTTGGTCAAGTCAACTTTGAAGACAACTTGAGGCATAGTTTGCACTCCTTTAGTAGATGATTCGGGACTAAAGCCAAAAAGTGGTTTGACACGCTACTAAGAGCGCAGTAAGGTGCTGATGACGCACCTACATATAGAGAGAGGTTTAAGTGAGTCCGATGATTTTATGTGCTACGCGCATCTTCCCCGATTTGATTGCTGATAAATGTAAAATCTTATACGAATAAGTGTCGATCGCACAAATATTTTAGATAACGATTATCATTATTCAAAAACTTGATTGACGGCGCAGCAGTCATGGTATATTTTTTAGAGTGACTGTTTTTAGCAACAATCTGTGACTGAACCTTCAATTAAACAACCTGCAAATCAAGTTGAAAATAATTGGCACGGCCGCCTCAATTTAGTCTACGCCAACCGCAGCGGCGCAACTCAAATCATCCACAATCAAATGCAAGCGCCCCTCAAGGTGCAGCGCCCGTTTTATCCTGAAGGGAAAGAGGTTTGTCACAGCGTTATTTTGCACACGGCTGGGGGAGTTGTCGGGGGCGATCGCCTTTCCAGCAATTTTCACCTCGAACCCAACGCCAAAGCCTTGATTACCACCGCCGCTGCTGCTAAAATCTATCGTAGCAGCGGACTAGAATCAAAACAAAATATCGACATCAAACTAGAATCTGGCGCTAACTTAGAATGGTTACCCCAGGAAACAATCGTTTTCGACGGCGCAATTTGTCGGCAAAATTTGCGGGTAGAATTAGCACCGACAGCGAGGATTTTACTGTGGGAAATTACCAGATTTGGACGCAGTGCTAGGGGCGAAAAATTCTTATCGGGAGAATGGCGATCGCACACCGAAATCTGGCAACAAAACAGCCCTCTGTGGATTGACAGACAATGGCTCAAAGGTGGAGAAAAAATGCTCGAAAGTCCTCACGGTTTAGCAGGAAAACCTGTAGTTGCTACCCTCGCTTGGATCGGCGAACCAGTCACTACAGAAATGGTAAAAAAAGTGCGAAGTTTGCCATCTGAAACAACAATTTATCCTGATGATTCCACCGCCGGCGTGACTCGAATTCCTAACGGTTTGCTGTGCCGCTATCGCGGTTCATCCACCGCTGCGGCAAGAGACTGGTTTGTCAGCATTTGGCACTTGCTGCGCTTATCTTTTTCAGAACGCGCTTGCTGTTTGCCCAGAGTTTGGATAAAATAGGATGATGTTTGAGTTTCAATGTATAGTTGCCCTCCTAACTAGATTATTCATCTCTCTCTTCTGGAGACTCTGCGCCCTCTGCGCCCTCTGCGGTTCAATCATTCCCAAACAACCGTAAACGATATCACAACCAAATAATGCGATCGCCCTTACCAGAATAAAAATGCAACTCACCCCCCAAGAAAAAGACAAACTGCTGATTTTCACCGCCGCCCTGGTAGCAGAGCGCCGGAAACAAAGAGGTTTAAAATTAAACTATCCAGAAGCACTAGCCTACATTTCCGCCGCTATTTTAGAAGGAGCTAGAGACGGCCTCACCGTCGCAGATTTAATGAGCTACGGCACAACTCTCCTGACGCGGGAAGATGTCATGGAAGGGATACCGGAAATGGTGCAGGAAGTGCAGGTGGAGGCCACTTTTCCCGACGGCACTAAGTTGGTGACAGTGCACGATCCGATTCGTTAAATATTCGATCGCAAAAACTCGCAGGAGATAGATATGATTCCGGGAGAAATGATTGTTTCAGCAGGCGAAATTGAATTAAATGCAGGGCGTGAAACAGTGCGCTTGCTAGTCGAAAATACGGGAGACAGACCGATTCAAATCGGTTCCCACTATCACTTTTATGAAGCGAACGAAGCCTTGGCATTTAATCGAGAACAAGCAAAAGGAATGCGGCTGGATATTCCGGCGGGTACAGCAGTCCGATTTGAACCCGGAGATGAAAGGGAAGTGCAATTAGTACCGTTTGTCGGCAGTCGTGAAGTCTACGGCTTTAACGGGAAAGTGAACGGTATGTTAGATGGGTGAGAGCCAATTAGACTATTATAGGACTACGCGAAAAACCCGATTTTTGAGAAAAATTGTGCATCTATGCGAGAGATATTGACAGAAAAATCTGGTTTTTGGCAGCCGTGCGTAACTCTTGTATTATCAACAATATTACTAAAACGACAGGTAGCAAAATGACACCGCAATCTCGAATAACCTCAATTAAAATTCAAGGTTATAGACCATTCCGAGATTTTACTGCTCGATTGGAACCACTAGAAATTATGGTCGGAGCTAATGGTTCTGGGAAATCAAGCCTGTTTGAGTTTCTAAAATTTTTGACCGACAGTATGGAAAGCGAGATTCCTAACGAAATTATTAAGGGTTCTATTGGTCAACAAATTTTCCATCTTCCCGGCTCAGAAAAGTTTGAATGGGAGCTTAAAGTTGATACAGAGGAGTCTAATATCTCCTATCAAGGAGAACTCATGGGGCCGAGAAGCAATCCGCAAATTTCTTTCGAGCTAGTTGAGTCATCTCAACATTTGTTCATGGAGATTAAAGGTACTGAAGGTTTGTATCGCGAACCAGGATATGCAGAGACAAATCGCGTATTTCCCAAACGCAATCAACTCGCACTCAGGACAATAACAAATCCAGGTTTAGCAACTCTCTATACATTACGAGAGTATATCGGGGGTTGGAAATTTTATAGTTCATTTAACATTGCTAATCACAAAATTCGCAAATCTGTTCTCATTGAACAAGAACCCGTGTTGGATGAAGATGCAGGCAATTTGAGTTCTGTATTACACTATTTAATGACTGAATATAGCGCCGTTTTTGATGACCTGGAACAACATTTACAATCAGTTATTCCAGGATTCAAAAAATTGACTGTAAAAGCTCGCGGCGGGCCTGGGGAAGTTATCGCATTTTGGCAGGAAAAGGGGATTAACCAGGATTTAAGTCTTGCGGATTTATCCGATGGTATTCTAAGATTAATTTGTTGGATTTGTCTTTGTTTGCACCCGAAACCACCCTCTCTAATTTGTATTGATGAGCCGGATCAAGGTGTTCATCCTCGGACACTTCCTCTTTTAGCAGGATTGTTTGAAAAAGCTGCTGAACGCACTCAAGTTCTTTTGGCTACTCATTCTTCTTATTTTTTAACCCAATTTGATATTTCCCAAATTGCTGTGATGCGAAAGGAGAATGGAGAATCAAAGTTTATTAAACCTGGTAATTCCAAAGTTTTAACAGATATGCTTGATGACTTTGGGACAGAGGAAATTGAAAAACTCCACCGCAGTGATGAATTGGAGCTTCTACCATGAGGGTAATTATCTATGTAGAAGGGCCATCAGATAAAAATGGAATGGAAGCATTGTTAGTAAATTTGATTGACAAAAAATTTGAGGAAGGTGTCAGTATAGAGTTTTTTCCAATCAAAGGAAGTAACAATGATAGGGGAGGTGACGCGAAAAAAGAGTTGCTGCTGAATGCTCCTATAAAAGCTGTTAATATTCTTTGCAATAATCCGAATTCAATTGCAATTATTTTACCAGACTTATATCCTAAGAATAAAGGGTTTACCCATGAGACTTTTCAACAGCTAAAAGTGGGAATTATGGAAAATTTTTCTCAAGCATTACAAAAGAAAGGTATTCAGGATGAACGTGTCAAAGAACGCTTCAAAGTTTTTTGTTTTAAATATGAAATGGAAGCTTTGATTTTGGCGGCTGAATCTGCATTACGAGGTAAACTAGGAGTTACTTCTTTAGCTGTCACCTGGACAATACCAGTAGAAGACCAAAATCACGATCGTCCCTCCTCGAAAATTGTAGAGCAACTTTTCAGAGATTCTGGCAAAGGATACAATAAAGCTGTGGATGCAAAATTGATACTAGGGAATACTTCGTATCAAGAAATTGCCGAGAAATGTACGCAATGTTTCAAACTTTTTGTTGAGTTTATAGAAGGTATACACACGAAAAATTATTAGCATAAATAAATGTAGACTCAAGCATTTGGGAAATGACAAAAATTCTAGAAAATCTAATGAGGAGTGGATTAAAATGAGTTACAGAATGGATCGTCGCGCTTACGCGGAAACTTTCGGGCCGACAACGGGCGATCGCGTCCGGTTAGCGGATACAGAATTATTCATTGAAGTTGAACAAGACTTCACCACCTACGGAGATGAAGTTAAATTTGGCGGCGGCAAAGTCATTCGCGATGGTATGGGACAGTCGCCTATTTCTAATGCTGACGGTGCTGTTGACACGGTAATTACTAATGCTTTAATCTTGGATTGGTGGGGAATTGTTAAAGCAGATGTCGGAATTCAAGACGGCAAAATTTACAAAATTGGTAAAGCCGGAAATCCTTACATTCAAGATAGGGTAGATATTATTATCGGGCCGGGTACAGAAGTTATTGCTGGTGAAGGAATGATTCTCACGGCGGGGGGAATTGACTCTCACATTCACTTTATTTGCCCGCAACAAATAGAAGTGGCGATCGCCTCTGGCATCACTACAATGATCGGCGGCGGCACTGGCCCTGCAACGGGTACAAACGCCACCACTTGCACTCCCGGCCCTTGGCATATGTACAGAATGCTGCAAGCCGCCGATGCTTTCCCGGTGAATCTGGGGTTTTTAGGTAAAGGAAATAGCAGTCAACCTCAAGGATTAGTCGAGCAAGTTTTGGCCGGTGCAATGGGTTTGAAACTCCACGAAGATTGGGGAACTACGCCATCGACGATCGACAATTGTTTGAGTGTGGCTGACGAGTACGACGTGCAAGTTGCAATTCACACCGATACTCTCAATGAAGCGGGATTTGTGGAAGCTACAATTGCGGCTTTTAAAAATCGGGCTATTCATACTTACCACACTGAAGGTGCTGGTGGCGGACACGCACCGGATATTATTAAAGTCTGTGGCCAAGCTAATGTTTTGCCTTCGTCTACTAACCCGACTCGCCCTTATACTGTCAATACTTTGGAAGAACATTTAGATATGTTGATGGTTTGCCACCATTTGGATCGGGGGATTCCTGAAGATGTGGCTTTTGCTGAGTCGAGAATTAGAAGGGAAACTATTGCTGCTGAGGATATTTTGCACGATTTAGGTGCGTTTAGCATGATTGCTTCTGACTCGCAGGCGATGGGAAGGGTTGGGGAAGTGATTATTCGGACTTGGCAAACGGCGCATAAAATGAAGGTGCAAAGGGGAATTTTGAACGGGCAAGATGCCCGTTCCACAGGGAATTTGGACGGGCAAGATGCCCGTTCTACAGGGAATTTGGACGGGCAAGATGCCCGTTCCACAAGGGGAGAAAATGACAACTTTAGGGTGAAGCGGTACATTGCTAAATACACGATTAATCCGGCGATTACTCACGGAATTAGTCAGTATGTGGGTTCGGTGGAAGAGGGTAAATTGGCGGATTTGTGTTTGTGGCGGCCGGCTTTTTTTGGGGTGAAACCGGAGTTGGTAATTAAGGGAGGGGCGATCGCCTACGGGCAGATGGGAGATGCTAACGCTAGCATTCCCACGCCGCAACCTGTGCATATGCGGCCGATGTTTGGCAGCTTTGGGGGGGCGATTGGGGCGACTTGTTTGACGTTTGTTTCTCAGGCGGCGCGCGATCGAGATATTGCCGCACAGCTCGGTTTGCAAAAGCCAACTGTAGCAGTTTCGGGCACGCGGCAAATTAGTAAAAGAGATATGAAACTCAACGATTATTTGCCGCAGATGGAAGTGGATCCAGAAACCTATGAAGTGAGGGCGGATGGGGAATTGTTAACTTGCGAACCGGCAACTGTTTTGCCGATGGCGCAGAGATATTTTCTGTTTTGATTGGGATACCAAATCCGGCTTTGTTATTCCTTATTGGCGGACTAAAATATCGAGTAGGAACAGGCCTTCGGGCCTGTTCTACACACAAACATTAAATTTGCTTGTGGGGTGTTCCGCCCGCCAGAAAGCCCCATTAAGCGATCGATCGCACTATCAAACCCTGACACACAAACCAAAAATAAAGTGCAATATTAATCCCGCTCAACAGCTTGGGGATTCCTTCTAACAAGCTGGAGACAATCTCGTTTTTTAAAGGCAGCGTTTCTGCAAAAAAGGCAACAAATAACAACCCAACTCCGCTCAACAGTAAAGGGTAGGGAGTCAATTTAATTTGCCTCCTAAAAGTTAATCCGTATGCCACTGCCAGCACAAGGTAAAATATAACTATTGTCACTTTGGGAAAACCCGCACGTCCGAGATGAACGTGGGTGCGAAAAACTTCATTAAACAAAAAGCAACCTGCAAACATTGCTGAATATAAAATAAATCGATTTTCCGGGCGCTCGGGCTGAATAATTCTCAGCAACCCAAAAGTAAAGACGCACACCATTACGGATAAATAAAATAACATTTGGAATGCCAAGAAAAAGAATCCTGCACCCGGATACGTGGCAGAGCAAGGCGGCAAAAACAACCCTTTTACCGAAGAACCGAATAAACTCAAGCACCCAGTCACTAGCCCAACTAGCATTAAAGTTAAACTGTTTAAAAACAACACGGTTCTGTAATTTGCCATAATTAATAACTAAAAACTAACAACAGTATATGGCGCGTCAAACCATTTTTTGCTAGGGGTGGTGCGCGCGGGTTCAGAAACCGGGTTTTTTACGAAAATACTGCGTTGTGACCCGCAAATTCGGTAAAAAACCCGGTTTCTCTGTCGGAGTGGGTAAGTTGCGATCGTGTTCTTTGAGTAAAGGGGAAATATTCGGTGAATCGACTAATGTTTCTGAATAGACTTCTCCAAAAATGATATTATTGTGGAACAGGTATCCTGCCTCTTCAAGACTTGCATTTCTGGAGAAGTTTAATAGTTGCTGCCTATTTTCCCTAGACTGTTATCTTATTTGAATTTGCTGTTGAAGTCAAAATTTGCTCAACCTGAGCCGGAGTAAGATTCGGATTTGCATTCAAAACTAAAGCCGCTACACCCGCCACGTGAGGGGCCGCCATCGATGTGCCTTCGTAGGTTTTATAAGTGTTATTTGGAGTTGTAGAAAGGATATCTACTCCTGGTGCGAGTACGTAATCCAAAGGTTTAGAACCTGCACGGTTAGAGAAGTCAGCCATCTTGCTATTTCTATCGATTGCTCCGACAGCAATTCCAAAGAAATCGGCATTTATAGCTGGATAATCTGGTTGGCTGGAATAATCATTTCCTGCTGACATGACGACAACAACTCCTTTGTCTGTTGCGTACTGAATTGCGTCATCAATTTCCCTGCTAGGAAACCAGCCGCCCGCACTATAGTTAATTACATTAGCTCCATTATCAGCAGCATAGCGAATTCCAGCAGCAACATTAATCGAATTACCGAAACCAACTGTCGGCAAAACTCTCACAGGCATAATCTTGGAATCGGGGGCAACTCCTGTGATCTCAAAACCATTGCGTTCGGCCGCGATCGCACCTGCTATGTGAGTCCCGTGACCGAAAAGCTGACCATTTCTTAAAAACTTCTCGTCCATCGGGTTGTTATCACCAGACACAAAATCCCAACCCCGGATATCATCTATATACCCGTTGCGATCGTCGTCAATGCCGTTGTTGGGAATTTCACCCGCATTCTGCCAAATATTGGCATCTAAATCGAGATGGGTGTAGTCAACGCCGGTATCGACGACAGCTACAACAATCCCACTTCCAGTAATTCCTCCTTCCCAAACTTCCGGCGCATTTACCATGTCTCTCGCCCAATCATTCCCGCCCAAATTGGGAACTTCGGGGAACTTAACGGGACTGTTAAAAGCGCGGGCTACTGCTGCATTTGCATCCACTAAACCGTATCCGTAATTGCTGCTAAAACCAGTAGCAGGTGTTGCAGCAAGATTCAGGTTGTAATTCTTATAGCCAGAGTAACTATAAACTCCGACATAGTAATCTCCGGGAGTCAGACCAAATAAATTTATCTCGCCGGATGAACCTGCTGAGGCATAATCCCTGTCAAGAAATTCATCATAATCAGCCTTACCGTTGCGATTTTTATCTTGAATCAACTCGATTCCTGCCCCATTCAAAGCGTCGAGACGCAAGTTTAAATCGCTATTGCTGTTAATAGTAAAGCGGTAATAATCATCGTTATCGTCAACTCCGACAAAATCATTGAAGGTGAGGCGATTGTTATCAACGACACCAATATTGCGTGCAGTGGCTAAGGAGTTGTCTGGGTCTGATAAATCCAACTGAGAAGCCGTTCTCGTTCCTGTTAGGGGATCTGTGCCGATCGCGATCGCATCTGAGTTCGATTGTTGTTGAGCAGGAGATGTACCGCTAGCGACTCGATCGTTGGCCCAGTAACTGAGGCTATCGCTGCTTTGGGCTACTACAAAATCTGCTATTTGTTGTTCGCCGATCGCCATCGCTGTCAAATTAGCAGTGTCCAAGCCGTTGCTAGGGATGCTACCGTTAAATTGAGTGGATGCAGTAAAAAAGTTAAGCCGATCGCTGTTACCAAAGGTTGTTAATGCTGCTGTGAGCTGCTGTTGGCGATCGATTGCAAGTATACCGAGCGTATTTTCCATAAATTTACTCCAGATAATTTGAGATTAACTTGTGTTGAGGGCAGATAATCCTTGATTTAAAATTAATTAACATTCTTCCATATCCGAGATGATAAGTCAATTCATAAATTCATTGCTTGAATTCATAAAAGTCATAAGCCTAGTTTCATAAAAGTCATATTTTTCGGCAACTTATGCCGTTTCAAGCTGAAGCTGTTGTTTTTCCGTCAAAACCATCGCTATGTGTTTTTCGTAATAGGCAGCTTCGTTAATGAATACAGGGAAAACAGTAGATTCTCCTGGATATGGAAGCGATTCTCCGGTAAATGTGAGAAACATCGGTTCACCGGGATGCAAGGGTTCATAGTCTTTGAACTGAAGTTGGGGATGGATCGCAGCTTGCAGTTCACCTACTGAATTTCTGGGATAGTCTATTGAGCCGATCGCCTGATATACAGTTAAATGTGATGGTGTAGGAAGCGGTTTTCCCCGATTTTGTGCATCGAGATAATCGAGAATAGCGTGAACCAGCATTTCGGTTTGCTGCAACTGACGCGCATTGACGACTCCCTGGGCGATCGGTCCAACTTCTATGGTGCAACCGAAAGCAGAGAGCGATCGAAGCATTGGGGCATCGTTACCGTAATGCTCTCCCAAACAAACTCGCACTGAGGGATCTATCTCACTCAAATAGGCTAATAATTGCAAATTGAATGGATGTTTGCTAGATGGTAAAATTGTCAGCCCCATGTTGGCCGTTGTGCTGTGAAGGTCGAGGATCGCATCAGCCCCATGTTGGTCTTTCGGACATAGCTGGGCCCAGATTTCCTTAGCACGTCTGTCCTCGTAACCCATCAAATCTGGGTTAGACAAATCTTCCTCAGCAAAGCAACGGTTCAAATCGCGATCGACATAACGCCGATTGGACTTTACCGCTTGAGGATTAGCTAATGCAGAGTAACCACCTCAAAGCTCGATCGTTTCAGCCAGTCTGGGAATTGTTGAAACTTCTTAATCAGATAAACCCCAGTCAACTCGTTTCCGTGGGTTCCTCCCACAACTGCAACTCGTCGAATTACGTGCGAAATCATGAACAATCCTCATTAAGCAATACTTAAATGGGTAGGTAATACCGAAGTTTATAACTCTTACTTTCACGATAAAGAAGTTATCGCTATCTGTCAAATAGTTTTTTTGGATAACAATATACTTAAAAAATATAGTATTTAATCCCCGTTAAAAAAGACAATGTAACTGTAGGCCAGCGCTCCCAACCATGATAGTAATCATTCATTCCCAATCGTTCAAATCTCAAATCTCAAATCTCAAATCTCAACTCGTATAACCTATGGAACTTCGCCATCTCCGTTACTTCATTGCAGTGGCAGACGAACTGAGCTTTAGTCGCGCGGCAAAGCGATTGCACATTACCCAACCGCCCCTAAGTGAACAAATTAAAGATTTAGAGGCTGAACTGGGTGTGAAGCTATTCGATCGCAAAAGTCACCCGATTCAGCTAACCCCAGCAGGACAGGCGTTTTTAGAAGAAGCTCGCGCAACTTTGGTACAGTTAGAACAAGCGGTACATAAAACACAGCGAATTCATCAGGGTGAATTGGGCTGTTTGACCGTGGGTTTTCCCAGTTCGATCGCCAATGGTATCTTTCCAGAGATGCTGCGAACTTTTCGACAGCGATATCCAGAGGTACAACTGATTTTGCAGGAAGAACATAGTGCTTCCCTAATTCAGAGGTTGCGCGATCGCCAGACTGATATCATTTTTCTCTATCTCTACCACGATATTTCTGAAGCCAATGATTTAGAAACGATGTCTCTCACGCAAGAACCACTTGTCGCCGTTTTACCCAAAAACCATCCACTTGCAGCCAAATCCAAAATTTCGCTTTTCGATCTAAAAGAGCAAGAATTTGTAATGCCCCTTCATCAGATTGTGGCTGGCTTATCTGAGGAAATTTACCATGTATGTTCGCAAGCTGGATTTATTCCCAAAGTTGCTCAAACAGCCGTCTTTATGGTCACAATACAAAAACACACAAAAAACCCGTCTTAACCAGGTAAAAAGGTTGATCACTAAAAAAGTAATAGCAATGGCTGTTTGAGAAGTCTTATCAAGTTTTGCAATCACTCGATTCAAGCTGAATCTTCGTTTTCGCAAGTCCAAAATTTGCCCTCAATTGCATTTCTAATTCTCTCATCTTCCCTGGCTTGTTTCTTTGTTTCTTTGCTCACATTGGCGGGTGACCTCTTTCTTGACACCAGGCTCGATTTTCTCGGCTTGGATAAATCCGAGCGGCATGGACTGATTCTGGATAGCATCCTCTGTAACTTTTAAAACCTTCTATTTGGGCTTTTAAGTCTCCCGATTCCTTAAATTTCTCCCAACTCATTCGGTGTAAAAATACATATTCTTCAAATCAACTCGCTGAGATTTTGCCTCTAAACTATACTCGTTTTCATGCTTTTGTTATGACAATCGGATGGATTTGGGTTTGACTTAAACTTACTATTCTGTCCTCTATGCTCTGTTTGTTATTTTCCCATGATCAGAGTTGTTGCCGATAGACTTCGGTGAGGAGTAGCAAGGTTTTATATTGCTTTCTGCTCCGACTTTGTCGGGTAGCACCTGATTCGATTAGTTGTTCAATATGAGAATTTCTTTTTTGATATATTGCAGTTGTTTTTTAATAGCTTGTTTCTTTTTATGGCGGGACGGTCGTTTTTGTTTTGCTACTGCTAAGTAGTCTTTTCTGGCTATTTTTCGGTAGGTTCTGGGTTTTTTCTTGATTTTTGCTTTGACCGACTGATAGAGAATGTCGATGATTTTTTCGGTAGGAGCTCGGACTCGGTTTAATAGTCCTAAGTCGGTTGGATAGCTAATATCTGCTGAGCCGAGGTCGCATCTATGATTAATTTTTCTTGATTGGGTGACTCATTTTTTGCGTCCGAATCCTTTTTTTTCTGGCGGGTTTGGGGGGGTTCCCGTATTTTCTTGACCATTCGTTCCTTCACCTTATTGATTAGATTCACACTAATACGTCCGTCGAAAGTGAACTAATAGTCCTCGGTCAAAGGGGAGTTCATTACTGTATGTTGTTGATTGACCAATAAAGTATTGCAGAGCGGGATTTTCCCGGAGTTGCTCTACTGTTTTTCTATCGCTGATTCCCAGTTTTTCTTTGATGATTAATGCTCTCAATGCCATCCTAAATGATTTGGCGGGTGCGCCCATTTCGGTCGGGAAGTTTTCAGGATAATCTTCTTCAAATTCCAACCAAGGAATTAGTTGGGCTATTTTGACCCTACGGTTATCTTCTGCCAACTTGCATCCGTTGGGGAGTTCAAAGTCGAAGGGTTCGGTAGGAACAGACTCAGCTTTTCGGTACAGGAGCGCAAATGGTGATGCACAGGTTTTAAGCTATTTTACCTGTTTTTATTGCACTCTTACTACCTTTTTTGGTCGGAAATTCCATACAGTGTATACTTGAACCACTGCTTCAGCAAGCCCTATGTAGTCGGTGCTTTTGATAATTTTTGATATATCCGCACCCACAGCTACTGCTGCATGATTGTTGAAAAATATAAAAGCAACCTAAATCATGCTAAATTTGCGTCCTTTTTCAGGGATAATCTTGACAATTCCACAATCTAAGTGCTAAATCCAGATTTTCTTTTAAATCACCTTCAACTCTGTGAAGATAAACTCAACCTCAGCGATGTTGAATTAAACTCCGTAATTCTGGTTCATGGATATCGTTAAATCAAATCCTGTCTTGATCGGAATAATAAATTCGAGTCAACAGTCAACAGTCAACAGTCAACATCACCTGACGGTGTAACCGGAAATGATATTACAACTGCGATCGCACCGGAAAATTAAAGTTAGGGGTGACAGATTTCAGATTAATTCAAGTGTCGATCGATCGTCACAATCGAAACCGGATTCAGCGCGTCAAAACGAGTCAAACTCCCAGCAGACAAAGAACGCGACAACTGCACCTGCATGATGCGGTAACTCCAGTGCGGTTCCCGGCGCACCCGATCGCCAATCCAGCTCAAAACAGTAGCAATATCCTCAAAAACTTCCAAAGCCAGCACGATCGAGCCTCCAGGAAGCAGCCGCAGCGCGCAAACACCCAAAATTTTAGTCAACCCTCCGCCACTACCGCCAATAAAAATCCGGTGCGGCGGACGCAAGCGGTGCAAGATTTCCGGGGCGGTTCCGTGAATCGAGAACACATTTTGCAGCCCAAAACGGCCGTAGTTAAACTCGATGGCCAAAGTACCAGAAACCGTTTGTTCGATCGCGTATACATCAGACTGCGGGAACAAACGAGCAATCTCGATCGACACAGAACCGTTACCAGCGCCCACATCCCAGACAACTTGTCCCCGTTGCAAACCCAATTGTGCCAGCACCAACACCCGCACTTCCCGTTCCACCGTCAAACCAGGCCTGTCCCCACAACCGATAAAAGCTGCATCCGGTATTCCCAACAAAGGCAACTTTTCCACATCTAAAGATTCTGCCCTCGGCGGAGGTTCCCGCAGCATCACAACCACACTCAGCGGTGCAAAAGACTCTCCCAGCAGAGCTGACAGAGAACGGAGACCCACCCGCTCCTCAGCAGACCCCAAATTTTCGCAAACCCAAAACTCGTAGCGTGTAGGCAAATCTAGAGCTTTTACCAAATTTGCCAGCGTCGCCGGAGTGCGAGTTTCGTCCGCGAGCACGGCAATTTTCTCGACACCCAGCTTGAGTTTTGCCGTCAGTTCCTCAAAATAACGTGCTTGAGAGCCAACAAAATGAGCATCTTGCCAAGGGATTTGCAAGCGATTAAATGCCAATTGCACAGAACTGAGGTGGGGGTGAAATGTCAATTGATCTGGGGGGATTTGGGCAATTAACAACTTTCCCCAACCGTGGAACAGCGGGTCGCCGGCCACTAAAATTACGATCGACCCTCGGTCTGTTTCCACCGTCTCCGCATCCGGCTCTAACTGCGGTTGTTCACCCAACCAGCGCCGAATTTCGAGAATTGCTTCGGTTAAATCTTCCAACGCCCAACGCTCTCGCCCACGATCGGGAAAATAGCTCAAATGCCGATCGCTCCCTACCAGCAGAGCGGCCGTTTCTACAACCTGAAGCGCTGACGAACTCAGCCCAGCCGCTCCATCTAAACCAATACCAACCACGTGTACTGTCACTTTTTCAGCAAAAATTCAAAAACCATAATTAATTATTTTTCCTGGTTTCTCACAAATTTGTTGCTTGATTTTGTTAGCAAGCCAGAATAATTAAAGCATTTAATAGACAGTGTCCTGACTCGTCAACTACCCATCACCAAGCGGAGTACCTCTATGATCTGGGCTTGTATCTGAACTCCACCGCAATTCTGAGAATCTAGAAAGAATCTCAGCTTTAGTTTCACCGCTCGATACATCAGGGGATGCTGACAAACTCCCCGTACTCATCCAGTCTTGCCGAACAAGCAACGCTCTCATTGCAATATTTCGCGCACCAATCAAATCAGCGTGTAACTCATGTCCGCAACATTCGCAACGGAATAATAGCCCTTTTTTTGGCCTATTAGCATCCGAAGTATGCCCGCATTTAGGACAACTTTTCGATGTGTAATGAGCCGGAACTTTAGTTGCTAACGAACCATTTCGATGGGCTTTGTAGTCAATATACCCGTGCAATTCGGCATAAGACCACTTAGCTTTGTTTCGATTGGCTCTACGCCTCTTCTTGCTTGCCTTGTTGCCCGATTTAGTTCTAGTCCTTTCCCGGATTCCGGTGAGGTTTTCTAGTCCAATCAGGGTGTTAGGTTTGGCAATATCCTTGCTGATTTGGTGGTTGACATCAGCGATAAACCGTCTCTCTCTCCCAGACAGAGCGATTAATCTTCGCTTCGCTGAACGAGTGTCTTTACGCTGAAGAGTCATCCGTGCTTTATGGTAGCGGTTAGCTTTGTGTCTAGCATTCTTCCCTGAGTAGAATTTAGACTTATTTTGTAAGTCTGTTTCTACCGCTAAGTAGCGCATACCCACGTCAACACCAGAAATTGTCGTTATTTTTAGCGGGTTAATTTCAGGTGTTTCTGCTTCAATACTTACCATAAGGTAATATATTTTGGATGAACGCTGGTAGACAATTTTAGCTGCTCCAATATGAGCGCCATTGGCAATTAAGTCTAAATGCTTGTTGTAGCCATCATAGGAGACCACTATTCGACCTTGGAGAGTGATAATGCTCACTTGCCTTTCGGTTTTAAAAGAGTAGTCGCGCTGATAATTTAGGGTACAAGTTCGAGATATATATTTGGGGGCTTTGTCTAACCCTTTATACCTTCTCTTGCTGTAGCCTTTGGCGATAGCATCGTTAGATTGTTTTACCTTAGTCCACAGAGTTTTGTAAGTCCCAGACACTTGTCTGGGTACATTACAAGCCATTTGGGAGCCAAGTCCAAATCGAACGCGCAATTCGTTGTAGACCGCTTTTTGTAGCTTAGCGCCATTGCTGGTTTTACCTGCGTCAAAAGCGACTTGTGAAGTGTAATTCAAGGCATCTCGGTAGGCTAAAGTAGTCTGAGATACCAAAGCTTTTTGCTCGGCAGTCAGGTTTAGTTTTAGCTTGGCGGTGATGACTTGGGACATTGTATTCACAAACTCTGGTGTTATCGTATCTCGTGAAAACTAATACTGCAATGCCGGGAAATCAAAGATTTGTTCGGCAGTCAGGCCTGGCGCGCATTCCTCCGGGCACTCAAGGTCGTACAGTTAGAGTGCGGGACTCCTGCTGTCTAGTTGAAACATAGGAGATGGGAGAGGGGGAGAGGGGGAGAAAGGGAGAATGGAGAGTGGGGAGAATTGAAAGAATTGGGAAAATCTTCCTTGATTGAGTCCTCTGAATTC
>NZ_JADEWV010000076.1 GCF_015207455.1 Microcoleus sp. LEGE 07076
CTAACAACTAACAACTAACAACTAACAACTAACAACTAACAACTAACAACTAACAACTAACAACTAACAACTAACAACTAACAACTAACAACTAACAACTAACAACTAACAACTAACAACTAACAACTAACAACTAACAACTAACAACTAACAACTAACAACAATTCCTATTTTACGTTTTACTCCTGACTTTGCCCGGTTCCGGCGTGGGCCCTCTCGATCCGTTAGCGTCTTTGTTTTTTTGTTCGAGCTCTTTCTGGGACAAGCTGCGGCGGGCGGCTTCTACAAATTGACTGACGCGGATCGGATCGATCGGCTGTTCGATGCGCCCGTTTCGCTTCAGGGAGCTCGACACAATTACGCCGTCGGCCGCCTGCATCAAGGTGGAAATGTTTTCCCACGAGGCGCCGCTGCCGATAAAAACTGGAATTCCAGCCGCCGCCGCGCTGGCGAGTTCTAAGTCTTCGAGATTGGGAGGGCTGCCAGTTGTCCAGCCGGAAAGGATTACGGCGTCGGCTAAAGCGCGCCCGATCGTCTCTTGAACTGCTGTGGTCAAATTGGGGCTGCCCAGGGGTCGCCCGTGCTTGACTAACACGTCTGCTAATATTTTGACATCGCTGCCCAATTCTCGCCTGTAGCGCATTAGCTGGTGAGCTTGGCCTTCGATTAAGCCTTGGTCTGTAGCCATGATGCCGTTGAGGACGTTGACGCGGATGAATTGAGCTCCCGTACAGGAGGCGATGGCGATCGCGCTGTGGGCGTCGTTTCGCAGTACGTTAACGCCGATCGGTAGCGTGACTAGATTTGTCAGCCTCTCGACTACCAGAGTCATGGCGCTGACAACAGCCGGATCTACGCTGTCTTTAGCAAAAGGAGCGTCGAAAAAGTTCTCGACAATGATACCGTGTGCGCCGCCCGAAGCAAGCGCTGTAGCCTCTTGTTCGGCTCTTCCGATAATAGCTTTGAGGTTCCCCCCCCAGCGGGGGGAAGTTGGCAAAGGCTGTAAATGTACGACACCGATTATGGGATTCGGCGTTTTGAATATTTGTTTTAAGTCCACGGTTTCCTGAAACCACCAAGTTGACGCTACGGCTGCCGGCGGATTTTGACGGTATATTCTAGAATTCTATATCCACAGAGGCGAATCCATTTGAGATTTTAGATTTGGAGTTAGCGGCACTTGCTCAGAAACCGGGATTTTTTGAGGAAAATAGAGCAGGTTCCAGGTTGATGAAGTGCAGTAGCAGCGGGAATTGTGTGATGTTAATCCTCCGGGTGCGGATCTGCCATATCTCGGATAAAACTTGCTCCTTCACGGGTGTATCCGCACCTGACACGGCTTCTCGCCCCCTACTTCTCCTGTTTCCGTCCTCTTGCGGGGAAGTGGTTTCGGAAAGGGGTGGGCGAGTTGATGAAGAAGGAAAATGCCGGTTAGATGTTTCCGTCCCCTTGCGGGGAAGTGGTTTCGGAAAGTACCACGAGACAGCGGTCGCGACAAGGTACAGTGGGGAAAGGTTTCCGTCCCCTTGCGGGGAAGTGGTTTCGGAAAGGAAAGGTCAATTGGCAAACAGGTGAGCTGACAATGTTTCCGTCCCCTTGCGGGGAAGTGGTTTCGGAAAGACAACAAAGGGACGATGGATACACTCCACCCCAAAATGTTTCCGTCCCCTTGCGGGGAAGTGGTTTCGGAAAGAAGAAGAGGATAGCGTGCCTGGGCGCGACGCCCCTGGGTTTCCGTCCCCTTGCGGGGAAGTGGTTTCGGAAAGACTCCCACACCAACGCCAACTCCAGAAAATGAAGGAGGAGGTTTCCGTCCCCTTGCGGGGAAGTGGTTTCGGAAAGAAAACAAATGGCTTGGGTGAATGCTTGGGTAATTTTAGTTTCCGTCCCCTTGCGGGGAAGTGGTTTCGGAAAGTAGACAGTTTCAACAAAAAAGGTGAACTACACGTTTCCGTCCCCTTGCGGGGAAGTGGTTTCGGAAAGAAAAAAGACGAGAAGTTAGTTAGTGCTTCCAATGAGGTTTCCGTCCCCTTGCGGGGAAGTGGTTTCGGAAAGAGTTCTGCTACAACCCCTTGCCCAGCAAGCGTTTCAGCCGTCAAATCGACGCACCTTTTTTTACTTGCAATAAATGGGGGGTAACTTGCAACAAGCACCGTCCCCAAACTGCTGAAATCCTGACACCGAGAGGCATCGACGCACCTCAACCAAAAAATCGGGGTTTGACCGATCGCCCGAGGTGCGTCGATTGCATTTGAGACAAACCAAAAAACCGCACTCTCAGCACAAATCAACCCTTTCTTCAAGGCTTTGCGTAGAAGCATTCGCTTGCTGCTGCGCCAAAACTGTAGAAACTTCCATCGACGCACCTCAACCAAAAAATCAGGGTTTGACCGATCGCCCGAAGTGCATCGATTAGTAGTGCCGCCCCAGCGACAAACAAACCGCGCTTCAACCAAAAAATTATTTTGTTTTCAAGATTCGGAGTAAAAACTTTTGCTTGCTAATAGCTGGTAAAAATATTTGACACTTCAGAGCCGATCGGGCACGAGGATGATTAAGACATTTGGGTCTTAGTCCGCAGGTAGGTTTTTACATCTTGTCCGATTTATCAACTCTACCATATTCATTTGTGAAGATGGATTTGTTATTTTACTTAACAATGGAAAAAAGCCGTCCTCAAAGCACGGGGTTTTTAACCCAATTTTTTGATAACTTCTGATGTTTTTATTGCTTCTTCCTTCTTCTTCCTTCTTCCTGTTAAAAATTTTCGCTGTTACCGCAGGATTGTTCGTGCTGCTGGAACTGCTGCTGCGACTGCTGGGTGTTGGCAATCCCTTGATTTACGTGGCTGATGCCGAGTGCGGTTACTTGTTGGCACCCGATCGAACAGTGCGCCGTTTGGGCAACCTAATTCAGATTAACCAGTATTCCATGCGATCGCCCTCGATCGCCCCCCTTCCAGAACCCGAAACCCTGCGCGTCTTGCTGCTGGGAGATTCCGTTGCTAACGGCGGTTGGTGGACGCATCAGACAAACACCATCTCGGAACTGATGGCCCGACAGTTGAAACAAGAATTTGAAAATTTACCTATAGCACAACCGCAGGCAAAAGTCAAGTATTTTGACTTTGAAGTTCTCAATGCCTCAGCCAACTCCTGGGGGCCGAGAAATCAACTGGCCTACGCCCAGCGCTTCGGTTTGTTTGGATCTCAAATTGTGGTGCTGCTGCTGAATACAGACGACTTGTTTGCCTCGGCCCCCAACGCTGCGGTAGTGGGGCGCGATCGATCTTATCCCGACCGCCAACCCCCCCTGGCAACACTAGAACTGCTGAGGCGCTTCCTGCCAGCATTACCCGCCAATACCCCAACAGCCCCCGCCGCCGAAAATCGCGAT
Source organism: Microcoleus sp. LEGE 07076 (assembly GCF_015207455.1). Lineage (GTDB taxonomy): Bacteria > Cyanobacteriota > Cyanobacteriia > Cyanobacteriales > Microcoleaceae > Microcoleus. Next base: position 3,397 of record NZ_JADEWV010000076.1, read on the forward strand.
CGAGTCGGCTCCAACCTAGAAGCAATCCGCCAAATCAAAAGCATAGCGGATGCTGCCAGATGCCAGTTTGTCCTGGCTCTAACGCCCAAACAGCATGAATTCGGCGAGCCGGGCCCCCGCGACTGGGAAGTCAAGGCCAGAGACCGTCTCGCCGAACTCGTCGAACGCGAGAAAATTACTTACATAAATTTTCTCCCGATTTTCAATTCAGCAGCGGAACTTGCAACTTTGTATCGAGATAGCATTCACCTGAGTCCTCAAGGAAATCAGTTAGTTAGCAAAACTATCAGTCATCAATTGACCTGCTCCCCAATTTGAAAGTAGGGGGTTTTCATCAGTCACTGTAAGGCAGCAGCCCTGTTGGCATAAATTGTGACATCGAATACTAATTAGATCGGCAAAGTAGGCTCCAACTCTTTCGGATTCGGATACCAGGCTTGACCGTCGAGAGCCATTTGCTCGATCGAACTTGCAAGCCGCAGAGCTTTCAGAGCTTGTTCTCCCCCCACAGAAGGCTGATTTCCACCCCGCACGCAATTAATAAAATGCTCCAATTCTGCATGGAGAGGTTCAATATTGCTGGTGTAAACTTTCTCGATCAACCCATCTTGACGGTAAAGCACCTGACCGTAATCTGTCACGTAATTGGCGGTTGTTTGTCGGTGAATCAAGATTTCGTTGTTGAGAAAATCTGCTTCTGTCAGAGAATTTTTGCAGTGAGCCGCGATTGAACGGAGTTTGCGGTGCGTTACCTTGCTCGCAGTCAGAGTGGCAACAATGCCGTTAGCAAAGTTCAGCGTCGCTGTCACGTAGTCCAAATAACCCGAATCCGATGCCCTGCTGCCCGTGGCCGTCAGTTTCACCACTTGGGAATTTGCTAATTCCAGCAGCAAATCGATGTCGTGGATCATCAGATCCAAAACTACCGATACATCGTTTGCTCGATGCGAATAAGGACTCATCCGGTGAGCTTCTAATGCCAGCAATTCTTCAGTCTTCAGCACTTTGCCGAGCTCCTGAAAAGCTGGATTGAAGCGCTCGATGTGACCCACTTGCAAAATCCGGTGGGATTCTGCCGCCGCATTGACCAAAGATTCGGCTTCAGCAATACTAGCCGCGATCGGCTTTTCAATTAAAACGTGAACACCCGCTTGGAGACAAGTCATCCCCACAGGGTGGTGCAGGCGAGTTGGAACGGCGACGCAAACTGCATCTACGTGGGCGAGCAAATCTCGGTAGTCTTCAAAGAAGCGAACCCGGTATTTGCTGGCTACATCAATTCCTCGCTCTACATTTATATCTGCAACGCCCACGAGTTCGACATCTTTGAGCAAGCTCAAAATTCGTGCGTGGTGCTGCCCCATATTGCCAACCCCAATTACCCCTATGCGAAGGGGCTCGGGTTGACCTCGGTGGGCGAAAACGTTTGCGTATCCCAATGACATCCTATCTAGCACTCCTGGATTCTCCTCCACCACAGGAATCAAGCCCGTTGGCTTCCTTAAGCTACTCACAGCCATCCAGATAGTACCACAGTGAAACTATTTGTGAAGAATTTCTAAGTTGAGTTTGGCTGTTGGCTGTTGGCTGTTGGCCCGAAAGCAGTGAGAATGCTGAATACATTGGCTAGGCTGCCACTGAGCCTTTGTTCTCAGCATGGGTCATGCCCCATACCTCAAACACCTGTGTTAAGAATTCGGATACTGAGGCGCGATCGCGCGTGTTCGATCGAATAAACTTAAATAAAATCTGATGGGCCAGACTATGAATCAGAAACAAAGACAGAGATTCGGAAGTGCGATCGCCCTGTTTCTTACACTCTAGTAGATACCGCTGCCGAACCAGTTCCCGAACCCATAACAGTTGCAGGGACAGCTTTAGCACTGGTCGGTTTAAGCTGGTTAAAACAAAACAAAAAAATGGCAGTTTGAGGCGCGATTGCTGTCAAGAATTAAGCAGTCAGCCGTCATTTTTCATAAAATATGCGAGTGGCAAAATTTTGTCCCCGATTGGGAGATAGCGCCCGGGCTTTCAAAATCGCGGCCACCAAAAACGCATAGGACAAAACTCCCACCAAAGCCAGCAACATTACGCTGACGGCACCTGAAGCATTCCACAAAGCGTGAAGTGCGGAGGCGCTGAAATAACCGACGCCCAAAATTTGCCAGCGCTTTCTGGGTTTGAGGGCGCTCAAACCGATAAAATATCCCAAATAGCCGCTGTAAGCCATGTGTCCGGCGGCGGAACCCAAAATTCGGGGAATTAGCAACTGCAATCCTACTAATTGTCCGGCTTCTGGCCCTGCTTGCAGGGTGATATTTTGGATGATATTGGGGACGTACTGGCCGAGAGTTTCTAATAGTGTAAAGCCGACTGCCGAGGCACTTCCTAACAGAATTCCGTCTAAAGGTTCCCAAACGCCGATGCGATCGCGCCAGGGATTTTTTAGTAAATTTCCCAGCAGCATCGCTCCTAAAACGGGCAATGCTTTGAGTAATTCTTCCATTAGACCAGCTCCGAAGAACATTCTGATTAAAAAAGGCAAAAAGCTGATTTGTTCGCCTTCTGCGGGCAAAAGACCGGGCAAAATTTCTCTAAATACTAATATAAATCCCATCAATAAGGGGCTGAGCAATATCAGGACGGTAGCTAAAGCTGTACCCACCAATACCCACCAAGGTTTGTGTTTGCCGCACAGTTGATAGATGAAGTAGTAAGCTGCACCGGCGAGGTAGGCTGACAAGAGGAAGTTGAATGCTGCGGAATTTCCGACGGCGACAAACATCGACACGACAAAGATAACTGTGGCAATACCTGGATATAAGTATGCTTTTTGGCCTAATTGTTTTCCCGTGGAGGCGATCGGGAATAATTGAGTTAAGGTCAAAGCGTCTTTTTCGCGCGGCTCAAAATTGTCGGTTCCGGCCCCGGACAATCCGATTTGAGTCGGGTGAGAGGCGACGCAAGATTCAAATATGAATTCAGGGCCGTCTGCGCCGAGACTGATGCGATCGCCCGTTTCTAGTATTTGGCAGCCTTGCAGCTTTTGGCCGTTGATATAAGTTCCGTTAGCGCTGTTGAGGTCGCAAATTTGCCATCTCGTCCAATTACCCTGAGTCAGGGGACGGACTGCGGCGTGGCGGCGGGAAACCATACCGTGGGCGATCGACTCTAAAGCTATTTGACAATTGCGATCGCGCCCGATCGCCACTTCCCCATATTCATCAAGTTGGTACTTGGACGCTGGCGCTGTCGCAGCGCCTTTGGCTGACACTTGTCGCAGAAATCCCATCTTAATTAGTTATGAGTTATTAGTCATCAGTCATCAGTCATTATCTATTAGTTATTAGTTATTGGTTATTTGTTATTAGTTATTGACAATTCAGAAGTCAGAAGAAACAAGTCAAAAGCAAAAAAATAGCTCTCCGTGTATCAGTGACTTCCGTTTTGTGCGCTTGGTTATTGATTATTAATTATCTTCATCAACAACCAACAACAAATAACTCCTAACCAACAACAAATAACAAATAACAAATAACTGCTAACTAATCATAAATTTGCTCTAGCATCCTGAACGGCGGCATAGAAAAATATCCCTGTTAGCGGTATGCTGAGGGCGAGGATGATGCCGGTAACTAAATTGCCGAGTTGAGCTTGTCCCGAAGACAGCTCAAAGATCGAGCCGACAGCCGCGATCGCAGTGATGCACGAAAGAGCTAACAATAAACCACTTTTTGGAGTTCCTGCCATCATATTGATTTTACTGCCTTAGGCGAAAATTTTTGCTTGACTAATTCTTCATTCAATGCCAGCTTGTTTTCTACTCTGTCTACAAACAGCACTCCCTTAAGATGATCGATTTCGTGCTGGATCACCTTAGACAGCAAGTCTTGAGCTTTGAGTGTTTGGGGGCGGCCGAATTCGTCGCGGTAGGACACTTCAATGACTTCTGGGCGTTTTACTTCTAAATAGACTCCCGGAATGCTCAAACACCCTTCTTGCAAGATGCAGAGTTGGCTGCTGCTACTTTTGATGGTGGGGTTGATCATAACCAATGGGGGTGCAGCGGGATTGTCGGGTTCGCAGTCGATGACAATTACTTGTTTGTGTACTCCAACTTGGGGGGCTGCCAAGCCGATGCCGTCGGCACTGTACATCGTTTGCAGCATTTCTCTGACAAGCTGCCGAATTTCTGTATCGACGCTGCTGACGCGCTTGGCCGACTGCCGCAGGACACGATCGCCTAAAGTGTGTATTGTTAGGGGCGGTTTTTCTAACTTTTTCTTTTCCACCAAAATCTGAGCCGTCATAAAACCTCGCGAAATGTTGGGAAATCCCCAACGCAACCTGTTGGGGGATGAAATTGAAACCAATACTATTATTTTCAATATTAATCTAATTTTAAGTAGCCATGACTGGAAATGCACCAAACCAACGCCCGATTATTTCTCTGGAGATGTCTTTTGCTGATTTGGCGGTAGAGTTCGCCGGGGCAATCGCGATTTTGCTGGCTGTTTTGCTGATTGTACAATTTTGGGCGGTTTTGCCCGATCGAATTCCCATTCATTTCGGATTTTCCGGGCAGCCTGATGCTTGGGGCGACAGAGTGACAATCTGGATACTACCGGGAGTTGCTGCGATTATTTTTGCGGTTTCCACAGCCGCATCCCGCTATCCGCATACTTTGAACTACCCGGTACCGATTACCGAACAAAATGCGCGTCGGCAATATTTGTTTGCCCGAAGCCTTTTAGCTTGGCTGAAAGCAGAGATTTGCTGGCTGTTTGCCTTTGTGGTGCGCCAACAAATTCTTGTGGCTTTGGGCAATGCTCAAAGGTTTAGTATGGAATTGCTTTTAGGGATAATTATTTTCATATTTGCGACGGTTGGTTTGTATTTATTCAAGGCTTATTCGGCTCGCTAGATGTCAGGCAAAAAACTTATATAGCCTTACTCACTAACATGAGGTGCCAAGCAGGCAGGCGCGGCCAAACTGGCCAAACCGGGCTCCGTGGGCATAGGCAAAACTGGGCATACCTCACAAAGCTTGATAACCGCTATATGTACCCAAAAATATATGTTGCTTGTAGCTACTCAATCCTTCGGGTTGGCTCAATTCCTTTGATAATTTCTCGACGGTTTTTGGATTCACTATTCTTGGTCTTCGCGAACGGGGTTTCTGCACAAATAATTCTTCTATTTCTCCCTTTAAGACCAACTGGATAAGCTGTTGCGGCATTTACATTTTATCTGAAAAACAATCAAAAAATGAGTAAGCCGTTGCTCTGAGCATCACCCTGAATATGTAATTTAAATGTGCCACAGCTTAACCATCTTTGTACCGTGGTACGATGTTTCCCTAACCGCACAGCAGCAGACAATACACTAAGGAGCGCGAATTAAATAACTTAGACAAGTTTGTGGGATGGGCGTCCCACCCATCCCACAATAACCATCAAATGGTAAGTTATTTAATTCTCATTCCTAAGCTGTTGCGGCATTTAAACTGTATAACAGCTTACCCATTACAAAGTGTACCTCACTTAACTCATAAAGGCTATAATTTGTCATCTATCATCAGTTATCTATCATTAGATAGACTTAAAAAAGTACGAAACTTATTACAGCAGATAGTCGTCTCAGGTAAATCGAGACTGAGGCAAAAAAGAGTTTTATTTACTGCTTGCAGGGGTAAGGCTCCGTAGGTGTCAGACCCTACAGATAGAGGTTCTACAGGAGAATCTCATAGCAAATCCGGGTTACTTCCCTGCTTATTTCGTAAAAGCAGGTTGCAGCTACGAACAATTCTCTCCTCTTGCTTCGTATTTGAGCGGCACCCTACAACTCGAAACGGGGTTGTTTGCCGAATTTGGTGACTGCAACGTGCTTTTTGTAAAAAACTTCGGTTTCTAGTCCCCCATGCGTAAGTCCTAATTATAAAAATTCAAAAACCGAGACGGGAGACAAGATTTAAATCGCCAAAAAGCATTTATTTATAAAACTTTACGTAAATTTACGAAAATTAATTAAAGCAAATGTAAATATATCAGTGGAACTACGGAAATTGATATGTATAATAGGTTGTACAAACCTGCATCTATTGCGGTGATTTGAATAAGGCTATAAATACAATGCTTACTTTAATTCAGCTCACAACAACGGCAGGCTTGGCTGCCTGTTTGCAAGTGAATATGATCGGCATCGCAAATGCCGCCTTACTTACCAGCAACTCCACCAGCTACTTAACTAAAGCCCGATCGACCTCCACATTGTTGAGAGTCGCCGAAATCTCTATCTCTGGAAATTACGAAAAATACGAACCTGACCCCAACGGGAACCCCAAAAGTGACGGTACGGGGACGCGCTGAACCCAATTTTTCAATCTTCTATGAGTCCAGATTTGTACCAATTCGATTGGTGAATTAAAGTGTGCCTGCACCAATCCCGATCGGTGAGGGGATAGTCCACCCGATAGTGGCCACCGCGACTTTCGGTGCGAAACGCAGCACTTTTGAGAATTAAGTAGCTAATATCCAATAAATTGCCAACTTCCCCCCAATTCCGCAAAACTGAGCTATTTTCCGCATCAGCCGGTGAAAAATCAATAATTTGTCCGGGTCGCAAAAAATTAAGCGTTTGACTCAAAGGCAAAGAGGCAAATTCTTGCCGCCAAAGGTCAACTTGGACGATCGCACTTTCCAAGTCCCGCATTCCCCTGCAAATTCCCGCACTCTGCCACACCAAACTCGGTAATTCCACCCGCAATTTTTCGATCGTGTCAATATCCTGTTGAGAAATCGATCTTTCCCAAATTTCCCCTACATCTTCATCATCTGTGAATGCCTGGGAATTTTCAGATTCCACCTCCAAATGTGCCATTTGCGCGCCAAAAACCAGACATTCCAGCAGCGAATTGCTGGCCAACCGATTAGCGCCGTGTACCCCCGTGCTGGCAGTTTCTCCCACCGCGTACAAACCCGGAATCGAAGTTTGGTTAAACTTGTCAGCCACAATTCCTCCCATCCAGTAATGGGCGGCGGGCGTCACCGGTATCGGTTCGGAAAAAATATCAATTCCCCAATCAGCGCACACTTGAATAATATTCGGAAACCTGTAGCGAAGTCGATCGACCGCAATCGGGCGCAAATCCAGCCAAACATGAGGTTCCCCCGTCTTCTGCAAGTGGCGGAAAATCGCGCGGCTGACAACATCTCTAGGGGCAAGTTCGCCGTTAGGGTGATAGTCAAAAGCAAACCGATATCCTTTGCTATCAACCAAGTGAGCTCCTTCTCCCCGTACCGCTTCGCTAATCAAAAATCGAGGCGCGCCCACTTTACTCAGGGCTGTAGGGTGAAACTGCACAAATTCTAAATCTCGCAACAGCGCCCCGGCACGCCAACCAATTGCCACCCCGTCCCCGGTACTCACCGACGGATTGGTGGTTTGAGCAAAAACCTGTCCACCCCCGCCTGTTGCCAGCACCACGGCTTTTGCCTGCAGCCATTTGACTCTCGTGCCACAAATCGTGCTAATGCCCGCGCAGCGCCCGGTTTTGTCCAGCCACAGACTCAATGCAAAGGCAGGGGATACGACTTGAATGTTTTGGCGGCTCAATACTTTTGCTGTCAGCGTACCTATCACTGCTTTGCCTGTGGTGTCGGCGGAATGGAGCACTCGGCGGCGGGAGTGGGCGGCTTCTAAGGTGAGGGCTAAATCTGGGCCGGCGCGATCGAATGCAACGCCCATTTTCACCAGGGAATCAATGCAATCAGGAGCTTCCTCGACCAAAAATTTCACCGCTGCCAAATCGCAAAGACCGGCTCCTGCTGCCAGTGTATCCTGAACGTGCAGCGCTGCAGAATCTTCAGGGGCGATCGCCGCAGCAATCCCTCCTTGAGCCCAATCGCTGGCAGAAACTGGCAGGGTATTTTTATTGATCGATCCCACGTGCAAATGCTCTGGGAGGCAAAGTGCCGTGTACAAACCGGCTGCGCCAGCACCTATCACTAATACGTCAAATTTTTCAGTCATAAGTCTGCCGATTTTAGATATTAGATTTTAGAATTAACTCTCAATATGAATTTTGGGGCTGGAATTAATGTCGGTCGATTTTATCTGATATTTCTTGCACTCATTCACAAATCATCTGAAATTATCTGCGTCTATCTGTGTTGATCAGCCTTTTATCTGCGATTCATGTATTAATCGAGGATTTATGCAACTCAAGTCTGTATTAGATTTACTCTACAAATCAATCTCGAAAACGCACTTGTTTCATTCAATTTCGGGAATTTCTGCTAGCTTTGCAGAATGATTGAGAAATTAAAGGCAGAAGTCATCAGCCTCTAGAAAAAAAATCTTTTCTTTCTGCCTTCTGCCTTCTGCCTTCTGCCTTCTGCCTTCACAGGAGAGGCGCTGCTATCTAATCGTAGAAACCGTTATTCAACCTGGTGTCTCCTTCAATAAACACTGATTCGACATCAGTTACAGTGAATTTGTCCACGTTAGCTTCTAGCACCTTTTTCTGAGCTTGCGTCAAGCCTGAAATGTTGAATACGTCCTCAACTTTTTCGTAAGGAGCATTCTTAATAATTAGTCCAGCTAAAGTAGGATACAACCCTCGAAATTCCCGAAAATCTCGGACGCCACTGTTGTTCAAGTCAAGTTTTTTGCCGTATTCTGTGGCAAGTTTGTCATCGGCGCGATTGGTTCTACCCGGAGCTTCAACCGCTATGAGCGAGGATGGTGGCAAGACGAGACGGCTGAATGTGGCCGCGCTCGCGCTTTGCTCTCCAGCCCATGCAAAGCAGCCCAGCACTAAGCCCAATACTGCCAATAGACGACCCAATCGTTTCATGAAGTTTTGTCTCCCAATTTCATACACAGCATTTATGTAGAGACTACCATTTTGCTTATGCAGTTTTTCAAAGAAATCCGTAACAGGTAGAGAGTAGTTAAAAACTTTTAGATTTAGATATTGACACGAGGGACTAAATATGGTAGAAGAGCGAAATTTAAGCGAAATTTAGCCGATCGCAACTCAGTCAGAGCGATTGCCAAAAATTTTATAGCAGGCGCTGCAAATTAAAAACTGGGACTGGGATTTTTAAAGGTGAATTTTGGCTGGGCATCCAATTTTCTACCTATCAAGAACCCTTTCCTTTCATTTTGAGAAAAGCGTTCAAGTCAGGATAAGTACCTCCGTAAGTCACGCTGGGAGTGTCGTAACCCTTCAAAGCCACGGTGTGCTGCTCAAAAGCGTCCTGGGCGCCGAGTTCCGTCAGGTATTTGTAGGTGGTTTCTCCCACGGCGATATCTTTGCCGAGTTGCTTGGTGCAAGACTCCAAACGAAATGCTGCGTTGACAGTATCACCCAAGGCGGTGTAGTCCGATCGGTCGCTGCTGCCAGAATTTCCCACCATTGCATAACCGGTATTGATTCCAGCCCCGACTCGCAAAGGAAAAGGTAGGGGGTAACGGCTGCTGAGTTCGTCCGTTGCCTTGTGCAGTTCGCTCAAAGCTTGGCAAATCCGCATCATTTCCTCGGTGGTGACACCGCTGGGTTTGTGAAACCAGACGGCCATAATGGCATCGCCGATGTATTTGTCCACCCAACTGCCGTGTTCGCGAATGATGTGTCCTGCTTTGCGGAACCAATTGCCGATGACTTCCGATAGTAGAGTTTCGTCTAGCTGTCTAGTCAAAACTGTAAAATCTCGGATGTCCATTACCATGACGGTAATCAGGCTACGTACCGTCAAAGTCGCGGTAAAATCTTCAGAGTCTGTGTCGTGTATTCGATCGATCCGGCGACCTGCCAATGGGTTGTAGAAATCCAATTCGGTTTGACCGAAAATAATCCGATCGCCATTTCTAAGCGTCACAGGAATACTTACCCGCCGCCCGTTGACAAAGGAACCATTGCGGCTGCCCAAGTCGATCAAGTAGAACTCTCCGGTCTCCATTTGCTGTAGCATCGCGTGATTGCGAGAAATCCAGCGATCGGTCAATACAAAATTATTGTCATCATTCCGCCCTACTGTCCAGCAATTGCTGCCGGATAGCGGCAAGTAGCGATTGCCAGTCTCTGTACGAAGTAACAAATGTGGATTGGCTTGCAAAGTCACCACAGCCCTAGAAACAACATCAACTCAACCGATTTGAGGTTTTAAACTTTAAATTTTAACTTTACCGCGCGGCTTATAACTGAGATTGCTCCTAAAAAACCTCAAATCGGCTGTTTTCAAATCTAAAATTGTCACGGTCGATCGTCGATGCACCTAACCCATACAGGATTGCCGAACCACAATTCGCCAGCGAAGGTAGTTATGCTTCGATCTTAAGCGAAAGTGTCATATTTTTTCACCCTACAGATGTATCCAACGAGTTGCACCTGCTGCTTTTTGCTAGAAAAAACTGGCAAATGGCTCTGTATCTCAAACCTAGAATTCTTAAGAAATCAGGTATCTTTAAGATTTGTTACTTTACTTCAAGTTTGGAATATCTCAAGGGGAGCCTCTGTGTTTTGCTTGTTGAAGCACTCGCACTCAAGCCAAAAAATGCTTTCTACAAAGCTAAAGATGCTTCCGACATCAACAGAACCCCCTTGGGGCGTGTTAATTATCCATCAGGACTTACCTCCGGCCAGGGGACAGACCGACTTTCGACCTAGTTTTTCACAGAAACCCGGTTTAAGAGCGTAAATCCTGACCATTTTAGATTTGAGATTCATTGAATTGGGATTGACTTACTGCATAATGGTTTGGATCGCCAGCATACAGTCAGTTGCATCTTTTTTGGGAACTGATATAAGTTAGTAACACGAAAATTTTATGTTGTCAAAAAGAATTTTGCCTTGTTTGGATGTGAAAGCCGGCCGCGTGGTCAAAGGTGTCAATTTTGTCAACCTCAAGGATGCTGGCGATCCGGTGGAAATGGCTCAGGTATACAACGATGCGGGTGCTGACGAGTTGGTGTTTTTGGATATTACCGCGACTCACGAAGACCGCAACATTATGATTGATGTTGTTTACAAAACTGCCGATCGAGTATTTATCCCTTTGACAGTGGGCGGCGGCATCCAATCCTTGGACACGATTAAAAGTTTGTTGAGGGCAGGCGCTGATAAAATCAGCATTAATTCGGCGGCAGTGCGCGATCCGAGTTTGATTGACAAAGCGAGCGATCGATTTGGCAATCAGTGCATTGTAGTCGCGATCGACGCCCGCAAACGGCAAGATGCGGATCATCCCGGTTGGGACGTGTACGTGCGCGGAGGGCGAGAAAATACAGGCTTAGATGCGATCGTCTGGGCTCAAGAAGCCCAAAAGCGCGGCGCAGGCGAAATTCTGGTGACAAGCATGGACTCTGACGGCACTCAAGCCGGTTACGACTTAGCATTAACCCGCAGCATCGCCGAAGTAGTAGAAATTCCCGTGATTGCTTCCGGTGGCGCAGGCAACTGTCACCACATCTACGAAGCCGTGACCGAAGGCAAAGCAGAAGCCGCACTCCTGGCTTCCCTGCTGCATTACGGCCAACTCGGCATCGGAGAAATTAAGACTTATCTAGCAAAACATCAAGTTCCCGTGCGGCAGCAGTAGTTTAGTCTTGACTGCAGCCGAGATACCAGACTCATCTATCGGAAGACACAAAGCAAAAATATTCCCTGAGAAGGATTTCAAATACCAGTATTTTTAGCACAATATTATATATTACCTCAAGTTCAGAGAGTTATACTGTTCAATGGTATACTTTTATCGAACTTGAGCTACAGATTGTGCAGAATTTGAGCGAGCTTCAGCCTGTTAACAATCTCAGCGATGAAAATTTGTAAAAACGGAGAAAATTTGTATGTCTTTTATCAGCTTTAATACCCCCGCCAAGCGTTTATTTCGCAGTTTGATAGCTGTTTGTTTTTGTGCATTGATGTTTGTTTCTAATGCTTTCCCGGCTTTTGCCGTTACCAGCAGCCCCACTCAAGGTGAAGATCAACTTTTGGGAATTGAGAAAGAAGCTCAAAAAGCAGTTTTGAAAGACCCGATGTCTTTGAAAGAAACTCAGAAAAAAGCTAACGAAGGGATTAATGAAGTTCAGGGAGATGCTGACAGCGAGAAGATGAAAAATCCTTCTAATACAAGGGCGACATCATTTGAGCAACAAGTCAAAAAGGCTGTCACCAACATTAAAGATTAATAGCGCAGTTACCGGCATAAAAAACTAGGGACATGGCAGCGCCGTGTCTTTCTAGTTTTGATATGCTATTTAAATTTAGCTCGCTCTCTAAGAGATGGTGTCCGCTCGATTAACGGCACAGGCCAGCAGGTTCGTAGTGCCGAATGCGAGTCCGCTCTTAGCAACGAAAATTTAATAAATTAAACATAGGCCACACTCCTATCTCTCCAGAAGCTGAGGGGTAAAGAGAGGCAGAACCTCCGGATCAGCATTACCAGGCTCTTCCTGGTAACGAGCAAATTAAGGACGCGCGCCAGCAGGTTAGTAGTGCCGAATGCGAGTCCGCAAATTGGAGCGTATGCAAGTCCGCACTGCGAACCGGGCGATCGTTCCAGCGGAGTGGAATTCAGATAGAATAAAACAGTGGAAAAGATTTGGCACCTTTCGGCTTGACGAACACTCTTTGTTGCGGCTGTAACATCAATTGGTCAAACTTTTCTCGGGTCAAATTAGCATTGAGCACTTGACCGTCATCTAAGGTTAATTCTACCTGAATTTCCCATCCTAAATGAATCAAGCGACTGATTCTTGCAGGCACTGTGGCACTATTTTCTGTGGTTTCAATTACTACGTCGTGAGGGCGCAAGAAAATTTCGGGGTTGGCTGAGTCAAAGCCGTTGTCTTGAAACATTCTCGAACTGCTGGGCAAGACATTGACTGGGCCGATAAAACTCATGACGAAGGCACTGGCTGGATGGTCGTAAATTTCGGCGGGTGTGCCTATTTGTTCGATTTTACCTTTATTCATTACTGTAATTCGATCGGCAACTTCCATCGCTTCTTCTTGGTCGTGCGTCACAAAGACTGTGGTAACGTGCACTTCGTCGTGCAATCGTCGCAACCAAACGCGCAAATCTTTGCGGACTTTAGCATCGAGGGCTCCAAAAGGTTCGTCTAACAGCAATACTTTTGGTTCCACAGCCAGGGCTCTGGCGAGGGCTACGCGCTGCCGCTGACCTCCTGAGAGTTGCGACGGGTATCTATCGCCCAATCCTGCTAATTGCACTAAATTCAACAATTCTTCTACCCGCGATTTGACTTTCGCGGGTGCTGTTTTCTGAATTTCCATCCCGAAAGCGATGTTTTTTCGCACTGTCATGTGCTTAAACAGTGCGTAGTGCTGAAACACAAACCCAATTTTGCGTTCTTGAACGCTGGTATTGGTGGCATCTTGGCCTGTCAGCCAGATTTTGCCGGAGTCGGGCATTTCTAAACCTGCAATCAGCCGCAGCAGTGTAGATTTGCCGGAACCAGACGGGCCCAGCAGTGCGACTAGGGAACCGGATTCAATTTCTAAGCTGACTCGATCGAGTGCTTGGAAACTGCCAAACTGTTTTGATACGTTTTCGACAACTATGCCCATAGGAAGAAGTCAATAGTCAGTAGTTAGTAGTCATTAGTCATTAGTCAGCAGTAGGGGCGGTGCCTGTGAGTGCCCGCCCTTTCGGCAGTCACCAGTCAACAGTCAGTAGTCAGAAGAAAAAGGGGGAAATCCCAATCTCCGGTTTGTTGATGGGTTAAGGTAAGTTTTTTATAGCACGATACCACATCTGTTGGTTAACTCTAGGGTTTTGGCGATCGACCGATCGAGAAAACTAGCAAATTAATGAGAACGGACGCAGCTTTCAGAGGCGAAGGCAGACTCTATCGTAATTTGAGACCAATTGGTCTTGAAACGGGATTTTGACCCGCGGCGCGGGCAGTCATAACAAAACAACACAATTCTTTGCCACCAAAGTTGGCATTTGGTACTACAATGCAGCAAAAGTTCAAGCGTTTTTGACTTCAACGGCTGAGGGGATAAAGGAAAATGGGAGATGTTGGACGTGTGCCTGTAGGAATTATCGGCGCTTCAGGTTACGGGGGCGTGCAACTTGTGCGACTGCTGGCGGATCACCCAGCGGCAGAAGTAGTGTATGTGGGCGGGGATAGCAGTGCGGGAAAACCTTTTTCCAGCCTTTATCCGCATCTGACTAACTGCATTGACTTGACTGTTGAGGCGATCGACCTCGATCGAATAGCAGCAAAATGTGAAGTTGTGTTTATGTCACTCCCGAACGGTTTAGCTTGCCAAATGGCACCGACGCTGATCGAAAAAGGCTGCAAAGTCTTGGATTTGTCGGCTGATTACAGATTTGAAAATCTGGAAACTTACAAAGCTTGGTACGGCGGCGAACGATCGGACTCTCAGGTAGCAGCGACCGCTGTTTACGGTTTGCCAGAATTGTATCGCGATCGCATTAAAGACGCTCAATTAGTAGGCTGTGCCGGTTGCTACGTCACCGCTAGTTTATTAGCCCTGGCACCCTTGCTAAAACAAGGTCTGATCGTGCCAGAAACAGCAATTATCGACGCTAAATCAGGCACTTCGGGAGGTGGCCGCAAAGCCGAAGTTAATCTGTTATTAGCAGAAGCTGACAATTCCATCGGCGCTTACGGGGTTGGCCGCCACCGCCACACCCCTGAAATTGAGCAAGTTTGCAGCGATTTAGCCGGACAAGATATCAAAGTCCAATTTACTCCCCACCTGATGCCGATGGTGCGGGGAATTCTGGCAACTGTTTACGCAAATTTGCGAGATCCCGGATTGGTGCGGGAAGATTTAATCACGATTTTCACCGCTTTTTACCGCAATTCTCCTTTGGTAAAAGTGTTACCGGCTGGGGTTTATCCGCAGTCAAAATGGGCTTGCGGCACAAATCTTTGTTACATCGGCGTGGAAGTCGATCCGCGCACCGATCGGGTAATTGTGATGTCGGCGATCGACAATTTAATTAAAGGTCAAGCCGGTCAAGGCATTCAGTGCATGAACTTGATGATGGGTTGGGAAGAAACTTTGGGTTTGCCACAATTGGCTTTCTATCCTTAATTGGGAATTGGGCATTGGGCATCGGGCATCGCTGGTTCCCAGGCTCTGCCCGGGAAACGATGTCCAGAGGCTCTGCCTCGAAAAGCGATCGTAAAATTACCCAAAGTCTTTGGATCGAAAAGCGATCGGGAAATTGGAGGCAGAGCCTCCGGATCTGCGTCCCCAGGCAGAGCCTGGGAACGAGGATTACCCATTCCCAATTACCCATTCCCAATTACCCATTCCCAAATTTTACTTTGGCCCGTAACCGATCGCACCAGCATATATCGCCCGATCGCCCAATTCGTCCTCAATCCGCAACAAGCGGTTGTATTTAGCCACCCGTTCGCTGCGACACAGAGAACCTGTCTTGATTTGACCTGCCCGAGTCGCTACCGCTAAATCAGCAATGGTGGTATCCTCAGTTTCACCAGAACGGTGGCTGATGACCGATCGATAGCTGTTCCGTTTGCCAAGGTCGATCGTATCCAAAGTCTCCGACAAAGAACCAATTTGATTCAGCTTAATCAAAATCGAATTACTCGCTTTCAAATCAATCCCTTTTTGGAGGCGTGTGCGATTAGTTACAAACAAATCGTCACCCACCAATTGAACTTTGCTGCCCAATTTTTCAGTCAGCGCCACCCAACTATCCCAATCGTCTTCATGCAAACCATCTTCAATGGAAACGATCGGATATTGACCAGCCAAACCATCCAAATAATCGATTAATTCTGCCGGCGAATGAGCCACACCGTCGTAAGTGTACTGCCCATCTTTATAAAATTCGCTAGCAGCAACATCCAAAGCCAAAGCAACTTGTTCCCCCGGTTTGTAGCCAGCTTTTTCAATCGCCATCATCAACAAATCCAAAGCTTCCTGATTCGAGCCTAAATTAGGAGCAAAACCGCCTTCATCGCCAACACCAGTCAGCAAATTTTTGTCTTTCAAGACTTTAGCTAGACTAGCAAATACTTCTGCTCCCCAGCGCAAAGCTTCCTTAAAAGATGGTGCTCCCACCGGCACAATCATAAACTCTTGAATGTCTACATTGTTGTCCGCGTGAGAACCACCGTTGATTACGTTCATCAGAGGTACGGGCAGAACGTTCGCCAAGGTGCCGCCCAAGTAGCGGTAAAGGGGGAGTCCTAAAGTTTCGGCGGCTGCCTTTGCTGTGGCTAAGGAGACTCCGAGAATGGCATTTGCGCCGAGATTGGATTTGTTGGGGGAACCATCCAACTCAATCATAGTTCGATCGATTAATTCTTGGTCGATCGCATCCAAATTAGCCAAAGCGGGGGCAATTTTGTGTTCGACGTTAGCAACAGCCTTCAAGACTCCTTTCCCGCCGTAACGGTTTTTGTCGCCGTCTCGCAATTCGTGGGCTTCAAAAGAGCCTGTAGACGCGCCGCTGGGCACTTGGGCGAGCCCGACAACACCGTTGGCTAGATAAACTTCCGCTTCAATGGTGGGGCGGCCGCGAGAGTCAAGGATTTCTCTGGCCTGAATAGATTCGATCGCAGTGTCTTGCATATTAACGATTCCTGACTTAACTCAAGGTTTGATGACAATTAGCATTCAGTAGGTTTTAGGTAACTGACTGCTGACGGGTAATAGATTACGCGATCCCCAGAATTATTAGCGCAGAGTTCAAAATATTTGCGGATTTGGGCTGCCCGGTGTCAATAATCCATATTTATTGCAAAAAGCTTCAGACAATTGTAACAATAATTTGATTCTTTCAACAGTAGATTCACGCAGATTTGTTAATTCAAACCTTTGTTAAAATCAGAAAATCAACAAAATCAATCAAACAGGAAAACCCTCAAATGTTAGAAACAAATATTGGAGAAATTAGAGCATTAGCTGAAAACACCGACCCCATAATTCTCGACCCCCCAAACATCAGATTGCTCACAGGACCTTTGCCAAATCCCGGAAGCGATCCCAACTTTTTTGACCTTACTGTCAATGACGATATCGTTCAATTAGCTAACGGAATCCTCCGCAACACTCCCGGCGGTTTGCGGGGCTTGGGCGGCAACGATTTTGTCCGAGGTTCAGGGGGTGCGGAACTGATGAACGGGAACAGCGGTAACGATACTTTAATCGGAGGTTGCGGCAGCGATACTATTCGCGGCGGTCAAGATTTTGACATACTTTATGGGGATTGCGCTAACGACATTCTCAATGGAAATCTAGGTGATGACTACGTTTATGGAGGCACTGGAAATGACTTTGTTCGCGGGGGTAAAGGTAATGACAATTTAGTCGGAGACAGTGGAAACGATACTCTGATTGGTGATGCTGGAATTGACAAACTTTGGGGAGGAGAAGGTGCAGATTTGTTTGTCCTCCGCAGAGAATCGGGAGCAACTTCGGGGGAAATTGGTTCGGAACAACCACGTCCAGCGGGCAATTTTCTGGGTCAAGTAGATGAAGTGCCCGCAGATTTTATTCTCGACTACAATCGGGCCCAAGGTGATGTAATTGGATTGGCTGGAGGGTTGACGCGAAATGACATTATTTTGAGCGAAAGGTTTTTGACGGTTGGCGATGCTAGAGATTTTGATAGCAGTGGCCCTTTTCCTCCGGGACAGCCTCGAACTGCTGATTTTAGAGTGGTAAATATTACGGCGACGGTGATTCGGGAGGCTAGTACCGGAAATATTTTGGGTTTGGTAAAAGATGTGTCACCTTCTCAACTTCAGTTTACCTCTGTATCTGACGGGGCGATCGCCCTTGGATAATCCTCGTAGGTTTGTAGTCAGGACTTTAGTCCTTCTTTCTGAAGACTAAAGTCTTCACTACAAACCTCACTTCCTCCTTCGTAGTCACGACTTTAGTCCTTCTTTCTGAAGACTAAAGTCTTCACTACAAACCATTTTATTCATTTCCACTTTCTGCATTTCAAGACCAAAAATCCGCCACATCATATCGCATTTCGCCCAGCATTTGTCGCAGCAAAGGCAAACTCAAACCGATCACATTTGTGTGACATCCCTCGATTTTGTCTACAAAAAAACCGCCTTTACCCTCCAGTGCAAAACAGCCCGCACATTGCAGGGGTTCTCCGGTAGCGACGTAAGCAGCAATTTGACGCGAGGTAACTTCGGCAAAATAAACTTTTGTAACTTCACAGCGAACGATCGATCGATCCATTGCCTCATTGAAATCATCAAATCTAGTATCAATTAAAGCATGACCAGTATATAATTCACCTACTTTACCCCGCATTTGCTGCCAGCGGGAAATTGCCTCCTCCGCATCTTTCGGTTTACCATGAATTTCCCCATCAATCACCAAAATTGAATCGCAGCCCAACACCAAACAAGATTTGGGATTGGGAATTTGCGGATGAGAATTAGCCCGCAAAAACTCAGCTACAGCATCAGCTTTCCCCTCGGCTAAAACCTGGACTAATTTAGTCGCATCCTTCATTTGTATTTGCCCTTCATCAAAGTCGCTGGGGCAAATCACAGCTTGAATGCCAGCACTTTTTAGCAGGCTGCGGCGCGCCGGGGAAGCTGAAGCCAATACAAAAGTTGGATTTTTCATAAGTTAAGAAGGAAGAAGGAAGAAGGAAGAAGGAAGAATTTTAGACTGACAATGCCCCATGCCCCATGCCCAATTCCCAATTCCCTAATAAACAGAGAAAGACTTAACGACTTTTTCAAAAGCTTCTTTTACCTTCGGCCAGCGTTCTTCGGTAGTCGAAACGTTAAGCGTAAAAAGTTTGCCGCGGCTGACGGCTACGCTGGCTAAGTTGTGCCGTTCTTGGTTTGGGAGTTTGACGGCGTATTCTAAAATGTAATAGTTTTTCGATCGCGATTCCCGAGCTTCTGCACTGACTAATTCAGCTTCGCGGCCCGAATCCGTCGGGGCGATCGCATTTTTGCTCAGCTTGTATCCCACATCCGTCGGCGTTCCCAAATCCGCCAAAGTTTTGTCCCCCTCTACTGGACTGATGACCACGCTGACATTCTCGGTTTGCTGGATCAAGTCGCGCAACACCACATCAGGTCCATTAGAAACTGCGATCGGCAGCCAGCCATTAGGATACAGAAATTGATAGCCATCGCCAGTATCAACGTAGCTTTTGAGTCCGGTCACTTTCGACACACAACCGGTCAAACTGAGGCTGAGAACCACCAGAAGTATTGCCGCAATTCGTTTGAGCATTATTTTTACGGGTAGGGTAACACTAAAATATTTAATTTTAATTATCTCACCAAACCTTCCCCTCAAAATAATTAAGCTATGGCTCGCCGTTTGTGCATTGCTGGCGAGCCATAGCCGTACAGTTTAATTTTTATCAAAATCGTTACAGGTGAGTTAGCCAGCTAATCAGTCCGTGCTTGGTCGAAACTTCTAAAGCCAACAGAGAAACAAAGCCAATCATGGCAAGGCGGCCGTTTAAACGTTCTGCGTAGGGTGTAAAGCCAGTGCGGGGTTCGTCATCTATGTATACTGTCGGCTCGATCGCAAAATTGTTCATTTTGCCTTGGTCGTCCAGCATTAAGCCTCTGTTAGTCATCTCAGTCTCCTAAAATTGTTTTTGGTCTACTGTAACTAAATGTAACAGACTTGTGAACAAATGTAAAGGATCTGTGAATTTTTTTTAAAATATCCTAATCTGACCCTA
The DNA here is from genome assembly GCF_015207455.1 of Microcoleus sp. LEGE 07076. Classification (GTDB taxonomy): domain Bacteria; phylum Cyanobacteriota; class Cyanobacteriia; order Cyanobacteriales; family Microcoleaceae; genus Microcoleus. Next base: position 23,124 of record NZ_JADEWV010000076.1, read on the forward strand.
GTTTTAACTAAAAATGCAACTGTATACATACGGCTCAGGTGGCGATCGGGCGATCGATCGAGCTTATATCTATCAGGGTAAGGATTTGGGCGATTTCATTGTCAAATGTTTGTATTTTTAGATACAATTTTTACTACAAATCCAAAAGAGCCAGTTTAGATATTCGTCGTTGGCAATGCAGTCACTGTGGAACAATACATGACAGGGATATTAATGCCGCTACAAAGATCAGAGATGAAGGTGTACGACTTTTGGCGGGAGGGCATCTCGCTACAGCTTCTGGAGAAAGAATAAGACCGAGCAAAGGCACTGCTTTTGTCAGGTCTTTGCTCAGTGAACGAAGAATCCTCTTGCCTTGAGCCAGAGGAGTTGTCAAATCATCAATCCGCAAATCTCAAATCTCAAATCCCATGAGAGTACGCTCTCCACCCCGTAGGGGGGGGAGGATAGAGTTGAGAGGCGCAAAAGTTGATGGTGTGTGGCAAATCCCAGACTGGGGTTTGACAAAAATTGTGGAAAGGAGGAAAAAGTTATGCGGGCCAGTCTGGAAATGCGGTGGTTTTATAGCGGTGCGCTGCCAAAATCGATCGGGCAATGGTTTGGCAGCGAGAGTCTCGGAGGATACCTGTCCCCGCCAGAAGAGCGCGAAGACATATATTTGCTCGTACCCGACTGCGACTACTTGGGAATCAAGCTGCGCGGGAAAACCTTAGAGGTAAAATGGCGACAGGCAGAGTTAGGCGCGATGCAGTTCGGCAACCGCTGGGAAGGCAAAGCCGAAAAATGGCTGAAGTGGGTTTGTGCCGACACGGTAGCACCCGTACCGACGGAAATTCTGGCAACAGGAAAGTGGGTGGGAGTCAAGAAAAAGCGAGCGCTGCGTCTTTACCAAGTTTCAGCCCCAGGTTCCCTGATGTCAGTGCCTGTAGAAGCCCCTGTTCCCCAAGGTTGTAACGTCGAAGTTACTCAATTGAGCATTAACGGCACTCCGTGGTGGACTTTGGGATTTGAAGCGTTTGGCAGCGAAAGTTGTTTAATCGAAAACCTGCAAACAGTAGCTAATTGGACTAGCAAAAGCTATCAGGCGCAAAAGTTGAAAGCTGAGGATTCTTGCGGTTATCCACGTTGGCTCGTAGGCAAGTAATATCAAATCTGTCAGCATCGGAATTATTCATATATCTCTTCTCTGGAATCTGCGCGAATCAGCGTCAATCCATTCTCATCTGCGGTAAGAAATTATCTTTTTTTTACCGCAGATACAGGCAGATAGACAAAGATTAACGCAGATGAATGATATCGATTTTGGTTGCAGCGTCAGTGACTGTTGACTGAATTTTACAATTCCTATGCTACCGGATTCGATCTCAGAAGAAAGAGGCGAGAATGTCCCAGAGGGGGAAGAGTTTTGAATTTTGAACTAAAGCGCGCCACCTTCAGAAAAAAACTTCTCCAGACAAGATTCCAATTCTCCCCCTCTCTGATTCTCCTACTCAGAAATTCTCCCCACTCGGCCAGCACTTCTGAGAATTTGACAAGCCAAAATCGCCGCCCCGAACCCGTTATCAATATTCACCACACCCACACCAGCCGCACAAGAATTCAACATAGTTAAAAGAGGAGCAATCCCGCCAAAACTCGCGCCGTAACCCACACTTGTCGGCACAGCAATCACCGGACAATCCGCCAAACCCGCAACCACACTCGCCAAAGCACCTTCCATACCCGCAACCGCAATCAACACATCAGCATCAGCAATCACGTGCCGATTGCTCAGCAAGCGATGAATGCCAGCAACTCCCACATCCCACAAACGCCGCACTTCAAAACCGCAAAGTTCCGCAGTCACAGCCGCCTCTTCGGCTACAGGCAAATCCGCCGTTCCCGCACATATGACAGTCACAGTACCCGGATGTCGCAAAGTTGGGGAACTAGGAGAAATTGCACAAATTCGAGCTTTTTGGTAGTAGCACAAATCGGGTATTTTTTGTTGCAATTGCTCGAAAACGAACGGTTCAATTCGTGTCGCCATCACCGCAGAATTTCGCCCGCGCATCGCCTCGATAATTTCAACAATTTGGTCTGGTGTTTTCCCCGGGCCCCAGATGACTTCAGGAAAACCGGTTCTTAACGTGCGGTGGTGGTCAATTTTGGCAAAATCGCCGACTTGTTCAAAGTCAAAATGCTTTAATTTGTCCAAAGCGACGGCGGGACTAACATCGCCCGCAGCCACTGATTCGAGTAACTTTTGTAAAATTTCAGGTTCCATAAAAATTGGTTATTTGTTAGTTGTCAGTTGTTAGTTGTTAGTTGTTAGTTGTCAGTTGTTAGTTGTTAGTTGTCAGTTGTCAGTTGTTAGTTGTCAGTTGTCAGTTGTTAGTTGTCAGTTGTTAGTTGTCAGTTGTCAGTTGTCAGTTGTCAGTTGTCAGTTGTTAGTAATAACTAACCAATAACAACTAACCAATAACAACTAACCAATAACAACTAACCAATAACAACTAACCAATAACAACTAACCAATAACAACTAACCAATAACAACTAACCAATAACAACTAACCAATAACTGCTTACTATTGTGTAATTTTCAGTTCGTACAAATTCCAGAAAGCACCGCCCAGCGCACTATAGCGAATTCCCGAAATGCGATCGCGCACCGCTTCAAAAGTCAGCGGATTCACCATATAAACAAAAGGCAATTGTTCCGATATAATCTCCTGCGCCTCCCCGTAGAGCTGCTGGCGCTTCGCCTCATCAAGCTCTTGAGAAGCCTTCACGTAAAGGTCATCGATTTTTTGTTCCCAGCCGTAGACTTCCCAACCCTTAATCGGCGGTTCTCCGGCTTGCGGGCCCTGGTTGAAACTGTGCAAAGTCCCCTTGACAGACCAAATTTTGTAGCCGCTGTGCGGTTCAGTGCCTCCGGTAAAACCGCCGAGGTAAGTATCCCAATTCCGCGTCAGACGCAGCTTTTCCACATAAGTGTTAAAACTCAGGAACTGCGTGTCAATTTGCATTCCCAGTTTTCCCAAATCTTGTTTAATTTGCGTTGCCATTTGTTCCCGCACTTTTTTACCCGCAGCTATCAACAAAGTAAATCGGACTTTGTTGCCACCAGCATCCAACAATTCGCCGTTACTATTATACTTGAAACCTGCACTAAATAGTAAGTTTTTTGATTTTTGCGGGTCGTAACTGTAGGTTTTTAATCCCTGTTCGGGAGACAAGTAAAACGGACTTTGCGCCGGAATTGGGGAATGCAGCGGCTCGCCTAGTCCGCGATAGATATTGTTAGTCATGGCGGAGCGGTTGATGCCGTAGGCAATTGCTTGCCGAAATTGCTGATTGTTAAACCAGCGAGACTTAACCGGGTCTACAAACGGCTTGTTTTGAGCGTTGCGCCCCTTGTTGAGATTGAAACACATAAACACAGTACCCGTGTCCGGGCCGCCGTTAAAAACCGTATATTTGCCGCGTTTTTCCTCTCGTTTCAGCAGCGGAAACACCTCTGGCTGCACGTCCAAGGTATCCAAATCGCCCGATCGAAAATTCAGCAGTTGATTGTCAGTATTTTCGATAATTTGCCAGACAATTTGCTGGATGTAAGGCTGAGAACTTCCCTCAGCATCTTTTCGCCAAAAATACGGATTTCGTTCCAAAACCACGCGCTGATTGGGAGTATAACTCAGCATTCGGTATTGCCCGTTACCGACAATTTTTTTCGGATCGGTATTTGTACCCCAAGTAGTCAGAAACTGGGGGTTGCCGTCAGCATCGGTATTGCTGACTGATTCTTGTAAAATATGAGCTGGTAAAATTGGAATTCCTCCAGCATATCTAATAAAAGGAGCAAAAGGTTCTGTAACGGAAAATTCAACGCGGCGGCTGTCAATTTTTTTGAGTTTTGGGAATTGGCGACTCGTGCCAACTCTCAGGGTATCTTTCAAACCGCTAGGGATTTTGTCATTGAAATAAATCTTTTCATAGCTGAAGATAATGTCATCAGTTGTCATCGGTTCGCCATCTGACCATTTCAATCCCTCTCGCAGGGTGAAGACAATTTTTTTGCCATTTTTGGAGACTTTCCAGGACTGGGCTAAACCGGGTTCTAGTTTCGATGTCAAGCCGTTTTCGTTAATCAATCCCTCGTACATATAGCCGAAAACGCTGTATGCAGATTGATTTAGCGGGTAGTTAAAGGTGGCGGGGCCGCTGGGGGTGGGAACGACGAGTCTGTTGGTT
>NZ_JADEWV010000077.1 GCF_015207455.1 Microcoleus sp. LEGE 07076
GAGGGAGCCTAATTTGGGCTTGCTTCCCCCCGCGAGCAAGGGGGACTGAGGGGGGTGAGTTTTTGACTTTTGCAAGAGGTCTATTCTGTTGTTGGGGCCGCGTTAAGAGTGGCTGCCCTAAAGTCTGAAATGACTGAAAATGGTTGGTGGGGGTAGGCACTCTTGGCACTACCCCTACAAAGCCCTGGTTTTTTGGAGAATGAAACGGCCCGGATCGCGATCGGACTAATTCCGTGCGAATTTGTGAGAAAAATATTAAGCTAGCTTAAAGGACGAGCGATCGACAGTTCGGAACCAGACACCGGTGTTTCCCCAAAAAACCGGACATTTACCGTTTTTTGCTTTAACCTGCCTTCAAACTACAAAATTACCTGACATTCAATACATGAATATTTTTAGCAGTCTGCTTTCCGCGCCAACGAAACAACCCCAAGTCACTAAACAGCGTCGAGGCATTGAAATTAAGTCGGAACGCGAAATCGAAATAATGCGGCAGGCGGCGAAAATTGTCGCAACGGTACTGAAAGAAATTTCCCAAATTGTGAAACCGGGAATGACTACTGCTGATTTGGATGTTTATGCCGAAAAACGCATCAGAGAAATGGGTGCAACTCCCAGTTTTAAAGGCTATCACGGTTTCACGGGTTCGATTTGTTCTAGCATTAATAACGAAGTTGTTCACGGCATCCCCAGCCGCAAAAAAGTAATTCGGGCCGGAGATGTTCTGAAAGTAGATACGGGAGCATATTATCAAGGTTTTCACGGCGATTCTTGCATTACGATCGCAGTTGTGGAGGTGACACCGGAATCGGCAAAATTAATTAGAGTTGCAGAAGAAGCTCTGTATAAAGGTATCGAACAAGTGAAGGCTGGAGCTTATTTGCTCGATCTCGCCGGTGCGATCGAAGATCATGTCAAAAGCAACGGTTTTAGCATTGTTGAGGAGTTTACGGGCCACGGTGTCGGGCGCAATTTGCACGAGGAACCGTCGGTTTTCAATTTCCGGACTCGGGAAATGCCGAATGTGAAATTGCGATCGGGCATGACATTGGCGATCGAGCCGATTCTGAATGCGGGTTCTAAGTACACTCGGACGCTGGCTGACAAGTGGACTGCTGTAACTGTTGACAATGCTATGTCGGCTCAGTTTGAGCATACTGTGTTGGTGACAGAGACTGGCTATGAAATTTTGACCGATCGTTCAAAAGTTTAAGTCGGAATGGTTCAAGAATAGACAAGATTGTAAAAGTCTTTTTAATCTAATTTTCGGGCGGGTTAGGAGCATCGCCCCACCAGAAAAAATGATTGTTGTGGGATGGGTCATGGAGCCAGCAACAAGCATACCCCACTAGAAAAAATGATTGTTGTGGGATGGGCATCTTGCCCGTCCTAAAAATTTCTGTAATCTTGTCTATTGGATCAAAACCCAACTTAAAACTCTTGAGTTTAATTGCAATTTTTTGAGTTGCTTCTATAGACTCAGTGAAAAAATAGTTGAATTTGGCTAAATTAAAAGATAATAGCGATCGAACTTAAGGGTAACGGATATGTCAGCACGATTATTATTGGTAGATGATGAACCGGGCTTGCGGGAAGCGGTACAAGCTTATTTGGAAGATAGCGATTTTTCGGTTGAGGTTGCCAGTAATGCTCGGGATGGGTGGGAACTCTTGCAGCAGTACAATCCGGATTTGGTGATTTCAGACATTATGATGCCGCAGGTGGACGGCTATCAGTTTCTCAAGCAAGTGCGGGAAGATCCTCGGTACAAGGCTTTGCCGGTGGTGTTTTTGACGGCTAAAGGCATGACGGGCGATCGCATTCAAGGCTATCAAGCCGGCTGCGATGCTTATCTTTCTAAGCCCTTCGATCCCGACGAATTAGTCGCAATCGTCACGAATTTGCTGGCGCGCCGAGCGGCTGCTAAGGAGACGGGTGAAAATGCTGAAAGTCCTGATATTGCTGCTTTGGCCAGCCAAATGGCGAGAATTGAGTCTTTGCTGAGCGGGCGGAGTTCGATCGTCCAAAGTGCTTCGCCGATCAAAATTGATTTGACTCCGCGAGAACAAAGTGTTTTGGATTTGGTTGCTCAAGGTTTGATGAATAAGGAAATTGCCCGCCGCTTGGAAACAAGCGTGCGGAATGTGGAAAAGTACGTCAGCCGTTTGTTTAGCAAGACGGGTACTAACAGCCGCACTGAGTTAGTCCGCTTCGCTCTCGAACACGGCTTGACTAATTGACATCCTCCCACCGCTAATTCGGAGTACCGAATATAGCGGGGGATTCCAAAGATTGCTCTTTGGGCTTCCTCTTTCTACGACCCGACTTACTTGAAGGAGTTTCCTCACCCAAGTAGTGGTCGATGTCTCCAGAGGCGTTTTCTAGTTCTAGACTAGACGTTCCTGTATGCCCTACAGTACGCAAACCTTTCTCTAATATATTTCTCGCCGCATTCCAGTCTCTATCTTGCGTATGCCCACAATGATGACAAATGTGAGTCCTGACACTCAGAGCTTTTTTGACAACTTTGCCGCAGTTAGAGCAATTTTGACTGGTGTAGTGCGGTGCCACAGCAATTGTGACCACACCAAAAACCTTGCCAAAATACTCAACCCATGTACGAAAAGTTGTCCAAGCTGCATCGCTAATCGATTTGGCGAGATGTCTATTTCTTACCCTGTGTTCGGCACCCTCAAATCCTCATAGGCTACCAGGTCGTTAGACCGGACTACGCATCTCGCCAACTTCACGGCGAAATCTTTACGTTACCTACTTACTTTGAGATGCTTTCTTGCCAGTTTATTTCTCAACTTAGCTCGATTATTCGACCCTTTTTGGGTCTTAGACAGACGACGAGAAAGCCGTTGCTGAGACTTCTCACTCTTCCTCAGATGTCTGGGATTTTCAACAGTTTGCCCGTCGGTATCAGTATAAAAATGAGTCAGACCAACATCAAGACCAATAGTTTTAAATGTGGGTTCTTTTTTCTCAAGTCTTTCTTGGTCGATGCAAAACTGTGTGTAGTAGCCATCGGCACGACGAACTACCCTGACTCGTTTGATTTGCTTCAATTGATAGAAGTGCAAATCGCGAGTCCCCCACAACTTAAAAATACCTGCACCAAAACCAAAGCGTGAAAGTGATGTGTCTGCGACATTCAGAAAGTTTCCAACCCGTAGTTTTGTACTCGACAGAACCATGAGTTTGTTTTTTCTTGAACCGTGGATATCCTTTCTTACCGGGTTGATTTTTCTGACAGTTCTCAAGAAATCGAGCAATTGCCGACCAAGCTCTTTGGGCCGATGCTTGTCGGGCTTGAGAATTGAGTTGACTTGCCCAAGCAAATTCTTTCGCCAGGACAGCACAATATGCACTTAAATGATATCGTCCGATGGAGCGGTTATCCATCCAGTATCTCAGGCAAGAATTACGTCGTTATATCTGAGGTAATCTCTTCTAGCATAGATCCTGCCCGCAATTCATCTCACCGCCAAACGGAGTACCGTTATGGCGGGAGCCTTCTTGCGGTTGAAGGTAAGTAACATTCCTCTCGACTTTGCTTTGGACTGTTGCTAGCTAATCCTCGTTACCAGGAAGAACCTGGTAACGAGAATTTTCCCAAAAATTATAAATGTTAAGATATAAATATTGACATAGATCCGGCAGGTGTGGTAATACACATCAGCTTGCTAGCAGCGGGGCGGGGAAACTGTTGGGCGATCGAACTTCTCACCGCTTCGAGTTTGACACCAACACTTGTAAGATCAATTCCGGTTGCACTCCTGTTGACTGTTGACTGTTGACTGTTGACTGTTGGCTGTTGGCTGTTTGAACAATACCGATGTAACCGCAAATGATATAAACCTCGGGAATTGCTTAACTCGAAAACCTGACTGTTTAAGAGTTTTCACGTAGTAAATAGCAAGGGGAAGCGTCCACTCTATGACCATCCGTCAAGCAAACATTCCGGGAAGTTTCACCGAACGGGTTATATTTTGTCGGAAAACAAACCGCTATTAATTATAGTTGGCGATCGCACTCCGACAAAAAAACCGGGTTTTTTACCGAATATACGGTATCTAACGAAGTATGCAGTAAAAACAACTGATTTCGCAGCTCTCAAGCCGGGAAGTGTCAAACCAGTACCAAATTTAGTTTATACCAGGAGGACAGCATGAGGAAAATCACGGCCTTACAAAGGATAAGTGCCATAGTAGCACTACCGGTCGCACTAATGACCAATACAACTCAAGTTTTGGCAGTCGATACAAGTCCGCAAATAGATCCAATTAAGAATGTTTCGGATTTAGGCGATGAGCTTGATTTTGAGATGGCGGTACCAACAACGATCGCCATTGAAGAAAGCGAGGATTGGGATCGACCTGATTTTTCAGCTACTAATTTAGATATGGAGATTGCTAAATTTATGACAACAAATGTTCAAGCTGTAATTGAGGAGCCACCAATGGAGGTTACTAAACTTATGACCAAAAATGTTCAAGCTGTAATTGAAGAGCCGCCCGCCGTAGTTTATCTGAGTTCGGCGAGGGGTCAGTCCACGAGAGAATGCCGGATTTCGGGGATCTGCGAATAACTGCATCGGGTTTGGGCGGTTTGTGCGATCGGCTTTTTTTATCAGTAGAATTCTCGCTGTGCGAGGGTAAAAAAAATCAGTACAATCCAGTAGATTTTCCGGAACTTATGCGAATAACAGAGTATGTATTTTTTCGGGTATGCTTTAACTATATCTAGTAAAACAATCGGACAATTTTAAGGCTGAGGCGTGGGGAGCTAGAAACCCGGTTTTTACGAATTTTGGAAAAACGAGAAATATAAGAATAAACCGGGTTTCTGAGTTTAGCACATTTGGTTCGTAGTGCGTACTTAAGTCCGCACTACGAACAATTTTTGATTTCTGAGATTAATATGCGTGCACGATGACATAGATCAAGCTAGTTTTGTAGCAGCAAACTCGCTTGTATCAAAGTGATATTCATGCTGAAAAACCCTACAATTCGTAATGTGCTAAAATGCAATCCGTTTAAAAATCCGTTCCGGAACTTTCTGCTTTCTAAAGCATCTATTCCATCATAATTTTCAAAGACTATGATTAACTCGCACTGCAGCCAAGACACAGCAGCACAGCAAAACAAAAGTTCGCTGCAAACTCTCTCCCGGACTCTCTCAATGTCTCAGGGACAATTTTCGCTGATTTTAGTGCGGTGCAATTACAGTGCGATGCGAGAGGAAACTGTACAACAATTGCGGGAGCAGTCTGGTATCGAGATTCGAGAAATTGTCCTCCCGAAATCTGTTAAAACTCTTTACACGACTATAGAAACCGAACTTGACGGCAGCCAGCCACCAGCTTTAATGGTGTTTGGATTGGAATCGGTAAGTGCGATCGATCGCGTGCTGACTTCTACCAACTACGTCAGGGAAGAATTTCGCAATAATTTTCCCTTCCCAGTGGTGCTGTGGGTAACAGACAAAATCTTAAAAAAACTGATTCGGTTAGTCACAGATATCGAGACTTGGACGACAAGTGTTGAATTTGTCCTGGGCCCAGACGAGTTGGTGGATTTTTTGGGCAAAAGTTGCGATCGCATTTTTGCCAAAATTTTAGAAACTGGCAATTGGCGTTTAAGTAATTCTGCCATTCTCGGAGCCAACTCTTTGACCGAATTAGAGTCGGCAAGCAAAGATTTGCAAGTAGTTTGCAACATCAGGTTAGAACCTGCTATAGAAGCGAGTTTCCAATTTGTTCGCGCCCGACACGAATATGCTTGTCACCGCATCCCTGCGGCGATTGAACTCTATCAAAAAAGTCTCAATTTTTGGAAATACCAAGTAGCATTTCTTGGTGGAAAAACAGAATTTAGCGATTTATTATTTACCGTTCATCCTGCACCACTATTAGAAGGAATTCTGCTATTCCACATCGGCCTTTGCTACCGCTTCCAGGCAGAAAAGCACCGCAGTGGCAACCGTCCTTACTGGACAGAAGCTAAGAATTATTTCCAGGAATGTATTGATGTTTTAGAACGCGCCGGACAGTCGGATGCCGTGGCTGTATTCATCAATCAACTCGGCGAAGTATTGCAGCATTTAGAAGATTGGGATGCACTCTGGAATTTAGCTATCAAAGCTCGGAGGTTACATCAAAACATGAAAAATTCAGCAGGTAATTTGGCTCAAGATTACGGTTTTTTGGCGAGAGTAGCCTTAGAGCAAAAGAACTGGCAAGGGGCGAAAGAATGGGCTTTAATCGCTCTAGAGGTTCTCAACTCTAATTTAGAAGCAGCGGGACAGGGAATGCCTGTAAAATCGCAGCATCAAGGCTTCTATCTGTTAATTTTAGCAGAAGCCCAGAGCCAGTTGGGCGAGATAGAGGAGGCGATCGCCCATTTAGAGTTTGCTCGCTCGGAAACCGAACCTTGCTACAACCCGCAACTGTATTTGCGGGTTTTAGAAATGCTGCGATTACTTTATTTTCAGCGGGGAGAATATCTCAAAGCATTTCAAATTAAACAAGATTATCGAGCGGTAGAACATACCTATCGGTTTCGAGCTTTTATTGGAGCCGGAAAGTTGCAGCCGCACAGAGAGGCGATCGATCCCGCCGCCGAAACTGTTGCCGCGGCTACTATTGCTGACGAAATTACTGCTTCCGGCAGAGAAGAAGACCTCAACCGCTTAATATATAGGATGAACAATACCCCCGACAAACTGACAGTAATTTACGGTCAGTCTGGAGTTGGCAAAAGTTCAATTGTCACCGGAGGATTAGTCCCGGCTCTCAAACAAAAAAAGATAGAAATGCGGACTGTTTTGCCCGTAGTGCTGCAAGTTTACAACAACTGGCCGCGGGAATTGACCAGACAGTTGTCTGCTGTTGAAGCAGAAATATTCGATCCGGAAATTTCCGAAGCATTACCGGGAGCAAGTCCGGTAGAGTTGACCGCAGCAGCAGGCGCAGTCAATAAAAATCTGGTTTCGGCTGCGGAAAATCTGGAGAAAATTGAGCAGTCAGAGCCTGTAAAATTAATTATCCAAAAACAGGCGATCGAATACGAAAAAATCATCAAAGAGCTGCAAAGAAAATCAGAACATCTAGTGACAGTTCTGATATTTGACCAATTTGAAGAATTTTTCTTCGTATGGAAAGAGCCAGCGGAAAGAAAAATATTTTTTGATTTTTTGCGGGAATGCTTGAAAATCAAGTATTTAAAAGTCGTCCTGTCTTTGCGGGAAGATTACCTGCACTACTTGCTGGAATTTTCTCGACCGAAAAACGAGACCGAATTTATCAATAATGATATTTTGGCGGACGTTCTCAGCAAAGATATTCTGTTTTATTTAGGAAATTTTTCCCTGGCCGATGCGCGAGGGGTAATTCGCAGCTTAACTGAGCGATCGCACTTTTACTTAGAACCGGAACTGATCGAAGAATTAGTCAAAGATTTAGCGGGAGAGTTGGGAGAAGTCCGCCCTATCGAACTACAACTTGTCGGCGCTCAACTGCAACAAGAAAACATTAGAACATTAACTCAATATCAGGAACTAGGCAACAATCCCAAACAAAAATTAGTCGAGAATTTTCTCGAAGAAGTTATCAAAGATTGCGGACCAAAAAATGAAGTAGCGGCGCGCAGAGTCTTGTATTTGCTTACCGATGAAAGTGATATCCGTCCTCTAAAAAACCGCGCCGAACTCGCCTCTGATTTAGCAATATTTTCCGAATGTGACAAGTTAGATTTAGTCTTAGAACTGTTAGTAAAATCTGGTTTGGTTTTTCGGTGGACGGAAGTTCCCACAGAACTTTACCAGCTCGTTCACGACTATTTAGTTAGCTTCATCCGCCAGCAGCAGGAATTAGATAGCAAGGCCGAATTTGAGGAACTGCGAAAGCAAAACAAAATTAACCGAGATGAAATTGACCAAATTCGCAAAGACAGAGAGCGAGATGCTTTGCTGTCGGAAGCCCGAGAAAAACAGCGCCAAGCCCGAGACAAACAGCACCAAGCGGAAGCTCAACTTTATGAAAGTCGGAGATGGCAATTGCGGGCGGCGGTGTTGGGAGTGCTGGTACTCGGAGGCGTTTCGGGGATGGCATTCCATCAAGCAAAATTAGCAGAAAGCGCGCGACAAGAAGCGGAAAAAAGTCGGACTGATGCCTTAAATTCGGCATCGGAAGCTTTGGTGCTTTCTAATGATAAAAATCAATTAGGAGTGTTAAAAAATAGTATCAAAATCGGTCGAGATTCTCAGAAAAGTACAGCGCTACCTGTGGATACTAAAAATCAAATTACTGAGAGACTCAGACAAGCTGTTTCTGGAGTGCAAGAACGCAACCGTTTCGAGCAGCACGGTAAGTCGGTTTTGGATGTAACAGTCAGTCGGGATGGCAATTTTGTTGCTTCGGCCAGTGCTGACAAAACTGTTAAATTGTGGAGTAAAGAAGGTAAGTTATTAAAGACTTTTAAGCACGGCGATATTGTGACGAGTGTGAGTTTTAGCCCGGATGGGAAAACGATCGCGACTGGTTGTGCCGATCGCACAATTAGAATTTGGCAAGTAGATAATGACAAAAGTGCGATAAACACTTTATCCGGCCACGGCGATATCGTCACCAGCGTCAGCTTCAGTCCCGACGGCAAAACCCTAGCTTCCGCGAGTCACGACAACACCGTCAAAATCTGGAACATTGCCAGCAAAAAATTGCAGCAAACCTTAACCGGACACAAAGACTGGGTGCTCGGCATCAGTTTCAGTCCCGACAATCAAACAATTGCCTCAGCAAGTGCCGACAAAACTGTCAAACTTTGGAACCGAGAAGGGAAAACCCAGAAATTCAAAAGCAATCCCAAAACATTAACCAACCATTCTGACATTGTATACAGCGTTAAGTTCAGCCCGAACAATCAAGAACTCGTCTCAGCCAGTGCCGACACCACAGCCAAAATTTGGAACCGAAAGGGTGAGGAAATCACAACTCTCAAAGGACACAACGATGAAGTTGTTAGTGCGAGTTTCAGTAGCGACAGCGAAAAGATTGTCACCGGCAGCGCCGACGATACGGTAAAAGTTTGGAGTCGCACCGGCACTTTGCTCAGCACTTTTCAAGGAAATAAAGATGATGTAAGGGCAGTAAGTTTCAGTCGCGACGGCACTGTTGCCTCCGCAAGTAAGGACAAAATGGTGAAACTTTTCCAACCGGACAGAACTCCGTTAAATAAAATTTTATCTGGACACGGAGACTGGGTTTACAAAGTCAATTTTAGTGCAGATGGCAAAACAATTGCTTCTGCTAGCGGAGACAAAACGGTGAGACTTTGGCGCACTGATGGTAGTTTGCTCAAAATCTTAGAAGGTCACAAGGATTCTGTGATCTGGACGAGCTTTTCACCGGACAATAAAACTGTTGCTTCTGCTAGCAATGACAAAACGGTGAAAGTCTGGAGTTTAGACGGGAAACTGTTAGATAGTTTGAATCACAACGGTGTTGTTAGAAGCGTGAGTTTTAGTCCAGATGGCAAGACAATTGCCGCCAGCGGTGCCGATCGCAAATTGTACCTCTGGCGCTGGAACGGTTCTAAAGCAACTTTGCTCACAAAACTCAATCATACCAATCCAGTAATTAGCAATAGTTTCAGTCCAGACGGCAAAACTATTGCTACTGCTACGGCTGTTGACAACAAGGAAAGCGGGAAGAACAATACTGGTGAAATTGCCGCAGAAAAGAAAGTTTACCTGTGGCAATTTAACGGTTCGTCGGCGAAGATTTTGAAAACTCTCGACCACGAGGATACGGTTATGAATGTTAGCTTTAGTCCTGACGGTAAGACGATTGCTGCTGGTTGTGCTGACAAAAAAGTTTACTTGTGGGCTTTTGATGGAACGGCGGCAAAGCTAACTGAAAAAATCGACCACAGCGATACTGTGGAAAGTGTTAGCTTCAGTCCAGACGGCAAGTTGATTGCGGCGGCGAGTGCGGGAAATACTGTTAAGCTGTGGAATTTTGACGGTAGGAAGGCGCTGCTATCTAAAACTTTGGAATCTGGCGATCGGGTGTTGAGTGTTACTTTTAGTTCTGATAGCAAAACTCTGGCTTTGGCGAATAGGGATAGGACTGTAATTCTGTGGCCTTTGGAGAATTTGGAACTGAATAATATTATTGCTAGAAGTTGCGAATGGTTGGGAGATTATTTGCAGAATGACCAGAATGTTACTGAGGGCGATCGAATGCTGTGTCTAGGGTTTGGGAAGCAAGCTTTAAATAAGAATAAGTAAACTTTCAAGAGACTTGAATTTCAAAAATAATTAGGGCGGGCTAGAAGCCCACCCCATATTTTTTTGGGCTTGTGGGACGGGCTTCTCGCCCGTCCGAAACAATAACTAAGACGGGCGAGAAGCCCATCCCATATTTTTTTGGGCTTGTGGGATGGGCTTCTCGCCCGTCCGAAACAATAATCAAAAGGACAAATCTAGATTTTAATTGAAATTGAAACATCTATCTATTGACTAATTTTTTGGCTGTAAGTTTGCGGTAAATTATAGTAATAAACTTAACTGTAGATCAATTCGCAATTCAAACAAAAGGTAAACCGCATGGACATCAACTCCCAAAATATCCAACCAATCCCGCCCTTCAACGAGAAAAATGAGGAAACGCCAGACATCGGTGGCGGTTTACCCGTAATTGAGTTTTGGGCAGAACATACTTTGTCCCCGGAAGGCCCGAAACTTTGGAAAACTTTGTTCCACAATAGTGCTTGTCTGTCCTGTTCTTGGGGTACTGGCGGGCAGAAAGGAGGCTTTACGAATGAAGAGGGCGAAAAACTTCAGCGGTGTATGAAAAGCGTTGAAGCAATCTCCGCTGAAATTAAACCTGCTGTCAAGACTCATTATTTTGAACAGCACAGTATTGCAGAACTCCAGCAATTAAGTTCAATGGAATGTGACAGGCTGGGAAGGCTGAGTTTCCCGATGATTTTGCGGGCTGGTTCGTCTCATTACGATCGTATTTCTTGGGAAGAAGTTTATCAAATTGCCGTGGCTGCGTTTCGCAAAACCCCCGAACGAGTAGCATCTTACAGTTCCGGTCGCTCTTCCAACGAGGCTGCTTTTTTGCTGCAACTGATGATGCGGGCGATGGGTTCTAACAATTTAGCAGATTGTTCGGATCTCTGCCACGCTCCCTCGACAACTGGGTTAAGCGAAATGTTTTCTACCCGCACTTCAATAGTGAGTTTAGAAAACTTGAAGCAAGCCGATTGCGTCGTGCTCGCGGGGGCGAATTCTGCATACAACCATCCCCGCTTCATGAACGAGTTGATTAAAATCCGCGAGAAAGGCGGTAAAATAATTATCATCAACCCCGTGATGGAAATTGGGTTAGTTAAGTTTGGTTCTCCAGCGTTTCCCGTCAAATCGCTCATCCCAGGTTCCGATATTTCTTCGCTCTACTTGCAACCAATTCCCGGCAGCGACACGGCCTTATTTGTTGGTATTCAAAAATCTGTAATCGAACAAGGATTGCTGGATGAAAAATACTTGCAAGCCCACACCGAAGGCTGGGAAGCAGTAGTGCAGCACGCCCGCGAAACCGAGTGGGAAACTATTACCCAAACTTGCGGAGTTTCCCAAGCCGAAATTGAGGCAGCCGCCAAAATTATCGGCAGTTCAAAGCGAGTTGTCTTCGGTTGGGCGATGGGAATTACTCAACAACAAAACGGTGTAGATAATGTTTTTAGCATTGCTAACACTGCCTTGATGACGGGAAATGTCGGCAAAACAGGGGCGGGATTAATGCCGGTGAGAGGACACTCAAATGTCCAAGGATTCGGCTCTATGGGCGTGACTGTGAAGCTGAAAAAAGAAATCCAAGAAGCTTTAGAAAAACTGTTGGATCGTCCCCTGAGTCGCGTTCAGGGCTACGAAACTCGATCGCTCATTGAAGCAGCAGATGCAGAAAAAGTCGATACGCTACTCTGTCTGGGTGGTAACCTGTACGGGGCGAACCCGGATTCAACTCAAGCAAAACGCGCTTTAGGCAAGATTGAGACTATTATCTACCTCGCAACCAAACCAAATTTAGGGCATTTTAACGGATTGGCAAAACACAATACAATTGTAATTCCCGTGTTGAATCGCTTTGAAAATCCCCACAAAACAACGGTAGAATCTGGCAATAACTTTGTGCGTTTCAATGATGAAGGCGAAACTCATCTCAAAGAGGCTGACTTAATTCCAGAAGTGCATTTTTTAACAGAATTGGCGAGCAGAATTCACGGCACTTATCCGGTAGATTGGCGTCAACTTCAAGATACGCGGTACGTGAGGCAATTAATTGCTAAAACGATTCCCGGGTTTGAGAAAATGGCAACAATTGATGACACAAAAGAGGAATTTACCATCGGCGGGCGGATTTTTAGTGAACCGAATTTTCCCACTGATTCGGGCAAAGCCAAGATGTTTGTCGCACCTTTACCTGTCCTGAAATTACCGGAAATAAAAGATTTTGGTGAATCGGAATCGGTGCGGGGTTTAGTGGTGGCATTGATGACGGGACGCAGTTATTCTCAGCACAATACTGTGGTTTACAAAATTGATGACAAGTACCGGGGAATGCCGCACCGCAACTGTATTTTGATGAATCGCGAGGATGCAGAAAGCGCGGGTTTGCAGGAACATCAGCGGGTTACGGTGCGGGGAAATGCAGGGAAAATGGAAAATGTTGAGGTGATTTACGGGGCGGTGCGTGCGGGTGCTGCTTTGATGTTTTATCCTGAAGTTAATGTGATTTTTCACCCGGAGATTGAAAAGCGATGCGGTACACCTGCTTACAAGCGCGTACCTGCTTTTGTCTATGCAGAAGTATAGAACAAATTACACCATTCTCAAGAAAATGTAGGGTGCGTCAGCTCGGATTATTTTCGGAACAAACAATCTCCGACTAATATCAAATCCGGTAGCATCAGAATGATTCAGATATATATTCTCTCCCTCTGTGTACTCTGTGTTCTAGTAAGGTAAAATCATTCCGATGCAAGCGGAAACGATATGACGCACCCCCGGAATTGATGGTGCGTCAGAAGTAGAGTTTTCCGGCACGATTGGAAATCTCAAATCTGACGCACCATACTAATTCTTGTCAGCCCAAAAATCGGGGATTAACTTTTAATTTGCAAAGCTCTCCCGCGCCAAGTCCATCCCCAACCGGTTTCTGTTTTGATGGCGGAACCGATCGCAATTGCGGCAATTAACGTACCTCCCAAACCTCCCAACCACCAGTATTTTGTCGGACAGTCGGAAATCTCCGCACCCAAGCGGCGCAAAGTGTAATGATGCCAAATTACGATCGCCGATAAACAGATAGTTAACAAGGTTATGGGGAATTGGTAATTGGTGATTGCTAATTGGTGATTGGTAATTATGTTAGCAATTTCGCCGTTGGCTAGCAAAATAGCTAATGCCAACCAGGGCATCGGATAAAGAAATAACATAATTGCAGCCATGTAAACCATCATGCCCCAACTGCGGTTAGCGCCGAGATACAAATTCTTTGTCCAGCCTTCCCACAAGGCGCTCCAAGACCGATACATCCGCACGGATGCCAAATTTGCCCCGGAATAAAGTCCAAGCTTTAAATTCGCACGTTTGATGCGTCTAGCTAGTTCCACGTCTTCCACAATTTCGCCTGCAACTGCTGCGTGTCCGCCGATTTTTTCGTAGGCCGATCGCCTAAATAGCATAAATGGGCCGCCTGCAAAAGCACTGTCTGTTTTTGCAGGATCGTTAACTGCGGTAAAATCGAAGCAAACTGCTAAATGATTGAACATTAACGGCTGCACTAACCATTCGGCAAAACACTCGCAAACCAGCGCTGGCATACAGGTAAATAAGTCTATTTTCTCTGTTTCGGCTGTGGCAATTGCGGTTTGGATCGCCCCGGGTTTGAGCCGCACGTCGGCATCGATAAATAATAGGAAGTCTCCGGTTGCTTCGCGCACGGCTTGGGCGCAGGCCCAGTTTTTGCCGGCCCAATATTGGTTGACCGGTCGCGGCTGACCTGCTAATATTTTAAGGCGCGGGTCATTGAGCTGCTGTTGTAGGGTTTGGGCGATCGACTTAGTGTCGTCTGTCGATCGATCGTCTGCAATCAAAACCTCTAGGTTTTCCTCCGTCAGCGCTGTACTCTCCAAAATGGCGATCGCGCAATCCCGAATATTCTCAGCTTCGTTGTATGCTGGTACGATTACCGACACTTTGGGGAAATTCCCGGTAGGCTGCCGTAACGGCTGAGCCGAACTGCTGTCGGTGCGAGGCGCATTTTGCACCGAGCCGCGCAAATTTTTAGTGTAGGCTCTACTTACAATCAGAGAAAAAATTAGCAGGGTTAACAATATCAAAGCGAACTGACCTCAAAATTTCGGTGCACAGTTTGTCTCCTTAAATATTAAAAAATATTAAAACAAAAAGCTAGTCGATCGCCCGGAAAGTTATTTTGGCGATCTCTTTTGCTATAATTTGTGAGCATCTTTCGGCTCGCCCCCAGCAAGGGGTCTTACCCCTCACCAGGTCAGCGGCCTAAAAGCCGAGGATAGATATCAGTCAAAAGAGGATATGGCAATGGGCGAATTTCTGACAGTCGATGTGTTTGCGGACACGATAGCGGTACTCGGTGCTTTGGGTTTTTTCTTTTTAGGATATCAAGCTTTGCAGATGTTGAAAAGATAAATTATGTCAGAACTGAGATGTTGCACCATTGTCAAGAACGGGCAAGATGCCCGTTCCACAAAGAATGAGTTTTCTTGTGGAACAGGCATTTTGGCTGTTCCTAAACAAGTAATTGAGAATGGTGCAATATCTCAGTCAGAAGTCAGAAGTCAGAGGGAAGAAGGAAAGAAGTCAGAGGGAAGAAGGAAAGAAATAAGAAGGAAAGAAACAACTATTCCGAATACCCAATGCCCAGTTTTGCCAATGCCCAATTCCCTGTTTTGCCAATGCCCTGTTTTGCCAATGCCCAATGCCCTGTTTTGCCAATGCCCAGGAACACCTAATTTACCTGAAAAAGGCTATACAACTGACCCAACAGTAAAACTGTTTCTTGCGAAAATCAATCAAAAAAAGGCTGCGTTATTATCATGGTGAGCCAACTTTTAGATGGACGCTATCAAATTATTGAAGTCATAGAAACAGGAGAATTTGGACAAACCTATCTAGCCAAAGATATTCGCCGTCCCGGTGAACCGCAGTGCTTTGTCAAACACCTGCGTCCGGGGACTAGCGAACCGAAATTAATTAATACTACGCGCCGTCTTTTCCAAAAAGAAGCAGAAGTTCTAGAAAAGCTCGGTCAACACGACCAAATCCCTCAGCTATTTGCTTATTTTGAAGAAAATGAAGAATTTTTCTTAGTTGAATCTTTTATTGCGGGTCACTCGCTATCAACGGAGATTGTACCGGGCAAACCTTTAAGCGAAGAAAAACTAATTCTTTTGCTGAAAGAACTGTTAGAAATTTTAGTGTTTGTACACGGACAGGGAGTAATTCACCGAGATATTAAACCAGCTAATTTAATCCGCCGCTATTCAGACAACAAGTTAGTTTTGATCGACTTTGGCTCGGTGAAAGAAATTCACATTGCTCAAAGACAAGCGCCGGTAACTGTGCGGATCGGCACGCTGGAATATATGCCGATCGAGCAATTTCAATACAACCCGCAACTCAACAGCGATATCTACGCCTTGGGAATGATTGGCATCCAAGCAATGACGGGTTTGCCGGCTTACGATTTGCCGAAACTGCGGGATTTGAAAAATTCAAATAAAGGCGAAATTGTTTGGCGGCATTTAACCACGTGCTCCCAAGCGCTGGCCGATGTTTTGGACAATATGGTGCGCTACGATTTTCGGGAACGCTACCAGTCGGCGGCGGAAGCTTTGGTCGATTTGAGGAAAATTGGCGATCGATCGCGGGCGCGGATTCCCAAGCTGACAATCTATCGCGAAGAAGTCGATCGGCGCAGCAGCAGCCGCGGTGACATTACAGTCGTCGGTCGGAGAATATTAGAAGAATTGCGCGTCAGTTTGGAATTGCTACCTGAAGAAGCAGAGGCGATCGAAGATGAAGTATTGAATCCTTACCGCAAATACAGGCAAAAAGGCGAACGCTACGAACAATCGCTGCAAGAAGCAATGCAGCAAGAATATCCCTTTTCTCAGGAAACTCGCGACGAGTTAAAACGCTTGCAGCAAATTTTAGGGCTTACCGACGAAGATGCCGCCAGAATTGAAGAATTAGTCGTTCCTAAATCTTTATTCGCTAAATTGTACAAGGCGATCGCCACAGTGTTGGAGGGACACCGCAACCCCAACCCGACAACAGAATTGCAGCCAACTCTGGCGGTATCCCCGGATGTGAATTTGAACGGAAAAACCGATTTGCCGTTAGCGCAGCCCTCGGAGAGGATCGCCGCAGGTGCAACAGTTGTCCCCAAACAACCTCGCAAATTCAATCCTTATCTCGCCGGAGCAAGCATTGCAGCACTCTTAGCTGCGATCGGCGGAATTTACGGATATCTCAAGTGGCAAGAATGGCAGCAGCAATTGCAGCAAGAAGCCCAACAGCTCAATCAAATTGAATCTCTTTATAAAGCCAGCAATTATGAAGGCTGCATCAGCCAAATCCCAACAATTCCCAACACCAACAGCAGCTATGATTCCGCCCAAAAATTACAGCAACAGTGCCAAGCAGGCCTGCGCTGGAAAAACGCCAAAGTCAAAAACTTCGCTCAGCATTCAGAGCCGGTCGGGGCTGTTGCTTTCAGTCCAGACGGCTTAATGTTAGCCAGCGGTTCTAAAGACAAAACCATCCAAATTTGGGATTTAGCTACAGGCAAATCGATCCGCACTTTCCCCGGAGATTCATCCACCATTTGGTCGGTTGCTTTCAACTCAAAGGGCACGAAACTTGCCAGCGGAACAGGTTTTTGGAGAGTCATGCTGTGGGATTTGAAAACAGGGCAAGGGACGCGCCTTCTCGATCACACAGCTTCTGTTTGGTCCGTCGCTTTCAGCCCCGACGACAAGCTCGTTGCTAGCAGCAGCGGAGACAAAACTACGAAGATTTCGGATGCAGCAACTGGCAGTTTGATATATAATTTGCCAGACCATACAGATTTTGTTTATTCTGTTGCTTTCACTCCCGATGGCAAAAGTTTGGTGAGCGCTTCTAAGGACAAAAAAATTACAATTGTTGATGTAGAAACGGGGAGGTTGCTAAAAACTATTCAGGGACACGGCGACCAGGTGAGGTCGGTTGCTGTGAGCCCGGACGGCAAGACAATTGTTAGCGGTTCCTACGATGAAACTATTAAAATCTGGAATATCGACACAGGAGATTTAATTCGCTCGATCAAGGGACATTCTGACGATATTGTCTCTGTTGCTATTAGCCCAGACGGGAATTTTATTGCCAGCGGGAGCAAGGATAAAACTATAAAAATTTGGAACTTTGCTACCGGAGAATTGCTGAATACTTTGACCGGACATACCGATGAGGTTTATGTGGTGACTTTTAGTCCAGACGGCAAAACTATTGCTAGCGGTTCTAAAGACAATACTATTAAGTTGTGGCTCAGGTAATCTGAAGTCATTAGTCATTAGTCATTAGTTATTAGTCATTAGTCATCACTCATTAGTCATTAGTCATCACTCATTAGTGCTGTCGCCTCTATTTTTTCTACTCGTTACCAGGCTCCTGCCTGGTAACGCTTCTGGGGCGAGGCTCTGCCTCTATTTTTTCAAGGCAGAGCCTCTATATCTCAGTTCCCAGGCTGGAGTCTGGGAACCAGTTAAACAGATAATTGCGCTAGCGCTGCTACGGATCGCCTCTGATTTAATTGCAGTAATTAAGCTCCTTTTCTAATGATTTTGGCAAGTGCAAAACCGACGTTGATAATTAGTGATCACTTGGATAATTTTCAGTTGAATCATCTCGGATTTGAAAAAAGTAGTAGAGGTTCGTCAGGGTTAAATCAGATATTTCTTGCCACGAAGAGGCAGCTAAAGCTTGATAGCCAGTGGCGATCGCCTGCTGGCTGACATAAAATTCGTATTCCCCGCGCAGTTCCGGCGACACAGCGAATGCTAACTGGTCGCGCAAGGATAGAAAGTGAGACTTTTGCTTTAAATTGTCATAAAGTGCAGGTTCCGCAGCTAATACCGCAAATGTAGTGTGCACGTTGGTTCTTAAATTATCGTTGCTGAGTCGATCTAAACTAGCTAACTGGTGCTGCTCTTTGGGAGACAAAGTTTGCATCCAATCAACCTCATTTTGCCAAAATTCTATTACACTTAGATCGTGACCGAGAATCCTAGTAGCTTCGGGAAATAAAAAATCTAGTTCTGATTCCGATTGACATCCTTTAACAACAGTTAAAAGCTCTTGACGAATTTTTGATTGGAGTCCGAGCAGGCGATCGCTCGCCTTATCGTAAGCCCGCTGCAATTCAAACGTGAGGGCGATCGCCTGCTCGATCACCCAAACACATTCCATTTTCCGGATCAGTCCGGCAGCAGACACTGCCTCTAACAAACTGGGATTATCATAAATTTTTAAAGCCTGAAACAGCATATCCCGCCCGCTATTAATTTCGGAATTCCGAAGTTTGATATCGGGCAATGTCAATGCCGACTGACAGCGTTTTACCGCCTTAGAAAAAACATCGTAACCGTTAACCAGTTTCTGACGGTGCTTTTCAAAATTAGAGTCGTGAGCCACCTGAAAAATCTGCTGGATCACCTCAACTCCCCGATCTTTGAGGATATGTCTGAGATCGATAAACCCGTCTTTAATTTTTAGCTTCTGATGCTTGGCCTCTTCTCTGATTTTTAATACTTGGTCGAAGTTTACTGCCGACAAAACTGCACTCGATACAGCGCCAACACCAATGACAGCAACGGTTGCTTGCATCACTGCTAAATTAATTTTTAGACAGTTAAACATTCTGTATATTTTTTGAAACCCCTGATGAGTTTGAGCAAGCTGCAACGGTGCGAGTGTCACGTACACGGGAGCTACCAGCGGCTGTACCGAGCCACCTCCGGCTACCCCTGCGAGCAATCCTAGAACTCCGCGATCGGATAAAGTTGCATTTGTTGATTGATAAAAGATTTTTGCAATCTCCACAAACTCCCCTGTCACCGGATCTCTAGCCACAGGAAGCAATTTTCCTGTTTTGGCAGCAGGCTGTATCAGCTTGCCACTATTGAGCCGATCCAGAGTTGCAGGGGTGAACAGATAATCCATGTTGTGACACCAGTTAAAAAAAGAATGCAAATGTCGGCCCGTGTTCCAAACCTCGACAGTCATCAGTCATTCCATTCCCAATTCCTTAATCTAAAATCTAAAATCTCAAATGGTGTGACTCAGTTTGCATTCAAAAAGGCAGATGTTCTGTATTGTATGCTATTTAGGGAAAGCAGGAAGGAAAGGAAATGAATGAGTATCTCAAGGTATTTCAGGCTATTACCCAGTTTAGCGATCGATTGTTGGCAGACGAATATAAATCCGTGGAGATTAAACAGTCAGCTACCCACCTCAGCTTAGATGTGGAACATTGCATTGACGAAATTAAACAGTCTGCCTTCAGACTCAAGGAGTTAGTTGAGGTATGCTTCAAAGATATATCTCAGGCTGAAGATGTCTGGAATAGCAAGCCGAGAATTGCTGGAGCATCTCCTGTTGAGGTGTGGGACCAAATTGGCGAATTAAGCGGATGCGATGTGAGAATTCGCAGTTTCGGAAAACAAAGCAAATATGATGCTGTTGTTAAAGTTCGGAAATCCTGGAGCGACAAAACTACCAAGTTAAAAAATCAGTGGTTTATGTGGGACAAAAATAATCAAGTGTTTCAAAGAGATCTTATCGGTTTTTTTGAAAAAGATAATTTGCACAAAGAGTTGCGGAATGAAGTTGATTACCAGGCAGAGCGAGTAATTTTGATTGTGGAGAACGAACTTAACTTAATTTTTAAAGAGTTACAATCTATTGATATAGAAAAAATTGAATTTTGTATTGAATGCTTCGATCTCCACAGTCAATTGAGATTTAGAGAGCGACTGCAATCAATAGGCAGCGAGATTGTATCGAAGTTTACTGAACCTCTGAAATATTTGCCGGAGTCTTATGTGAAAACTTTTAAGGAAACGCTGAAATCTCCTGTAGAAACTCTGGTTCATAAAAGCAAAATGGGAATCAGTTTGGTCGATTTTGAAGAGTCTTGTAAAGTGATTGGGTCAATCATGGATGACTTGATTGTAGAAATTTTTGATGAGCGCATGAAACTGGCAATTCACACAGTTGAAAAAGCGATGATGTTCTACAATAATTTTTTAGAAAAGCAGGCGCGGTATCAGCAAGAAACAGCTCAACAGCGAGTGGCGGAAAAAGATTGGATGGAATACCAGCGGCTGCAACTCAGGGAAGTTCAGGAGTGTATTGAAGCAGTGATTAGTCATTAGTCAGTTGGCAGTGGGCAGTTGGTTGTTGGTCATTGGTCATCAGTCATCAGTCATTAGTTATTTGCTAGCAATTCCCAATTCCCAATTCCCAATTCCCAATTCCCACTGCCAACAGTCAACAGTCAACTAATTATTGATATTGACCGCTAAGTTCGTAAACGATCGCGCCCAAAGATGCAAAACTAGCTAGAATCAACATTCCAGCAGGCATGAACTTGCGAGTTTTGACCAGCCGTAAAATAAAAACTATTACTAAAACAGCGGAGATGGCTGCTGCTAATGTTAAACCCCAACTTTGTCCCATGAGTTGGGCGCTGCCGGCAAAAATTAGCAGCGAACCGCTAATCAGGCCAGAAATTAGCGAGGCTTGGCTTTTGGCCTTGATGTAACCTATGATGCCCCCAACCACTGTCAAAGCGCCGTAGCCGATCGCCGCTGCTATACCTAAATTCATTTTTAATCCTCAAAATTTCACAAGTTCATCTAAATTTATACAGCTATACCTGCAATTGCGGTCACAAATTGTTAGAAAATTTATTAAACCCGTTCAGGATATCTAACTGTTATAGAATTGCCATTATGTCAGCCCTAAATTCTAGTGCGATCGCCCAAATCCGTTACCTCCAGCGCCAAGCGGCATCCCTGCTGCTGTATCAATCTGTTCTCAAAAGCCCCGCAGCTCGAGCTTTTCTCGACTTGCTGCAAGCCCTCCACCACAGCGAAGTCAGCGGTTTGGACTCTCAGGTGGCTTACGGCAACTGGTTCAAAGTTCAGGCAGAGCAAAATCAGAGCTGGAAAGATTCTCTGATTTGGGAAATTCTCAAAAACGAAAATCCTTTTTCTCGCCTGGCTCAGCAAACAGATTTTGCCAGTTTACCGCCCGCTTTGGTGGAGGCCGCCCGACACGATTTAGAAGTGCTGCAAAATATTTACGAATGCAGCAGCGAACAGTTGAGCAAGTGGGTGCGGGTAGCGGGTCAACTTGACGCAGTGCCTCCGATTTGGCATTGCGAAACTGTAGTAGAATCTGCCGATAAACCGCTGCACGAAAAACTCGAAAAATGGTCTGGCGCTGCGGAATCTTTGGCAGAATATTACCGCAAGTTTGGCACGGGTTTGTTTGCCGAATATCGCGCTTTTGGGTGGCGTGGAGGGCAGTTGGCAAGTATTTCGCATCCCGATGGCATAAATTTGAAAGAGTTGGTTTGCTGCGATTGGCAGCGCGATGCTCTGGTCAAAAATACGGAGTTTTTGTTGGCGGGTTATCCGGCTTTGCACGTCTTGCTGTATGGCAGTCGCGGTTCGGGTAAGTCTTCTTTGGTGAAGTCGCTGTTAAATGAATTTGGTTCTCGCAATTTGCGATTGATTGAAGTTTCTAAATCGGATTTGCAAGATTTGCCGCTAATTGTCGAAAAGTTGCGGGGAGTTCCTCAAAAGTTTATTATTTTTGTGGATGACCTTTCTTTTGAGGAAGATGATGATGCTTTTAAATCCTTGAAAGTGGTTTTAGAAGGAAATGTCACCGCCCGCTCTCAAAATGTGGTAGTTTATGCCACATCCAACAGGCGACATTTAATTCGAGAGTTTTTTGATGACAGGCCTCGCCCCCGCGACGGAGATGAAGTTCACGCTTGGGATACGGTGCAGGAAAAACTGTCGTTTAGCGATCGCTTTGGCTTGACTTTAACTTTTGAACCGGCGGATCAAAATACTTATTTAACGATTGTCCGACATCTGGCAAAACTTGCTGGAATTCAACTCGCGGCTTCGGATTTGGATCACCGGGCTAAGGAATGGGCAACTCGTCGCAACGGGCGATCGGGCAGGAGTGCGCGACAGTTTGTTGATTTCCTGAAAGCAGATTTAGCGCTTTTTGACAAGTAGATCGCCCCGGCTGGGATGGCGGGTTTTTACGCGAGAGATGGCAAGGGAATTCAGGCTTTGAATAAACCCGCCCCCGTATCGCCACAGGGCGCAACAAAAAATCTTAATTTTTTCATAATTTTCTTGATAATAAATAACTAACAAGATTTGATATAATTGGCTAAATTCCCGCAGAAATCTCCAGAGTCCAAGCCCGTCTGGACTCCATGAATCCACCACTAAATAATGAGGAAAATATCATGGGTTTATTTGATAAAGTATCGCAGACTCGCAAACAAACGGACGTAACGTTAGGGCCTGCCGAATCATTTGCGGCGATCGCCCTAATTGCCGTAGCAGCCGACGGTTACATCAATGACAGCGAAAGTAAAGCGATTAGCATGACGCTATCTCGGATGCAACTGTTCCGCAGCTATCCAGATGACGTGATGAGAAAAATGCTCGATCGGCTGCTGACGATCCTGCAACGGCAAGGAGTCGAGGTACTGTTTAATGCGGCTTTGGCAGCACTTCCAGACGAACTCAAAGAAACAGTTTTTGCTGTGACAACTGATATCGCTTTAGCAGATGGCGAAGTTTCGGAAGAAGAAGAACAACTGTTAAACGATCTTTACAGTGCATTGGGACTTTCCGAAGAAGCTGCCCTCAAGATTATAGACGTGATGTTGATTAAAAACAAAGGTTAAAAAAGAAGGTCGCAAAGAATAATTTAGGAGTTTTGACTTCAGTAGGACTTACGCACCCTAACTTCAGAAACCCGGTTGATTCGGATATTTATAGTTGTCAAATAAAAATATTCGTAGAAACCGGGTTTCGACACCCGTAAATCCTGTTTAAAAAACACAAAAGTTTTTAATTTAAACTCACAACTCAAAACAGCTTGAAATGCCTTTCAATTACACCCGCACTGTTCGCTTCCAAGATACTGATGCTGCTGGAGTCGTTTACTTTACCAACGTTTTGGCGATGTGCCATGAAGCTTACGAGGCATCTCTAGCAGCATGGGGAATCAATCTCAAAACATTTTTTAGCAATCCGGAGGTTGCCTTGCCCGTAATTCATGCTAGTGTAGATTTTTATCGCCCTATGTTTGCGGGCGATCGGCTGACAATTCAACTAACGCCCAAACAAGTTGCTGGCGATGAATTTGAAATTGCCTATCAAGTATTTTCTGGGGAAGTTGCAGGAAAAAGCGCGGCAAAAGCTCTGACTAAGCACGTCTGCATCAATGCAGCGACGCGAACTAGAAAACAGCTATCTGACAAACTAATCCAGTGGTTGAGGCAATTTGAGAGTTGAGATTTTAGTTGACTTCAATATTTTATATAATAGCAGGGAATGACAGTCAAATTTCTGTTTAGTTAAAAAGTTCTTCTGACTTGTTTATATTAAGTATAGCCTTTTTCAGAAAGATGAGGTACTATGCGGCATAGGGCATAGGGCATAGGGCATAGGGCATAGGGCATAGCGCATAGGGCTATCCTCACTTGTTTGATAACCGCTATAGTTCCACTTAATTAAACGTAAAATACAGACCAACAAAAAACGATAAACTCTAAGCATTCTTCCTGATGACTGATGAATGATGACCAATAACAAATAACAAACAACAAATAACAAACAACAAATAACCAATAACCAATAACCAACAACTAACAACCAACAACTAATAACTAATTACTTCTTCTTATGACACATCGCAATTATGCCATCATCGGTACGGGAGCTTTAGGCGGATTCTACGGTGCTAGACTGCAAAAAGCAGGTTTAGAAGTGAATTTTTTGCTGCGGAGCGATTACGAATTCGTCAAGAAACAGGGTTTGGTAATCGAGTCTCCTGAAGGTGATTTCACCCTCCCGCAAGTCCGCGCCTACCACGACGCGCGCAAAATGCCTCAGTGCGACGTAGTAATTGTAGCGCTGAAAACAACTCAAAATCATTTATTACCCAAAATATTGCCTTTTTTATTAAAGGAAGACGGCGTTGTTTTAGTTTTGCAAAACGGACTGAATGCAGAACCGCAAATAGCTAAAATTGTAGGTGCAGAACGAGTGGTTGGCGGGCTGTGTTTTCTGTGTACTTATAAAGTTAGACCCGGTTATATCTGCCACCTAGATTACGGTACAATCACGCTCGGCGAATACGGTGAAGACTACAAACCCGTCGGTATTACTAACAGATTGAAAGAACTTGCTAAGGATTTTCGACTGGCTGAGATTCCGATAGAAATGAGCGAAGATTTGCTATTGTCTAGGTGGAAAAAACTGGTATGGAATATTCCTTATAACGGGCTGTCTGTGCTTTTGAATGCGAGAACAAACGAACTGATGGCTAATTCCAATACTTTGACGTTAGTTGAGGAAATCATGGCGGAAGTGATAGCGGGGGCTAAAAGTTGCGATCGGATTATTCCTGATAGTTTTATCCCAGATATGCTAGAACACACTCACAAAATGAAGCCTTACCGCACCAGCATGAAAATCGATTACGATGAATCGCGGCCGCTGGAAGTTGAGGCGATTTTTGGCAATCCGATGCAGGTGGCTCAACAAGCAGGTGTTAAGTTGCCACAAATAGAGGTACTTTACCGAATGTTGAAGTTTGTGGATGTTCAAAGGCAAGAAGCTGAGAGGACGAGAAGGCTGTTAGGTGTGGAGTAATTAGTCAGTTGACTGTTGACTGTTGACTGTTGTCAGGAGTCAGAAATAAGCATGAAAAATTCTGCTTTCTGCATTGATTGCGCCTAATAATTATTGATATTTGAGCCCAATTTCTTGCAATTGTTCTCGATTGATTTTACCTTGAGAATTGCGCGGCAATTGTTCTACGATTACCCAATATTTCGGTCGCTTAAACTTGCTCAACTTGTCTTCGATTGCCGCTTGCAGAGTTTTGACGGTAACTTCGGAATTAGCGGGAACATAAATGGCTGTCACGACTTGACCCCACTGTTTGTCTGGTAAGCCAATTACAGCAACATCGGTAACTAAGTTAGTCGTCCTAATGGCGGCTTCGACTTGGGCAGGAAATACGTTTTCTCCGCCTGTGATAATTTTGTCGCTGCTGCGTCCGACAATATTTAAATAGTTATTGCGATCGATAAATCCCAAATCGTCTAATTGGAAATATTCGCTATCGCCAAATTTTTCAGGATAATAACCCAAGGCTAAGGATTTAGCATTAACTGCAATATTTCCAATTTGATTGGAGGACAAAATCTCACCCTGGGGACTGCGAATAGTTATTTTTGCGTGGGGTAAAACTTGACCGCAACTGTTGTTTCCTGCCAGAAAATGTTCGGGTTTGAGTGTAGCAATTTGTGAGGCGGTTTCTGTCATGCCGTAACTCGGTGCTAATTTGATTTGATAGTTTCTAGCTGTTTCCAAAAGTTCCGGCCAAGCGGGTGCACCGCCCAAAAGTACGGTACGAAACCGGGACAGCCAATTAGCTGTATCTGGGTTTTGCAGCAGCCGTTGCAGTTGAGTTGGCACTAAGGAAATGAAAAATTCTTCGGGTTCGATATCAGATTTTTTGCCGGATTCTAGTGCTTTGAACGATCCTATTGCTAGTTTTCCGCCTGTGGTGTACGATCGCACAAATTGCATTAAGCCGCTGACGTGGTATAATGGCAAAACGCAGAAGGAGTTAATTTTTTCAAGGTTAAAATATTGTTGAAAACCTTGGACTGATGCGGTTAGTGTTTCCCAAGTGTGGATGGCAAAACGGATTTTTCCCGATGAACCGCCGGTGGGAATCACGATTGTATCAAAACCGTTTTTAGTAGGCGAATGGAATTCGCGGCTATACAAACGAAGTCCGCCTTGGCGGACTGTAAGAGAGGGAAATATTTTTTTTAACTCAGCATTTTGTCCCCAAATTAGGTCGGGTTCGACTAAATCAAAGACTTGTTCCCATTCTTGTTTTACCCAGTTGGGATTGCAGAGAAAAATTGGGCATTTGGCGGCGCGGGCGCTGATAAAACTGGCAAGAAATTGCAGGGGTTCTGATTCTGCGATGCAAATTTTTGGTGGTGTTTTTGGGGCGGGATTTTTGGTGATTTGTTGAAATTGCCGATCGACAATTCGGGCAAATTCGCCGCTGTCACCACCCACAAGCCAATTATCGGGCAATTCAAAGGGTGGATTCAGACTATTTACTATGATTCTTTTTGCCATAGATGCTTTAACCAGGTGTCTTGATTGTCGTCGAACCAGCTATCGGTACCGAAGCCTAGGGCTCTATTATTTGGAGACAATTCTGTTGCTAAATTTAAGGCTGCTTGTCTGCCGATTTTGGTTTCAAATACTGATGAGAAAACTGCGTCTATATTGTGAATTTTACAAAATTTTCGGAGTTGGGATGGAGAACCGCAAATCGCAGGTTTAATGACGAAAATTCCCCGCCAGCCTTGGCTGTAGCATTCTTGGATGCGATCGAGGTTGGCTGCGGATTCGTCTAGGGCGAGATCCGTTGCATAAATAGCATTCAATTCTACCATTTCCTGAAACTGGGCGATCGGCAGCGGCTGTTCCAAAAATTCAATGTCTGCGGCAATGTCGGGAGTTGCTTTTACTTTGTCGCAAGCTTCCAGCCATGTTTTAGCCTGGGAATAACTGAGTCCCCCGTTAGCATCTAAGCGCAAAAGTGATGTTTGTCGATCGCCCAAATCGTGCATTGATTGAATTAGCTGCTGAAAAATCGTCAATTCTTGTTCAATTTCAGCAACGCCAATTTTCCATTTAAATGTGCGATATCCCTCTAACCAAAGCATTGGCAAAACCTGCAAAGCTGTTTCACCAGCAGGCAATAAACCGCTGTAC
>NZ_JADEWV010000407.1 GCF_015207455.1 Microcoleus sp. LEGE 07076
CGCTGGGGGATGCGCCGCTGGGAGATGCGCTAGATGTTGTGGAACCGGAACTGCAACCGTGGACTAGAAGAGTACCGGCTGCTGTTGCTCCGGCGGTGATGATGAATTTTCTGCGGGAAAGGTTGCTCATTTTTCTTGAATTTTTGGTGTAGTTTGAGATCGTTGGAATGTGAGCTCCCAGATGTGAGAATGTGCGAACGTCAGTCGCCTCACATTATGAGGTCAGGCGTCGATCGACACTTGGCCGATCGCCCGGGCGCTGCAAGTTAAAATGAACCCTGGTTCTAAGTCGGCAGCCGCATCCGGTTGACTGTCGTAGACTGTTTTTCCTTCGAGAAGTTTCTGTTTGCAGGTGCCACAGGTTCCCGAACGGCAACTGCTATCGAGTTCAATCCCAGCGCCTTCGGCAACGTCGAGAATAAATTCATCTTCGCTGCAAGCAACTGTTTTGCCCGATCGGGCAAAAATAACAGTAGATGTCTGAGGTTTTGCCTGAACAGGAGTTTCGTCGCTATCAACCGTCAGTTGCAGTTGCCGATTCAGGGAATCTACATCCCCTTGATGGGGAACAGCACCAAACTTATCAATTAATAGTTGATGCAGCACCGGTTTAAGGTCTTCGCAAGGAATGCCTTTTTGAACGCAAGTACCCAAATGAGCATCTTTGCCGACTGTACCTCCCATGTAAATATCTACACCCTCTAAGGTTTTGCCGTTCTTGCGAACTTTTGTCCCCATCAAACCAATGTCTGCTACTTGGGGTTGAGCGCAGGAATTGGGGCAACCCGTCCAGTGAATTCTGACCGGTTTGGGTACAGAGAGTTCGGCTTCTAGTTCCTCAATCATGGCTACGGCGCGGCTTTTGGTTTCGATGAGGGCAAAGTTGCAAAACTTCGCACCGGTGCAGGACACCAAGGCTCGCATCAGGGGTGCCGGGTCGATCGAAAAACGCTGCAACAGCGGTTCTTTCAACAGCGACTCAATCCGCGATTCAGGAACGTTGGGAATAATTGCGTTTTCTTCCACAGTCAGCCTGATCTCGCCGCTGCCGTAAACCTCAGCTATTCTAGCCAAATCGAACAAATCCGATGCGGTTAGCCTTCCGACGGGAACGTGCAACCCCACATACTTGAGGCCAGATTGTTTTTGGTTGTAGATGCCGATGTGGTCGCGTTTGTCCCAGATGATTTCATCTTTGAGGGCGGCAGGAAGCAAAGTGCGGCCTAATTCTTGTTCGACGGCGGCGCGGAATTGTTCGATGCCGAGTTCGTCAATCAGCCACATCAAGCGGGATTTTTGGCGATTTGCTCTCGGGCCTTGATCGCGGTACACATTTAATATGGCTTTGCACAAATCCACAACGTCGCTGGGACTTGCCCAAGCGTTGAGGGGAATGGCAGCTTCGCAGCGTTTGGCGGAGAAGAATCCGCCGACTAAAACGTTAAAACCGATATTGCCGTCTTGGTAAGCGGGAACGAAAGCGATGTCGTTGATTTCGGCGTGGACTGAATTGTCGCGGCAGCCTGCGATCGCAATATTAAATTTTCTTGGTAAATTGGAAAACGCGGGGTTGCCTTCGCCGCTGTTGGTAATCATGTCTTGGACTTGGTTCGCCAGTTCCCGCGTATCTATCAATTCGTCAGCATCCAGCCCCGCGACTGGGGAACCGGTGATGTTTCGCACGTTGTCCATGCCGGACTGAACGCTGGTCATTCCCGCTGCTTTGAGACGGCTGAAGATGTCGGGTACGTCTTCGATTAAAATTCCGCGCAGTTGCAGGTTTTGTCTGGTGGTGATGTCGGCGCTGCCGTCGTCGCCGTAGCGCTGTACAATTTCTGCTAGGGTTCTGGTTTGATTGCTGGTAATGATGCCGTTGGGCAACCGCATCCGCATCATGAATTTTCCGGGAGTTACTGGCCGAAAGAAGATGCCGAGCCATTTGAGGCGGTGCTCGCGGTCTGTCGCGTCCATTGCTTCCCAGCCGATTTCGGCGAAGCGGTCGAGTTCAGCTTTTACTGCTAAGCCATCTTTTTCGGCTTTGAGTTTTTCAAATTTGTTCTGGCTGGTTTTTGGTTCTACTGTTTGGGTCATTGGTTTACCCTCGCGGCTGGCTGGTTCGGGGGAGGTATTGACTTGGAGCATAAAGTATGTTTGCTAACCTTAGTGAGTGTATGGATTTAAAACTGTATATTTAGTTACTCGATAGAATTTGTTTTAAGCATGGTTGGTCTTCTGTATAATTCAGCTTTGCTGCTGGGCGCTGCCTCGAATGCCGCCAAACTATTTGCCAAACTATTTATGGTTATAGTTACTACCGATAGTTCGATCGCTGCGTTTCAATGCACCTTTAGTTATCAACTAATGTAAAGCCCATCTCAGTAAATATTCGTAGCTATTTTTACAAAATATTGAATTTTATGAGTATTTCGCATACTTCAAATCCGTTTTATACATCGGTGTTGGTAAAGACACCCACAGAACTCAAAATTTTTGTAAATCTTTATATTTGGGAGGGGAGAGAGGGAAATTGGCAGATATACTGC
>NZ_JADEWV010000078.1 GCF_015207455.1 Microcoleus sp. LEGE 07076
CTTCAATACTGACGCTGTAAACGTGCCGGCTTGCTAGGGGACAATAGAACAGTGTTTTACCGTCACCGCTGAGGGCAATGCCATCGCTGCCGGTGTGAATGTGCTTGGCCGGTTTGTTTGGATGCCGCACCATCATCGGTTGACCTTCGACTACGGGCAAAAAGCCGGGAATTGGTTTAGTTGAAGGATGATCGTTGAGTTTGCGCCAACTGTTTCCGGTGGCTAAATCTACGACAACAATGCCGTTAGCCCCTTCTTCCGATCAGTCAGTAATAAAGGCAATTCCATCCTCTCCCCAGCGCAAATCGACGCGCAGGTCATTCAAGGTAGAATTGGCTGAGGCGATGGATTCGGGAAACAGAATTTTCTTGACAATACGATCGCCCTCCAGGTCAATTCCCACCAGTTTCGGGCCGCCGGGGGGACTGAATTTTGCTTGATTTTTGCATGATCTAACAGCCAAAGGCGATCGCGCGCGTCGATGGTCATCCCTTGCACGCACAGCAACTTTTCTGAGGGCGAAGCTAAATCTAACTTGTGGATTTCTGCATTGGGATAGGGAACAGGATTGCCGTTTTTTCTAGCGGCTGTTTGAGTTCCGCAACGGTGAATTCTACATCGTCAACCAGCCGGGGATAGCTGATAAAAATTCGCCCTTGCTTCGATACCGCAACCCCGAGCGGCATGGCATCCTCGAATAGCGTTATTAGCCCTAAATTGCCAGCAGATTTGTCTGCCGGCAGTGAAGGCACAGCGGCCATAAATTTGGTTGCGGCTAAGTTCGCCATTGCACTAATCCTATTGAGAGTTTGAAAATTTTAAAGAAGCAGAAAATTTGAGGTTGATTGGTATCTAAAAAATCTCTGCCATCCTATTGCTATTTACAATAAAAAATGGGTGTGAAAGCTCCTCCTGTAGGCTGCAAGGAAAAATTCATTTCCTTCGCTGACAATCTCTTGGCGCTTGAGTCCGAGGTAACTGTCAAATCTCAGTTGTTTGCTGTCAATTGTTGAAAAAACTTGCACAGCCCGCAAAGAAGCCTGTTTTGTTTACCGAACTCTAAGTTTTCAGCAAGTGTTTTGGTTGAAAAACTGGGTTTTGCAGTACCAGTTCGCAATTTCTCTAGTTAATTGAGAAAGTAGCTTTTTTAGAGATTTTCATGGGTTCAAATTTACATTATTGATGTTTTGTTTATCTTGATCGCATGGATGAGATTTAATTTATATCAAAAGACTGATTAGTATTTGAGCCATCGTTGTTTAAGGATAAGAAGAACGTTAAAAATAATATAAAATATCAATGTCTGAAGTCATCAATATTTATGACGATCGCCTGAAATCGCTTTTGCGCCCTGATGCTTCACTCCAGAAGGTTGCCAGCGGCGCAGTTTGGAGCGAAGGCCCGGTTTATTTTCATGAAGATGATAGCGTGGAGCGACGCTCACGGCAATCGCTTGCTGCGCTGGAGTCCCCGCGAGGGAATGAGCGTTTTGCGCGACCCCTCCGACTATCAAAGCGGCAATTACCACGATCGCGAAGGTCGCCTTGTCTCGTGTTCGTCGGGTTTGCGGGCGATCGTCCGGCGCGAACACAGCGGCGAATGGCAGGTGTTGGTCGATCGCTACCGAGGATCGCGCCTCAACAGCCCCAATGACTTGGTAGTCAAGAGTGCGCGATCGCCTTTTGATTGCTGCTGGCACATCTTTATATGCGATCGATCTCAACACTCGCGGGTGTCAATAAAGCTGTTCTGGCAATCTGCAATAGACCACTCCCATAATTCTTGTGGAACAGGCAGGATGCCTATTTTTTACAAGCTTTTGGAACAGAAGTCTAATAGATGTTTAATGATGTCCTATTTAGAATATCTCAATCGACTGGAAATGACAAAATGATTTACAAATTTGCTCTGTGGCGATCGCGCTGCTGTTCGCTCAAGTTTCACCTCATCTACCAGAACTAAGTTTCAAACTGCTCAGTTCACTCAATCCTGTGTTTCCGACCGGCATTCTCGGCTGGGCACTTTTGTTGCTGAGAGTTGGTGTCGGCGGGCTATTTGTACTGCACGGCTACCCAAAAATAACACATCTTCGAGAGTGGTCTGATGCTATGAAAATGCCGCTGTTTCTGTGCTTTCTCTCAGCAGCTTCCATGTTGGCTGGCGGAGTTTGTCTGATTGTGGGATTTCTTACGCTATTAGCAAGTCTGCCGATTCTCGGTTCTATGCTATTCGCGATTTATTTAGATTTATCCAAAGGGTTGCCTTTTGTGGCTAGCGATCCCTATTTAATTCCCCAAGGGCAGTATGAAGGGCCAAATGGCAAGGGCGAACCGCCAAGCTGGGAGAAAGCTTTTATGTACTGTTTGATGCTGGTGGCGATCGCATTTTTAGGGCCTGGTGCTTATTCGCTGGATGCTCTCCTTTTTTAAGGGTAAATTATTCGCACTCCGCGAACTTCAAATATTAGCATTTCGCCCTGGCTCTAAGTAGATGAAACTGGAAAATATCTAATTCAGAAACGAGTGAAACAAACCAAATTTACGTCAGTTGTCAGTTGTTAGTTGCTAGTTGTGATCGCAATGCTCGCATCATTTGTAAAATTTATTGTATAACTCTTCTCCCTGCGTTAAGCGCAGCTATCCCGATCGTGAATCGCCCAAAAAGTTAGCGCCCAAACACTTGGTTTCAGTGCCAGCAGCCAAAAATTTGAACTCTACCACGAGGTAGATAGTACGAACAGCTCAATTTTTGGGATACTAGAAATTAGCACTCAACTTATCTGAGGAACAAACGTGCTGCTATCAAAAGGCTTTGAAGTAGAAATGTATACCGGCACGCCCGAAGGTGAGGTTGTCGGTCTGTCCGATCGCATAGTCGCCGATTTAGAGGGATTTGTCCGGGAGCCTGATAGCCGCAATGTGGAGTACACGACTGCCCCGCTGTGCAGCTACGATCGCCTGCTGTGCGCCCTAGTCAAGCCCAGAGTCCGGCTGCGCGAGTATCTCAAACAATTGGGCGACTATACCTTGCTCCCGGGAAGTACCCTATCTCTCGGCGGGAGCGATCGATTTTACCGCTCCGATCCCAACAACCCCTACCACACGTACATCGAGCAAACCTACGGCACCAAAGTCGTCACCGCCAGCATTCACATCAACATCGGCATCTCCCAACCAGAACTGCTGATGCGCGCCATCCGCCTCGCCCGCGTCGAAGCACCGCTTTACCTAGCCTTGAGCGCCTCTTCTCCGTTTCTCGACGGCGAAGTCACGGGCTACCATTCCACTCGCTGGGGCTTGTTTCCCAAAACTCCCGCCGTCGTCCCCCTGTTTGAAAGTCACAAGCATTACATCCAGTGGACTGAAGAACAGTTAGAACTCCGTACGATGCAAAATGTGCGCCATTTGTGGTCTGCTGTGCGCCCAAATGGCGATCGGCGCCCCTACTGTCTCAACCGCCTCGAACTCAGAATTTGCGACCTCGAAGTCAATCCTCTGGCTTTGTTGGCCATCACTGCCTTGCTAGAAGCTCGCATTTGGCAGATGATGGAAGACCCCTGTTTAGACCCTTTACAACTCAGCACCTTGCCGGCCGCCACCCGCAACCAAGACTTAGTTGCTCTGACAGACGCCAACGAAATTGCTGCATCCCGGCAAAGTTTAGATGCCGAACTCATCCACTGGCAAGATGGCAGAAAGATTTTGGCACGAGATTGGATTGAGGAAATTTACCAGGAGGTGTGGCCTCTTGCCAAGAAACGCGGCTTTAGCTGCTTTCTCTCGCCTCTCAAAAAAATTCTCCGAGAAGGTAACACCGCCCAGCAGTGGTTGAAGCTGCATGAGGGCGGTTTGGAAACCCGCAGTATTATTCTCCAAGGGATTGATGGCATGGCTCACCAAGAATGGGAGCTCGAAGACAATTTGTGCGCCCAGTTAGCAGCCTAAACAAACTGCCATTCCCGATCGCGGGGGCTTTGAGTCGCCCCCTGGCGGTGCGTACTCAGCCACAAATCCAAACAGCCTTAATCTTCGTGTGAAAAAAAACTTGCCAAGCGCTGCTCAAAAACAAATCAGAATATTTAATCAATGGCACTTCGCAGAGGTTATAAATAAAAGCTATATAGCGGTTCTCAAATAAGTGAGGTATGCACGCCCGGTCCAATGACCTGTTTGACCCATGCCCGCGAGAGCACCTCATGTCACGCTCGAAAGGCTATAACTTGTATCTACTTTTAGGTTTGTATTTCTACCTCGCCCGATAGCTGTATTTTGCGCTTTTAATGAGCTTCATGCCCCAACTTGTCTTAATTCACCCGCAAATCCCCCCAAATACTGGCAATATTGCCCGCACTTGCGCTGCCACAGGCACCCAACTGCATTTAGTGGGCCCCCTGGGCTTTGAAATTACCGATCGCTACCTGAAACGGGCTGGCTTAGATTACTGGCCCTACGTCAACCTCCACTATCACGAAGATT
Organism: Microcoleus sp. LEGE 07076; assembly: GCF_015207455.1. Classification (GTDB taxonomy): domain Bacteria; phylum Cyanobacteriota; class Cyanobacteriia; order Cyanobacteriales; family Microcoleaceae; genus Microcoleus. The sequence continues at coordinate 4,476 of NZ_JADEWV010000078.1, forward strand.
TGGCGGCTTTTCTGGCTTGTCGCCAACAACGAGGGGGGCGATCGATCGGATTCAGCACTGGCGGGCGGTGCAATTATGCCGAATTCCAATTTCAGCCCAGCGACTGGCTGATGTTTGGCTCGGAAACTGTCGGCATTCCCCAATTCGTCTTAGATGCCTGCGATGACACAGTTTTTATTCCCATGAGCCAGCCTGGAGTTAGGAGTTTGAACCTCTCTGTCAGCGCCGCTGTAGGTTTATTTGAGGCTAAACGACAGTTGGGCGAACTCGGATAAATCACGATCGACACCTACATACATATGTAGATATTTAATCGCTGCTGCACGCTGCAAAATCTCGCTTTAAATATAAGAAATTTGTATCAAAGCGGTGAAACTGTAGATAGCTCTGATTAATATGTTTTATTCATCCAAAAACATATTGTTATCACCAATACAAAATTACTGGGAAGATAATTGAGCCGCAAAAACACAGGATTTCAGGGGTTTAGGCCAGCAGGGATCGCGTGCTAGTGCCTGAAGGCTATCGATCTAGTAAATATACGGTTGTATGCTGTCCGGAAATTAGCATACAGTCTGATAATAGGTGAGAGTCGTGTCCTTACCCGAACCCAAATTTTATGTATTGTTCCAGCTATTGCGGCGTAAGGCTTTTGGGTGTATTTGCAGCAGGTTTGACCGAGAATTAAAAAATTAATCACCGTTCGAGCTTGTCTAAATTTAAAAAGCAAGGTAATCTTGCCTAAGCATGATAGCTGTCAACAATCAGAATATTTTTGGTTGTTGATTTAAATTCAGCGTCATGAGATAACCTTGAGTGTTTCCAAGGACAGTTAGCGCTTCTCAGTAGGAGGTCGTTTTTTTGAAACGAACATATCCCCAAATTAAGCCTGTTCAGGCTAGTGAAATCGACGGAGACGGTTCAGCAGAACCGTCCAAGCAGACAACGCTCAGCACTGGCAGAGTTCGCTCTCTCGCAACGCTAGGGCTGGCAATATCCGTAGGTGCTTCAGGCATCCTGCTGACGAGAAACGGAGACAGCGCTCGCGCGTCTGAACTCGCACCGACAGCAGAATCCGCCGCTCAAGTACAGCCAGTTTCGCCAAATGGACCCGCTACCTCGGCACAAGTTGACGGTTCGTGGGCCGAACAGGCAGGGGTTAAGGTTCAACAGGGACAGACCCTTTGGGACTTGTCTCGGAACTATGAAGAAGTTGAATCGAAGGCACTAGCAACTGTCAGCGGCATCAAACCCGATACCGTAATTGAAGTTGGCCGAGAACTCACAAGTCCGACCGATCCTGCTGCTGCACAACAAAACTCCGGCAATACTGCGTTGCTCGACCCCGAACAAAAGTTAAATTTGAGTGGCTCAGAGTCGTTGGATGGTGCAGCCAGATCGGGGCAGCCAACTTCAGCGACCGAGCTGGCGACGGGGATGCCGGCACAAAGCTCGATCGAATACCCGAACGCAGACGGGGTGATCGACAGTTTGAAAAAACAGGAAAACCGCACCACAGCATCAGGTCGGCCCCTGTTGGAGTCGGAAGCGGGAACAAATTCATCTACACCTGCTGTACCGAATCTGGCATCCCCGGACTATCCTACTCAGACAGCAATTCCAGACCTCGGTACCACACCTGTAATTCCCAATGCCGGGAGCGGTCAATCAGGCTCTGCCGATCGAACATTCGAGTCAATTGAACAGTCTCTGGTCACACCCGGTTTGCCTTCGGCTGTGGTAGTCCCCCCCGCAGGCAGCACCGCCGCGCCGGAAACGGTGATCTACAGCGTGCGTCCGGGAGATACGCTTCTGGCTATCGCCAAAGGTTACGGCGTATCCACCAAAGAGCTGATCTCCGCCAACAAGCTCGGCAATCCCAACTTGCTGAATGTAAATCAACGGCTGAAAATTCCCCAAGTTGAATCGAATAATCCAGCGGTGCAGGCGGCAGCCTCTTATGCGGCATCCAACTCTACATCTGTCAATTCGGCAGCTTCGGTTCCCGCATCTTTGAACCCCAGCTCGTCTGCCCCGGAAATAGCCGACGCAGGCGTTGGAACGCCCGCGCCAACAGTGCCGATTGTCTCTCCCCTGGCGAACTTGGAAGGCCTGAACAATATTTCAGCGCCAATGGTGCCCAAAATCAATAGCATTCCGCTAACTCAAATTTCTCAAACCATTAGCGACACCAAAAAGCTGGAGCTTCAAGGCGAACCAACATTTACAGGTGCCGTTGATACCAATGCCCTGCAGCAGCCAGCAAGTACAACTGCTACCGCCATCGCTACGGGAGAATACCCGCAGCCTGTCAGCTTTGTGCCGACTAGCCCCCAGGGTTTAAATACCTCTGGCCCTAGCGCTTTACCTGAGTCGAATTCGGAGGCTCTTCCTACGGGCGGCCCTGGTCTCAACCCTTATGCCGAACGCTTGAGGGCAGAAGTTGTCAGGCTGCGAGAAGAATATCGCGCCGAACGCAATTCGATCGGGGGAAATGCAGTGGCGCTGACTCCAACGGAACAGGAGACGACTTTCGCATCGGGCAACCCGTCTCAGGAACTCCCCAGCGTCAATCCTGACCTCTACACCCCCGAGTACGCTGGGGCGGTGCAGAACGAAATCAGCAGACCCCCTTCGAGAGCTTGGTCTGACGAGGTTAAGAAGCAGCAGCAAGAGCGTTTTGATCCAGCTCGCGCCGCCGAACTTCAACCGATCGACCTCACGCCGAACTCTACTCAGCAACCGCCTGTGGTGGCAACGGCTCCTTTTGGCTCCCAGGGTTACGACCCCCTGAGCAACCCGTCTTTGGGACGGATGGTTTCTCCAGAACTACCTCCGCTTTCGGGCGCTGATACTTATCTGCCTAACGGCAGCAAACAACCGTCGTCGGCTAACGGGTTTATTTGGCCGGCTAAGGGCGTTCTCACTTCTGGCTACGGTTGGCGGTGGGGACGGATGCACAAGGGAATTGATATTGCAGGACCGATCGGCACGCCAATTATGGCAGCCGAGGGCGGGGTGGTGACCTATGCAGAGTGGAACGACGGCGGCTACGGCTATCTGGTGGAAATTACTCATCCAGACGGCTCAGAAACGGTCTACGCCCACAACAGCCGAATTTTGGTGCAAAAGGGTCAAAGAGTCGATCGAGGCGAACAGATTTCAGAAATGGGCAGCACCGGCTTCAGTACCGGGCCGCACTTGCACTTTGAAGTCCATCCCGCCGGACAGGGTGCCGTCAATCCCATGGCTTTTCTGCCCGACGATGCGTCCCGCGCTTCTCGCTAACGACTGGTCAGAAGTTATGGGTTTTGAATGATTATCAAAACTCATAACTTTTACTAGAAGTCATGATAAATTATGTTGAATACCCAGCCGACATAGCTCGCCATACCGTGCTACAATAGTAAATCGTGAAGTGAATTTGGCTCAGTGGCGCAGTGGTTAGCGCAGGGGACTCATAAGCCCAAGGTCGCAGGTTCAAATCCCGCCTGAGCCATCATTTGATCAAATAAACCGCGCTCTCAAAATTGAGAGCGTGTTTTTTTGATTTTTTTAGAAGATACTTGTAGTCGTTACGAGTATGATATATTTGTAACAGTTCGTAAAATTCGTAAAAAAGGAAACAAAATTTATGACGAGTGAATGCCTCCGGGTTGGTCAACCTGCACCCGATTTCGCAGCAACAGCCGTTGTGGATCAGGAATTCAAAACAGTTAAACTGTCAGACTATAAAGGCAAAAAGTATGTAGTTTTGTTCTTCTACCCTTTGGACTTCACCTTTGTCTGCCCGACTGAGATTACAGCATTTAGCGATCGCCACGACGACTTCAAAAACATCGATACCGAAATCCTCGGCGTATCCGTTGACAGCGAATTCTCTCACCTGGCTTGGATACAAACAGACCGCAAATCAGGCGGCGTCGGCGACCTCAACTATCCCTTAGTTGCTGACATCAAAAAAACAATTAGTTCCGACTACAGCGTCCTCGACCCAGAAGCCGGCATTGCCCTCAGAGGTCTGTTCATTATCGACAAAGAAGGCATCATCCAACACTCTACTATCAACAATCTTGCCTTCGGCCGCAACGTGGACGAAACCCTCCGCACGCTGCAAGCTATTCAACACGTCCAGTCTCACCCCGATGAAGTTTGTCCCGCAGGCTGGCAGCCCGGTGACAAAACCATGACTCCAGATCCGGTCAAGTCTAAGGTTTTCTTTGCTGCTGTCTAACTCGATCGTTTTGAGTTGTAGGGGCGGCGCCTGTGAGTGCCCGCCCTCGAAACTTTCGGTGCAATGCCCAATTCCCCATTCCCCATTCCCAAATTAGGAAATATGCTGACTTCTACTGATTTTAGCGGCTTGTTAAATCAGCGGTTTTTCCAAAACTTATTGCCGGTGCCGGCGACTAATTCACTGACGCTGGGACACAGGACGCCAGATTTTGAACTGCCGGATATTAATAATGGCAAATTGGTGCGGCTGTCGAATTATCGGGGCGATAAGCCGGTAATTCTGGCTTTTACCCGAATTTTTACTGAAAAGCAATATTGCCCCTTTTGTTTTCCTCACATTAAAGCTTTGAATGAAAGTTGGGAACAGTTTGCCGATCGCAATATAGAATTATTGATGGTTACAAGTACCGACGATCGCCAAAGCCAAATTGTGGTTAGAGATTTAGGCTTGAAAATGCCTCTACTGTGCGATCCGGGCGTAAAAGTGTTTCGGGCTTATAAAACCGGTCAAGCTTTGGGTGCTCCTTTGCCCGCTCAGTTTGTTTTGGATGAAAATGGCAAACTATTATTTAAGCATTTGTTTTCTTTCATTGACCACAATGCTAGCGTGCAAACTTTGCTGAAAGCTGTCGATAAGTAAAACAACAAACAAAAGTGTCTTGTTTTAATTGGGAGCTTTTAACCGCAGGTGCACGCAGATGTACGCCGATAGTTGGGATTGTTTAACCGATGCTCGCGGCTAATATAACGCGAGTTCGACGAGCTGGAATAATTTCACTGGGTGATATCGTTTCCGGTTGCATCGTCAGGTGATTTAACCGGACCTATAACACAGAGAACACAGAGAACACAGAGAGAAATGAATACAGGACGATGAAGAGAGGAATTGATCTGATAAGCTGTCGGAAAAATAAACATTGTATGTTCAGGGCCCGCTATCAGCCCACCCCACAATTGTTTTATTGTTTTTTGACATATTGTTTAAATGTAAAACAGCTTAATTGTCAACGCTGGGTACTTTTCGCGTTTATTTAGCATAAACCAGTTCGCCCATAACATAGGTTGCACAAATTGTTCGGTCGTCGCCTAACACGATCGTACTGAATAGCAGCTCGCCTAATTCTTCTATTGTCGTTGGCACAATCTGCTGATTCTTTTGCTCATTCCTAAATGCCATAACTGGAGTTGCTCGCGGATCGAGTACCACAAAATCTGCTTCTTTACCCACATCAAAATTGCCGATTTTATCTTCCAGCTCGATCGCTCTTGCTCCACCTAGTGTTGCCAGGAACATTGCTTGAAACGGTGACAGCTTTTGCTGCCGAAGTTGAGCCACTTTGTAAGCTTCACTGGCAGTTTGCAACAATGAGAAACTTGTTCCAGCTCCGACATCGGTGGCTAAACCAACCTTAATTGGTGCCTGCTCGGCGGTTGCCCGTTCGAGATTAAACAATCCGCTACCCAAGAACAAATTAGAAGTCGGACAGAATGCAATGGTGGCTTTTGTCTCGGCAAGTCGATCGAATTCAGCATCGGTTAATTGAACGCAATGGGCAAAAATCGATCGCTCTCCCACCAAGCCAAATCGATCGTAAACATCCAGATAACCCTGACTGTCTGGAAACAGTTTTTGCACCCATTCCACTTCCTTCATGTTCTCAGACAGATGCGTGTGCAAATAAGTACCAGGAAATTCGTTTAAAAGCTGGCGGGCTGCGGTTAGCTGTTGGGGGGTTGAAGTTGGTGCGAATCGGGGCGTGACGGCATAGAGCAAGCGATTTTTGCAGTGCCATTTTTCGATTAGCGCTCTGCTGTCGCAGTAAGACGACTCGGCTGTATCGCACAGAAAATCGGGAGCATTGCGATCCATCATCACCTTACCTGCGATCACGCGCATATTTCTGCGATCGCATTCCTCAAACAGTGCATCTACTGATTCTGGAAACACAGCTCCTAGTACGACGGCGGTTGTCGTACCGTTGCGTAACAGTTGGTCGATAAAAATTGGCGCAACCAGATCGCAATAGGCTTTATCTTTGAATTTATGCTCGGTTGGAAAGATATATTTCTCTAGCCATTCTAAGAGTTGTTCTCCATAGGCGGCAATAATTCCGGTTTGAGGAAAATGAATGTGCAGATCGATGAATCCAGGCAAGAGGAGGCGATCGGGATAAGACTCGATCGCAATCCCAGCATACTGCTCTTTTAGTGACTCGTAATCACCCAGCTCTTTCACCTTGCCTTTTTCCAAAACCAGCAATCCGTCTGGAAGATAGCGAACACTCTCTGATTCTGACACGTAGAACGGATCGCCAACAAAATCTAAAATTGCACTGCGAAACGCTTTCAAAGTCATCTTCCCGAGCTCCTTTTACTAATGGAATTTCACTGTCATAAAAATGAATCGAGCAATGAACATCAAAGTTTAAATTTTCAATGGTTTCTCAGCAACCCGCTACCCATTCGTTCTGCGGATTAAGTCTGTGGCTGCTATTGAATTCACAACCAGGATATATCCCAATACCGTTGGGTTAAGGCTAAAACTCAACAAATTTATGTAGGTTGGGCCCGAGGGAGCGTATTGGCATATATCCGAGCGTCATGAAGGTTGTCACGCCAGCCAAAATCTTAGTTCTGAAATTGGTGCGGCAGAAATTAAACTTAAACTAATTGGCAAGCAAAACTTGCCAACTCCTATATACCTGTTGGAACCGTACCTCAACTTCTGTTTTGTTCGTAGAAAGCTCCTACAAGAATAGTTTGAATATCGAGTCGAGGTAACTAAGCTGCAAACGATGGACTTAATCCCAAAGCTGCGAGTTTTTTCCGGTAGGTAATCGAACTTTTATCTCCTGCAATATGTACTTCATCTTGAAGACGGATCGGCAAGTCTTCAGGATATTGTTGTTCGATGATTGCTTTGTCTTCTGCAAAAACTCGATCGTTAAAGTCAAGCGTGTCTTGCAAGGGAGCATCTTTATCAAAGTTGCGGCAGATTGGTACAAACAGGCGAGTTTTGCGGGCAGAAACCGGACAAGCAGCATTGAGAATATGCAGTTGACCGTTAGGAAAGGTGACAGATAGCTTGGCGGTAAACGGTAGCCACAGTTCAAATAGCCGTCTCCACTTAAACCCTGACGGATTGAGATGTTTCATGTGGTGCGGATAATTGCTGACTGTGCTAACGTAATCGGCGCGAAATCCATACGGCAACACTTCAACGGGGTAATCGGGCACTTCGGGGTTGTGCCGCTCTCCAAAGGAATCAGCGTGAATAAAGGCAAAATGACTCACATCAAGAAAGCCTTCGACTTGCCTTCCTGATGCGGCATTAATATCGACATAATTCGGCAGCACCTGTATGTAGTCTGGATCGTCCCATTCTTTGAAATCGGGGAAGTGAATATCTCCGCTGTCTGCAAGGCGAACCCAGACTAAGCCATAGCGCTCGATCGTCGGATAAGTTTTGAGTTTCAGCCTGGGTGGAATGGCGGCAACAGGCTCAGCCGGGATACAAACGCATTGCCCAGCTTTGTTGTATCGCACTCCGTGATAGCGACAGATTAGCTCATCGTTTTCTATCGAACCCAAGCTGAGCGGCACGCCTCGATGCAAGCAGAGATCGCGAGCTGCGGTAACTGAACCATCTGAGACCCGAAACAAGACAAGTCGCTCATCCAGCAGTTGGGCGGCGTAAGGCCGATCGACAATATCGTGAGAGAACGCTACAGGATACCAGAATGCGGCAAGTATTTTCCAGTCTGATTCATTGAAAGTACAATGACGGGGAAGTTTTTCAGTAATTATCATTAATAAGTTCTTTCAAGAGCGAATTACTTATCTATGAAATCTACAGGATCTACTTCTGGTTTTTTGTATTGAATTGAACAGTACACAGTGAAAAAATGTATTTTGAACTAAACTGGTTAATCGAGATTTTGGTCGTTTCTGACTGCCCAGTCGTGGGATTACTGTTTGATTGAGTCAGTTGATGTCCGGTCAATCACCTATAACATAAATCAATATAAATTATTAGACCTCTTGCAAAAAAAATCTATGCTATAATAGAAAATTTTCAATTTAATCCCCCTAGAGCTAACTCATAATTATAAATTGCTGATAACAAATTACAACGCAGACCATAACGGCGGCGACGATTCCGATAACGACTCGACAAGATTTTAAAAATTTTGAGACTCCGGTTAACGTGTTCAATAACAATTCTTTCTTGTGCTAGAGCTCGATTGTAGTCTTTTTCTAAGAGAGAAAGTTTCCCATTTTTAGGTTTCTTTCTAGGAATATAACTATTGGAATGATAATCTTTTATGCCTTGATACCCACTATCTTGTAAGCTATCTGTTTCGGGATGAAAATGGATTTTACTTTTTTTAAATAAGCTAAAATCGTGGCAATGTCCTTGCCCAAAAGCAGTGCAAATAATTGCTCCTGTCTCTTGATTAATGACCTATTGAGTTTTGAGGGTATGACATTTCTTCTTGCCTGAATAATATTTCTTCTGCTTTTTTTTGGGTCGTTCAATAGCTGTTTCTGTGACATCGATCGCCACGACTGCTGGATAATCAGAGTTTTTGAGTAATGCTTTTTTCCCAGGAAGACGGAATTTTCCAGTTTTCATTAAAGTTGATTCGATGTCAATTACAATTCGGCTTCGGGTTGATTCAGATACTCCCCAATTTGTCGCAATATGAAAATAGATCTATTTCAAAATAATTTTATGATATAATGAAAAGTTTTGCTGAAAGTTGATTGAATACCAACTGTTAACTTATTTTCACTCTTGTCTTGTTATCAACAGAATAAAATGCTATAAAGTGCTGTTGTCGTTACAAAACGAGTAAATCATGAAAAATCAATTTTATCTAAACTTAAAACCCGATCAATTTCAACGTAGATTTGGTGTCAAGATTGAAACCTTGAATGCAATGGTTAGCGCATTGGAAAATTTTAAGTCAGAAAATCAGAAAGACAAAAGAGGGCGTCGCACCATCCTAACTCTCTCTGAACAGGTCTTAGGATCCTTAGAATATTGGAGATAGTATCGAACATATTTTCATATTGGGACAACTTGGGGAGTATCTGAATCAACAATTTGCCGAATTGTAACTGATATTGAATCTACTTTAATGAAAACAGGAAAGTTCCGTATTCCCGGGAAAAAGGCATTACTCAAAGACTCTGATTATCCAGAATTCGTGGTGATGGATGTCACAGAAACAACTATTGAACGACAAAAAAAAACAGAAGAGATATTACTCAGGCAAGAAAAAGTGTCATACTCTCAAAACTCAATTGGTAATTAATCAAGAAACAAAAGAAATTATTTGCACTGCTTTTGTACCAGGGCATTGCCACGACTTTAACTTGTTTAAAAAAAAGTAAAGTTCATTTTCATTCCGAAACAAATAGCTTACAAGATAGTGGCTATCAAGGGATAAAGGACTGTCACACTAATAGTTATATCCCTAGAAAAAAGCCTAAAAATGGCAAACTATCTCAAATAGAAAAAGACTACAATCTAGTCTTAGCACAGGAGCGAATTGTTATTGAACACGTTAATCGAAGTCTCAAAATTTTTAAAATATTGTCGAGTCGTTATCGGAATCGCCGTCGCCGTTATGGTCTACGTTGTAATTTGTTGTCAGCCATTTACAATTATGAGTTAGCTCTAGCCGATTAAAATTAAAACTTCTGATTATAACATATATCTTTTTTGCAAGAGGTCTAAACTATAACCACAAACGAGTTTGAAAACAGGCACTAGGCTCTTACCATCAAATTCCGACTTTTTATGACTTTTTCTTGTTTGCGGAAATTGCTAAATTTATGCAAATGTTTCTCTACCAATGAATTTGCCGTCGATCAAGCGAAAAAACAAAAACTTCTGACTTTTCACGTTTTTTTATTGTTGTGGCATAAGAGTAAGCAATATAACATTTAACTGTTGACTGAATGATGAAATCAAGGGCTTAACAATGCAATGGTTGGTTACTCTTCCACAAGAAGATGAATCTAAATTGTGGCAAGAAATGGCATCAATAATCACTTGGGCAACCGTATCTATTACCTAAAGCTTCAAAATATCCGATTGCTAAAAAGTTGTGCATTTCAACAATTTTAATTTTAATAAAACTGTTTAAATGAGTAGTTTAAAGCAATTACCAAGTTAAAAGTTTGATACTCAAATCTTACCACTAAGCCATTGTTGACAAGAAAACTTCACTCGATACTCACGTATCCAGGATCTACTTTGATGCAACAAACACTTATCACAAAAAGTTTCAACGCTAAAGCTTACAATACTGAACTCTTTCCTATCCCAGATGTCCTGACTGTTCAAGGGCAGCGGTGTCTGAATGGGACGGTTTCGATTGAGGGTAACAAAGTGTCTTCTGTCACCATGATTGCGGCGTCGTTGCTCACTAACGATCCTGTCATTTTGGAGCAATCCCCGGATATGCTGGATCATCTGGTGCTTTGTAAGTGTTTAGCACAAATGGGCGCTTATGTGAATTATACGGAAAAGACATTACACCTTGCATGTCGCCAAGTCCATCCAGAGAATTCACTGCCTGTCGAGACATTCAACTCGGTACACGGAACCCTCTACTTGCTGCCAACACTCCTAGTGCGTCATGGCTGGGTACGCCTACCCAGGAATCAAGGCGGGTGCAAAATCGGCCTGCGTCCCGTAGAGCCTATGGCTGAAGTTTTGCGGATGCTAGGTGCCAAAGTTGTTTTAGGAGAAACGATCGAAGCATCTGTCCCAGCCAGCGGACTGAAAGGTTGCCATATTCAACTCAAATCGCGCTATGGACTGAAAAATAACAAATTTATCTCTAGTGCTACGAAAACGGCATTATTAGCAGGTGTCTTGGCTAGTGGCGAGACGGTGATTGAAGGTGCTTACTGGGGGCGCTCCATCATAGATCTCTGTTCTTTTCTGCGATCGATGGGAGCACAAATTGAGGGTGAAGGAACGCGCTATATTCGCATTCAAGGTGTTCCATCCCTCCACGGAACCCATTTCACTGTACCGAGTGACCCCCAGGTGTTGAGTACCTACATCGGTGCTGTGGCTATTACAGGTGGGCGAGTTCACTTTCAGCAGGCATCGCTTGCAGGCATGGATATTGAGGTAGCTGCTTTTCGCTCTATGGGAGTCAGCATAGAAGAGAATGCCGACACTGTAGTCGTTACATCTAAAGGTCGTCTTCAGCCCGCCACATTGACGACTGAGACACTTCCCACCGATATGGGTCCTGTCTTTGCCGTGCTGATGTCGCTAGCGGAGGGGCATAGCAGTTTGGAAGAGGTGATTTGGGAGGATCGCTTTGGCTACGCCTCTGAGTTGAGGCGCATGGGTGGGCTGAACAATCAACGTGAAAGGACACTCTATTGCAATGGAGTTCCCACATTATCTGCTGCCAACGTTAATGCGCCCGATCTGCGATCGGCAGCAGCCTTAGTCTTGGCAGGGCTGGCTGCTCAGGGGACAACCCTGGTAGCTGGCACAAGCCACTTGGCTCGGGGTTATGAGGCTTTACCACAAAAACTCAATGCTTTGGGTGCAAACATTCAACCTATTTTTGGAGGTCTAGCATGAAAGTTCTCGTAATGTGGCCGCCAAATATTCCTACGTATTTTAACGCTGGACATCACAATACCCTTTGGGAAACCAGTAACTATCTACGGAGACTGTCCTGTGTTTCAGAACTGCGGACTGTTGATGCTGGAGTTCTCAACTGGACTTGGGCAGCAGTAGCGCGAGAACTGATCCGAGAGCCTGATGTTCTAGCCATTCACAATGAGTTTGATACGATTCAGGGGATAAAAACGCTCATCGCCTACTGTCGCGAAATTTCACCTGGAACCCGCATCATTACATTTGGTCGGGCTAGTAGTAGCATTCCTGGATTTTTTCAGCGTTATGGACTCGATGCAATCGTAGCGTCTGGCGATTGGGAAGCAGGAATTGCACAATTCGTTGAGTGGTTATCAGGTTTACGTCAGCGACAGGCTATCACGGGATTGCTCCTACGCACCACCAATTCTGAGGAAGGTTACATTAACACGGGACAAGGCGTTTACTTGCCAGCCGAAGAGTGGGCGTTTCCCGATCCGCAGGAGGTTCCTTGGCATCAATACAACCGTCTCTATCAGGATGCCACTTTAGAGTTCAGTGGGTTGTCAGGGCGGCGTGAATTACCGATCACAATCTCACGTGGTTGTCCGATGGGCTGTTCTTACTGCTTGGTACCGCCAGCACAAGGATTGAAAGAGCGTCGCCGGAGCGTGGCTTCAATATTGGCTTATGCCGATCGAGCTCGACAGTTCTATGAGTTTGACTATATCTCAACTTACTCTCCCACTTTTACGCTCAGGCGCGATTGGGTCTTAGACTTTGCTAAAGCTGTTGAAACCCATCCTGCTAAATACGCTTGGAAGACTTGTACAACACTTCATCATCTAGACGAAGCCCTGGTTGATGCGATGGCGCGCTCGCGTTGTCTGCGAATTAGTGTTGGATTAGAAACTTTAGATCCAGGGGCTATTGCACTCTTGCCGAAAGCAAAGCGCACAACTGAAAATCACCTGCGAGAGGTTTCGCGTTGGTGTCGCGAACGTGGGGTTGAATTGAATTGTTTTGTCATGTTGGGGATGCCAGGTCAAACCCAAGAAGGTGTTGCATATACCTTTAAACTTGTGCGGGAAGTTGGTGCTCGTCTGCGGCCTACGGCATATACTCCATATCATGAACTTCGGGCTGACATGGATGAAGAAACATTCTTGTCACAGTGTCGGCAAATCGTTAGCAGTGAGGTGGTTGAGGGCTTAAGCCGCCGTGACTTTTACCGCCTTGAATTTGGCGATCGAGAAACTGTGCTTTCCGAGTTAGTTCTTGCTGGCACAACCTGAATTGAGGTTTAAGACGACTTTCTATCTCGTTTTATGCCCTTTGGAATTTGAAGTCATTCGAGCGTGGGAATCAAGCTAGTTCCCACGCAATTGCATCAATCACTTCAAGCCTTGAAGAGGTGGCAAAACCTTCACCCTTATTTCAGAACTGCGTTTCCCTATGAGCTACCGCTTATGTCTAAAGTAGACTACTCAAAATTTTGCCCACTCTTGCAGCGACAATTCTCCAATCAAGGGAAAGGCGTAATGCTGGTTTTGCTGGCTTCTGTCATGTTGTCACTGCAAAACGTCGTTGCCAGAGTGATCTTGAGCGAGCAATATCTCTTCGGACACTTCCGGGTTGGAGGATGGATTGCTCCCACTCTAGGAAACTCGCTTCTCGTTCTTGTGATGCGGATGTTGCTGATGGTTCCTCTATTAGCTTTTTTCGTAGGACCACAGCTTTACCCTCCTCTCTGGCTGGATTTAATGCAATTAATACAGGTAAAACAGCGCGGTTTGCTGAGTCGGATTATCGGTAGTGGGCTATTTTTATTTGTGTCTCAATGCTTTATGTATATTGCAATTGGCAATATACCAGCAGGTATTGCAATCACCGTGTTTTTTATCTATCCCACAGTTATCATGCTGCTAAGTTGGCTTCTGTTTGGTGAGCGTCCCACCTGTGTTTTAGGTTTGGGAATGCTTGTTCTATATTTAGGGTGTTTCCTATCAATTCCAGCTCCTGAGAGTTTAAAATCTGCCAATTTTTTGCTTGGTGTAGGAACAGCCATGGCAGCAGGAATAGCCTTTTCATTCAACGTTATTTTAACTCAAATTTGCTCTCAAAAATTTAATTTTCACCCTGTTCCGTTTAGTTTAATTAACATTTTAACAACTCTTGTTTTGTCTGGTTTTAGCATTGCTGTTTTTAACTATGTTCCTTTTTTCAAATTATTAAAAATCGCTAGGTTTAGTGTTGAACCTAGTGTGTGGCTTTCGTTGTGGAGCAGTGTTTTAGTTTTAGCGTTGGTTACGGTTGCTGGATATTTGCTCAATAACTACGGTATTTTTCTTGTTGGTGCTTCTTTGTCATCGATAATTGGATCTACAGGACCTATTTTTACTTCTACTCTTGCTTGGCTTTTTCTTGGAGAGTCATTGGGAAGCCATCAAATAGTTGGGATGTTAATTGTATCGCTTTCAGTCGCTGCAATTAGCTTTCATAAAAATAAACTTCAAGCTATAAAAAATAATTCAACTTGACTATCTAAGTAAAAAGGAGTTTGAAAAAAGATGGTCTGCTCTAGCATTTAAGGTAACTTTAACCTAAAGATTTTAGTTATTTTTTGAGCTATCGTATTGAAAAATGTACACATTTAGGTTTTTAGGAGGATCGTTTGTGAAAATTAGTCTTGAAACTACGCCCGTTTACCAGTTAATGATTGCAGGTTCAGGTGCTTGGTCTCGTAATAGTTTTGTCGAGTCAAATAATTGGAGTTACTGCCTAAATCCTGTAATTTTGAATGAAATTGATAATGCAGTGCAAGAAGTTCGTCGAAATGCTAAAACGCTCCATAACGTCATGGAAAAATCTTTTTTTATTTCATCCTTTAAGGAGGCAGCTATCAAAGTGCTGCAAGAACTCAAAACTGGTTGCGGTTTTGTGGTTTTGCAGGGATTACCTGCCGAAAAATATACCGATGATGAAATATGTATGGTGTATTGGAGTCTCAGCCATCTTCTGGGCATAAGGTTGGTGCAAAACCTTCAAGAAGATCGGCTGTACTCAGTATTTGACAAGGGCTATAGCCAAGATGACTTGGCATTTAAATCTGGTGTACGCGGTACTCAAACCAGAGCACCTCTTGACCTTCACACTGATTCAGCACCTCTATTCCGAAACCAATCTGTTGATGTAGTTGCCATGTTTGTTCTTAGACCCGCAAAGAGTGGTGGAGACTCTTTACTGATTAGTGCTCAAGCTTTGCATAACATTATCCTAGAAAAATTTCCAAAATTACTGGAGCGTCTCTATCAACCTTACTACTTTGACCGCAGAGCTGAACTGCAACCTGGGGAAAGTCCAATAACATTGCTCGCTCCAATTTTTTCATACCAAGACTATCTAAGAATTCGATATTCCAAAATTCGTATTTTTAAGGGATATGAAGCAGAAGGTTTACCGCTCGACTCTAGTGTCACAGAGTCTCTTGAAATGCTTGAAAGTGTTATACAACAAAATCACCTTATTAGGAACATTCAACTAAACCGGGGTGAAATGTTGCTCGTTAATAATCACTTCGTTTTACATGGTAGAACAGCTTTCGAGGATGATATACATCCTGAAAAAAAACGCCACTTAATGAGAATTTGGTTGTCTTTTAACCCTTGATAAATTAATCACCGTTTCAGCAATAAATTAACATGAAATATATCTCTGAATTACCGCTCCCTTCTCAAACTTTCTCTCAAAATCCATACCGTTGCAAGCTAGATTTTGGGCAATGGGGAACGGCTCAGGCTCTGGCAAGAAAAGATATTATCGTCATTGTGGATACACTTAGTTTTTCCACGGCGGTCACAACTGCTGTGGCACATGGGGGGCTGATCTACCCCTGCTCCATAGCGGAAGATTCCGTAATTCTTGCACAACGGCTTGGAGCTGAAGTTGCAGTCAGACGTAACGAAGTTCCTCAAAAAGGGCGCTTTTCTCTATCTCCTCTAACTTATGTAGGAATGACCGCCGGCACCAGGATCGTAATTCCCTCTCCGAATGGTGGAACTTGTAGTGGCCTTGCTCAGACGGCTCCTTGCCTTTTGATTGGGTCGTTGGTAAATGCAAAAGCGATCGCCAGTGCTATTTCCCAGATGCTAAAAACAACCAATCTATGCGTGACAATTGTTTGCTGTGGAGAACGAGAATTAACTCTATCTGAGTACGGGGAAACAAGAATGGCGATTGAAGACTATTTAGGTGCAGGGGCTATTCTCTCGTATTTAGAATATGAAAAGTCTCCTGAAGCTTGTGTCTGCGAAGGTGCTTTCCTCCATACCCATAAGCAACTAGAAGCCACGTTATTAGATTGTGGTACTGGCAGAAAACTTCGCGAATTAGGCTTTGTTACTGATGTACAACATGCTTCACAACTAAACTTGTATAGCAGTGTTCCCATAATGGGAGTCGAAGGTTTTGTTTGTGACCACCTTAACCTATGTAAATCTTTCCATAGCGAGTTTGAATAAACAGAAAAGCGAAACAGGCAACAGCTTTTTTTAAGCTATTGCTGTTTCCGACTCGACTGCTCCCAAAACTTTCAGTGTCGATTTTTGAGCCTCTGTCAAACCTGTAACATCGGTAATGTTCATCTGTTCGTAGGGTCTTACAGACTTTAGAACTTTAATGCACTCACCAGTTGCTATGTTCCATATCTGCAAAGCTTCGTCTTGGCTCACGCTGGCAAGAAGTTGACCACTAGGATTGTAGGCAACTGAACGTGCTGAATCCGTAAGAATATTAAGTGTTTTATAGCAGTCTTCAGTGCTAATACTCCACGCCCTTACGCTTTGATCTCCGCTGCTGCTAATAAGTATGTCCCCATCATTACCGAAAGCAACGAAGCGAACCTGATCGGTATGCTTTGCCAATGTTTTGAAGCACCCCCCAGTGCTAGAGTTCCAGAGCTTTATGGTATGGTCGCCGCTGCCACTGGCAAGAGTTTGCCCATCAGGGCTAAAGGCGACTGACCAAACTCGATTAGTATGTTCTTGCAATATCTGTTGAACTTCGCCAGTGTGGACATCCCAGAGCCTCACTGTATGATCTTCCCCCCCACTGGCAAGGGTTTGCCCATCAGGGCTAAAGGCGACTGACCAAACTCGATTAGTATGTTCTTTCAATATTTGTTGAACTTCGCCAGTGTGGACATCCCAGAGCCTCACTGTATGATCTTCCCCCCCACTGGCAAGGGTTTGCCCATTGGGGCTAAATACAATTGAGCGTATACGGTTGGTATGCCCTACTAGGGTTTTAAGACACTCCCCAGTCTGAACATTCCAAAGCTTGATGACATGATCCCCGCTACCACTAGCAAGCATTTTTCCATCGGGGCTGAAATTTACAGACCAAACCCAATTCGCGTGACCTCGCAAGGTTTTGCAACACTCTTCAGTGTGGATATGCCACAGTTTGATCGTATATTCCTCACCCCCAGTGGCAAGAATTTGCCCATCAGGGCTGAAAGCGACAGACCGCAACCAGTTGGTATGTCCCAAAAGTGTTTTGCAACACTCTCCCGTGTTAGCATCCCAGAATTTTACGGTGTGGTCGCTACTACTAGCAAGGGTTTGCCCATCGGGACTGAAAGCGATAGACCGCAACCAGTTGGTATGTCCCAAGAGCGTTTTGTAACATTCTCCAGAGCTAACCTTCCAAAACTTCACCGTTCGATCGTCACTGCCACTGGCAAGAGTTTGTCCATCGGGGCTGAAGATGACTGACCACACTTGACTGGTATGCTCTTGCAAAGTCTGTTTGCATTCCCCAGAGTAAACATCCCAGAGTTTGATGGTTTGATCTTCGCTGCTGCTGGCAAGACTTTGCCCGTCAGGGCTAAAACTGATTGAGTGAACACGGCTAGTGTGTCCCAAGAGCGTTTTGTAACATTCTCCAGAGCTAACCTTCCAAAACTTCACCGTTCGATCGTCACTGCCACTGGCAAGAGTTTGTCCATCGGGGCTGAAGATGACTGACCGCACTTGACTGGTATGCTCTTGCAAAGTCTGTTTGCATTCCCCAGAGTAAACATCCCAGAGTTTGATGGTTTGATCTTCGCTGCCACTGGCAAGGGTTTGTCCATCTGGACTAAAACTTACTGACCATACTTGACCTGTGTGTCCTCGTAAAATTGCCCGACATTGCCCCGTCCAGAGATCCCACAACCGCACAGTTCGATCCTCGCTACCACTCGCGAGAATTTGACTATCTGGACTAAAAGTAATTGTCCAGATCCAATTTGTGTGTCCCTGACAAATCAACAGCTTCTTTCCGTCTAATGGTTGCCAAACACAAATTTTTCCATCAGTAGCTCCTGTCGCCAAACACTTCCCATCTGGACTAAAGTTAACTGACAAGACAATACTCAAAGTTTCATTAAAAACAGATTTATCAAAATTACATCCCGAAAAATTAACATTATGCAAATTAGTTCCCTGAAGATAAGTTTGCCAAATAGCTAGTCCAGAAAAATCATAGTTTTTAAAATCTATACCTAGTTGTTGAAGTAGGCTAATAATGTTACTAGCTCCATAGCTCGCTGACCCAATAATATTTTCTTTAAACGTTAAAAGGATTTTATATAGTTTGTTTTCAATACGAGATTCAGATCCCATTAAAGATTTGAGTTTCGTAATAACAGGCTTGATAACTATATACTTTTGAATCTCTCGAATGTAGTCTTTAGATTGAGCTTTAACAAGAGCATATCTTGCTATTATTAAAACTTCATCATTTTTAATTTCTTCGTAAATTTGTTCAATAAGTCTTTCGCTAACGTATTCCATAATTACAGGTTGTAGTGTATAACCGGTGGGAGTTATTTCGATTAGAGAGCGACGACTGACTGAAGACACTGCTTCCAGCAAGCTTGACTTTGAGGCAGTCAAATTAGTATCTTCTTGTAAAGTATTTAATGAGCTTACTTCGCGATTGATTGCAAGCCAAAACATAACGTCTTTTTCGATTTCTGATAATCGATAAAACTGTTGATTTAGTAAATCTCTAACGCTCTCAATAACAATTGTGTTTTGTGTTAAAAAATCCGAAAGGTTGCTATTAAAAAGTTCTTTAATAGTTGTAGAAACTATTTTTAATAAAAGTGGGTTTCCTGCATAATTATTAATAAGTAACTTCCAGTCCTCTTCCAAGCCTGTAAAAGAACCTTTTAATTTTAATATTTCATATCCTGCTTCCTCCTCAACCCCCTTTAGTTGCAATGAACGAACTGGTAGTAATTCTCCTTCAAGCACTGAAAATTCTCGTGGTTTCTCCCGACTTGTTAATATTAAACAGCTTTTGTGATCTGATTCACCCACCCTTTTTATGAATTCGCTAAAACCTTCATATCCTTCTCGATAGCAACCAACTGACTCACCGACTTGAAGAATTGTTTCAAGATTATCAAGTATTATCAAACATCGATACCTGCGTAGATAGTTAATGACTTTTGTTACTCTATCATATAAAGTTGCTGGAATATCTGCTTCTGTTTCACTTCCATTTGACAAACAGTATATCAAATTTGCCAAAATATCTTTAATGGGTGGAGCGTTGCGTAGCGATTTCCAAATGACGTATTGAAATTCATCTTTTAATTGTAATGCAAGTTTCACTGAAAGTGTTGTTTTCCCAATACCTCCCATTCCCAATATCGCTATTAGACGACACTGTTCATCTAAAATCCATTTGCGAAATGTATCCAGCTCTTCTGTCCGCCCATAAAAAATAGAAACGTCAATAGCTTCTCCCCAGTCGTAACCAGTTGGGATATCTATATTTTCGTGGTGTAAAACTTTAAATTCTTCTTGAAACAGTTCAGTTTTTAGTCTCTGATGATTGTCAAAATTGTTCTGAGACCCTACTTTTACATCAACCATAGTCTCTGCTTGCATCTGTTGTTCGTAACGACCAAGTTCCTGAGATGATTTCCTCAATACAGATTGAAAATTACTTTTAGTAACCTTTACTCCTAATGACTTTGAGAGCACTTGCCATAATTTATAGCCGACATCTCGAATATAAGCGGCATCATAACCTGTGCTTTCTGCTATCTCTTGATAGCTTTTACCTTGCCACGACTGCCGAAATACTTGTTCTTGAACATCATTAAAACATTTTTCCCTTAGAACTGTATCCAAAATTGCCAGTGGTTCTTCAATCATGCTTTTGGGCCTTATCTTTAACTTTGATAACTAAGTAACATCTAAAATGCACTAGCTTGATATTTCCGTAGGGCTAGATATCTACAGCAAAGCCAAACATAGTCTGCTACTCTATCTTAAATGTAACCATAAGTAATAGTACCTGTGTCATCTATCCATTGACGGAACATCGTTGTTTTATCAAATAGGGGTACAGCCGATAGGTAGAGTCGAGGGGAGTGTTGCTACTCCACCCCTCTAGTTGAATCGAGGGAGTGTCAAATTTCCAGCGATTTAGCGCTGAAAACCATTTGCACTATCTGGTTCCGATCGCTCGGAATCCCTACTCCTAGCCTCTATCCGATCTAGCTCATCTGCCACAACTGTCCAAAAGTCAATATCTTCAGAGGAAATGCCCTGAGCTAAAATCAAATCTTCTCCGCGAACTTTGATTAACTCCCCTCGGACAGAGGCAGTCACAGAAGACACCGAAACCCCTTCCGAATCTCCGACCATCAGATCGTACAAATCTCCTACCCGAACGCGGGTGTACTCATCAGTTTCTTCCACGCGATCGGGAGCACGATCGAGTAAATACTCAAAAGCTCTTTGAGCCGTTGGCAGGATAGACTCAGCCATTTTTACCTGCTGAATATCCATTGTGGTTGCTGGCTGTACTGAATCAGCATTCAAATCGCCCGCTGACGGATTCGGAATTATCGCCTCTAACCAATTAGAGAATATAGCCAAATCCTCTGAGTTTTCTTTAACAGTTGCACCCAAAACCTCTGCATCGGTATAAGATAAAGCGCTTTGCACTTCACCCTCTAAAGTAATCCGTAGGACGATGTGGCTGTCTCGATCTGAAATCACCCTAATTGCTTCACCCTCCTCTAAAAATGCTGTCCAATCTTCTATAACCTTGCATTTCCCCAGCTTCAACTGTTGATAGCCATCTAATAAAGTCCTAGATAGCAAATTCTCTAGCTCTAAGCGCTCTTCCTCTCCCAGCTTTACTACCTCTTCTGTAAACTGTTCTCGTACTCCCTCTTCACTTTCCTGGGATTTCAAAAGAGCCAAATTGCTTAAACCCATAGGTACAATTAGTTCGCTAGAATCAGAGCGATCGCTCTTCAACTCTTGCTCCTGTATTTCAGCTAAAGCCGCCGCTTCTATCGATCGCGAATCAGCTTCATCGCCCTCTCCTTCACTGCCCAGCGTCCCAACTTGATTGTCGCCATCAAGTTGCGACAGCCCAACCAGCAAATTTTGTTTTGGTTGCCTATCTTGCCTTTTTGAGGAGGATAAGCCTTTAAGCTCAAGAACTCGGCGCTCCCAATCTTTGTTTAATTCGATGAAATTGGCTGCGTTAGTTTTTACCAGACTGATTTGAGCATAGGCATATTTCTCACCTGCCAAGGACAGGGCAAAATCAATAGCAGCAAGGCAGCCGTGATAGAAATCTTGAGTCTCGCCGATGCAGATGCAATCTTCTATATCGGGTTCGCAATGAGTTTCTCTTCCAATCTGGGGGGTGACAGAAAGGTCTAGGAGATAGACCGGATAAGGGTTGCAGCCCGCATACCTTGTTGATAAAATCGGCGTTTATTTGGACTTAACTTCATTAACTCTTCAACTTGTTCAGCATATTGTTTTAGATAATTAACCCACTTTTATCCATCTACACCCACACCAAATGTACTCCGTCTACGATATTTTTTTTGGGGTTCTTTACGACGAGATACATATTTTTGCACCTGCTTTTCCCGGATTTCAGTTCCTTGAAATATTGCCGCAGTGTAGGCGAGAGTCATCAGCAAAATCATCTTAATCAGTCGGTCTCCTTTTAAGCTAGTTCCTTCAAGATCGTAGCCTCCTGTTTGACAATCTCGGAACATTTCTTCAATTCCCATCCGCTGCTTATAAGCATTGATTGCTGCTGGCAATGACCCTAAATCTGTGAGAATAAACCATGCTTCATCCACTGTAATTCCTCCAGAGTTTCTTTTTTATTTACAGGCTAGGTCAAATCCAGTAGCAGGACGACTTTTTCTGACTCTTTTTCCTTGAAAGTATAAAGAGGTTCCCGGCACTATTCCTAGTTGATCTAGCCGTTGCCAAACTAAATGTTCTGTTTCGATACAATGATTCTTTTTCAGCCTCAAGCAAAAAGACACACCTTTTTCCATCAGCCAGTTCCCCAAATCTACAGAGCAAAATTCACGGTCTCCCAAAACGATGACTTTATATTCTGAAAACAATGGTAAAACTTGCTCTAAATTTGTAGTTTGTTCTGCCAAATTACTATTTCCTAATTTTGGCAACAGTGACCAGTATAATGGAATTGCTCTGCGCTCCCAGATTAAGCTTACCATAAACAGATTAATATGCCCCCATTGACTGCGGTCAATTGCGATTGATACACGAGTACCAACAGGACAATACTTGGTCAACCAATAAGCAATTAATGGGAACCAAATAGCATTAATTGTTAAACTAGGCAAATCCAAAAGTCTTTGTAATTTTCCCCGACGACTTTCGGTTGAAATTGGGTACGGAAATACCCTGGTCAACCGCTCTAATCTCACTTGTTTTTCTGCTTGTATTAGACCTCTTGCAAAAATCTTTTTCATCAATTGATCGGACGGGCTCTCCGGCCCATCCCACAAGAAAAGATAACTCTTGTGGGA
>NZ_JADEWV010000079.1 GCF_015207455.1 Microcoleus sp. LEGE 07076
CTATAGCCCATCCCACAAGAATAATAAAAATGGTAAGTTATTTAATTCTCATTCCTTAACTAGCAACACCTATAAATTTTGAGCGATCGGCATCTCGCCAAAATTGTACCGAATAGCGGTAAAATTGTGGTTGTCAAATTTAGCAGTATTTGAAAATGCCCAGCACAATCTCCGACATTAAAGTAAAAACAATCGCAGGCGCAGACAAGCAGCTAGGAGAGTACGCTGGCCAGGTACTCTTGATAGTAAACGTAGCTTCTCAATGCGGCTATACACCTCAATACAAAGGACTCGAAGAATTGAGCCAGAAATACAGGGCTGCGGGACTCAGGGTTTTAGGATTTCCCTGCAACGACTTCGGAGCTCAAGAACCGGGAAGTAACGCAGAAATTGTCAATTTCTGTACGACAAAATACGGTGTCAGCTTTGAATTGTTTGACAAAGTACGCGCTAAAGGCAGCCAGCAGCACCCGCTGTACGCTACACTTACAAGTGCCGCCGATCCCAAGGGTGAGGTTTCGTGGAATTTTGAGAAATTCTTAGTTAGCAAACAAGGTGAAGTGGTGGCCAGATTCCGCAGCAGCGTGGGGCCAGATTCGCCTGAACTGATCGCCGCCATTGAGCGAGAATTGGCAAAATAAGCAGTTGGGCGACTGATTTTTTAAGGAATTTAAGTGATTTTGAGGGAAGGGATAAGAAGTTAATTTGCTTTTTTTTTATAATTCTGAAAGCTGGTTTTTCTTCTCTTCCCTATTGTTTGCGGTTAGCGGCAATTGAGAAATATCGGTGATGGGATTTAATTGGAGAACGGTTTAATTTAATGGACAATACATCGGGATTAGATTTAGTTGTAGGTTTACTTGCCTTCGCAATTCTGGCAGGCGGGCTGGCAATGCTATTTGTAGGTATGGCATCGTTTCCTAAAGAAAAGTAACAATAGATCATTTTTCAGAAACATTAGGTGCTGCTGGCCAAACAGGGCATCGGGCATAAAAGCATGGGGCGTACCTCACAACGCGATCGAACCGCTATAATTGACATAAATAAAATTGGTTCGTAGTGAGGACTTCAGTCCTCCAATTTCTCTAAAAAGTGAAGTCCTAACCATCAAAATTTGAATAAATTTAAAAGGATTCATTTTTATAGCAACCGCCCCAAAATTTAGGAAGTTATTAATTTCAGAAAACCTTGATTTGATTGCTTGTTTATTGTTTGTTGTTTTTTCTTCCTAATCACCAATGACTAATGACTAATAACTAATGACTAATGACTAATAACTAATGACTAATGACTTGTTCTATAACATTGGCAATTGACAATCATGCAAACTACAGAAAGTACAGTCAAAATTACCCTCGCGCCGGGGAATTTGCGCCGCGTTCACCATATCGCTTTAAACGTGCGAGATATGAATGCTTCCCGCCACTTCTACGGTACTATTCTGGGGTTGCAGGAACTGGCTGGCGCAGAAATTCCGGCAAGTTTAACAGAAATGGTAGCTGCCGGTAAAGTGGCTAATTTCATCACGCCAGATGGGACTGTAATTGACTTGTTTTGGCAGCCAGACTTGGAACCGCCAAACCCTGACCCTGAGAAGGCTTTTACTCGCGCTAATCACTTAGCTTTTGATATCGAGTCGGATTTGTTCGATCGCGCGATCGAAGTGCTAAAGTCTCATCAAATTGCGATCGACAGCGGCCCCGTCACCCGCGCTACAGGACGCGGCATTTACTTTTACGATCCAGACGGATTTATCATCGAAATCCGCTGCGATCCAGTGGATGGTTAGGGTCGGCACGGGGGCACGACCCCTACAAAATCCTGATTTTGGGCTCTAATCAAACTGCTCTGGCATACACCCTACATTTAGAATTGTTTTATTTTTCTTCTTTGCTAATAGGTTGCTTCGGCCAAGTAAACCGAAAAGTTGCTCCTTCACCGACCGCAGACTCCAGCGAAATACTGCCCCCTTGACCTTCGACAATTTTCTTCACCAGCGACAAACCAATGCCAGTATTTTCAACTTTATCGCGAGCTTCCAAGGTCTGAAAAATTACAAAAACTTTATCGTGATATTGAGCAGCAATCCCCGGCCCGTCATCGGCTACTGAAAATTCATAAAAATCATCTAGCTCTTTAACCGATATATTTACGTGACCGGATTCAGCTCGATTATGCTTGATGGCGTTGCTAATTAGATTAGCAAAAACCTGCTGCAACGGCAATCTTTCTGCCACAAAAGTTGGCATTCCCGGTTCAACTTTCACCTCAAATCCCGACGGCGGCGCCAAGGAATCAATAATTTCTGCTAATAAATTCTCAGCTTTTATGGTTTCTGAAGCTACTTGAATGCGCCCGACGCGGGAATATTGCAGCAGTCCCTCTATCAATCCTTCCATTCTGTGAACTCTGCCGCGCAGCAGGTTCATTTGGTGCAGAGTATCCTCTGTCATCGAGTCGCTGAGGTCTTCTTCTATCCAACTGCTGAGATTGGCGATCGCCCGGAGCGGCGCTTTCAAATCGTGAGAAACTACATAAGCAAACTGGTCTAATTCTTGATTCCGCTTTCTCAAAACATTCGTCGTTTTAGCTAGCGACTGCGCCATCCAATTCAATTCTTCAGCGCGCAACCTGAGCGATTCCTCAGCTCGTTTGCGTTCCCTAATATCCTGTACCACACCCATCAAAAATTGACTGCCATTTTGTTCTCGCAGCAGCGAAACTGTCAAGTTTGCCCACACCAACTCTCCGTCTTGGCGGAGGTAGCGCTTTTCCAGATGGTAATTTTCAATTTCTCCTGCTAACAACTGGCGCAAAAATTCCAGTTCTTTTCCCAAATCTTCCGGCAAAGTAATGTCCTGAAATCTTTTTTGGAGCAATTCTTGGCGACTGTAGCCCAAAATTTCGCAAAGTTTTTGATTGACTAACACCAATTTGCCTTCTACAGTGGCTTGGGCCATGCCGACTGCCGCTTGTTCAAAAGTATGACGAAACCGCTGGGCGCTTTGGGCTAAGGCAATTTCTGAGCGTTTGCGATCGCTAATATCGTTGCTAATTTCCAAAATAGCCACGGGTCGATCTTGCTCGTCGCGCTGCAAAGTCCAGCGGCTGGCAACCGTTATTTTTGTGCCGTCTTGCTTGGTACGCATTAGTTCCCCTTGCCAAGAGCCCTGCTCAAAAAGCACTTGTTTAATTGCCTCCAAAGGTTGTGTCCATTCTGTTTGCAAAAGCTCGTGAATATTTTTTTCTATTGCTTCCGACTTCCGCCACCCGTAGAGCCACTTCGCCCCCAAATTCCAATAAAAAATCTCTCCGTTCAAGTCTAGTAGCGCGATCGTATCGTTCGCCAAATCCAGCATTTGCGCTTGCTTGCGAAGAGTTTCCTCAGTTTGTTTCCGGCCTCTGACATCGCGGCAAATTGCAATAAACAATCGTTGATTTGCCAGACGCATTTCGCTGATGGCCAACTCCATCGGAAACTTGGTTCCGTCGCTGCGAACTCCAACTGTTTCTTGCTGGTAAGTATTCAGCTTAGCGTGGGGATTTAACATAAAATATTCGACCGAATAATCCGCAGCGCTGATGTCCCGCGGAGGTTGAGCTATCAGCCCGCGGAGGTTCGAGCCAATTGTGCGATTGGTCGATCGACCAAAAATATTTTCTGCTGCCCTATTAAAAGACTCAATATTTCCCCGTTCATCCAAAGTGATAATCCCGTCAGCCGCATTATCTACCACAGCTTGAATGCGGGTTTTGCTTTCTTCCAAGCCAGCTTCCCGCTTCCTCAATTCGTTGTCTAAACTATCAAATAAATACCAGGAAGCCACTGCACCCAAACAGCCGACCAGCAAACCACCCACTTGCAGGTAATTAGTGAAATCTCTCAACTGCCGTATTTGTCGCTCTTGAACTTTCTGATAAGCTTCGTTGGCACCAGCAAACGCACCAATTTTTTCGCGCAGCCGATCCATCTTCAATTTGCCTTGAACCAATACCTGAATTTTTCCCGGCGACTCCAATGTTATTGCCGAACTCTCAAGCTTATTCAGAGTATTTTGCAACAAATTCATGTGTTGTTCGGTACTTTTTTGAATTTCTTCAAATCCCTGAAATTGCGGCTTATTTTCTGCAATCATCAGCTGGAGTTTAGCCAGCAGCCGAGGCACACTCTTTTTTGCTTCTAAGTATGGTTCTAGAAATTCGCGTCGCTTCGTCAACCCGTAACCCCGAATTCCGGTTTCTGCATCCACCACCGCTGTTAACAAGCGGTTAGTTTCCTGAAGTATTTCCTTATTAGTATTTGCTTGCTTTCTGATCTGTATGGTCTTCTCCCGGAGTCCTGAAATTGCTATCAGCGAAGTAAACAGACAAATCAGGGGGATAGCAACGATGACTGTTCCCCGCTGGCGAATTGGTCTGTCTGTCCAGATCAGTTGGACGAAGCGATCGAGCAAATACTTCACGGATATTGAAGGAGAAAGTTTGCTGGCAGTATATCGCTTTTTGGCAATTTATGCTATTGATAAGTTTTTTGGTTGGGCGATCGCCCGGGCGCAACCGTGGAAACTAGATTGTGCCAGGGGCAATTGCTATCGGCAAGGAGTCACAACAGATTTTTTAGCCAGCTTTTTAAACGGAGGCAAAGAGAAGGAAAGGGGTTTGTTGGGCAGCAAGATTGGCGACGAAGCAGAAATAGTTGTTTCTGCTTTACCTTCATTTTCGCTTTCGGCTTTTGCTTTCAAACTAGAGTCTGTTTTGCAAGGGTTCTCAACTGTTAGGACTACGGTAGTCCACCTGCCTGTAGCGGGATCGCGATGACAAGTGAAAGGATTTGTTTTTAGCGGTTGACTGCAAGGTTTAATCATGTAGATGCACTCCTTTGATTCTGAAAACTTGCGCGCTGTTGAAGGCGGCATTGCTATGAAGCCAGTAGAGGCAGTAGTTTGAAGGTCATCCTGATTTTGCAAAAGAGGCCGATCGTGTTTCTGCGTCTTTAGACCTTTGACAATTCCTGATTTCCTGTTAACTTTTGCCTGTTACTGGTTAGCGACCATAGCATTACTTTTACCAAATTGTCTGTATACTAGCAATCTCCCACCCCCTTCAATCAGGCTGAGGTGCGACTTTTTGAATGCAGGCAGGCGATCGATCCTGCTTGGGGCAGAAGTTTAGAATAATATAGGTATTCTAGGCCGGGAAAAAATGTTAGCGTGTGATGAGCAACAGAAGTCGATCGCGATCGGTGTCACAATTCAAACGGGAATGGGGAATGGGGAATTGGGAATTGGCCCGCGCAGGGAATTGGTCATTGGCCCGCGCAGGGAATTGGGAATTGGTAATTGGTAATTGGTAATTATTCTCTCTTGCATCTGATATCATTTCCGGCTGCATCGGTATTGTTCAAACTCTCAACAGTCAACAGTCAACAGTCAACAGTCAACAGCCAACAGTCAACAGCCAACAGCCAACAAAAGTGCAACCGGAATTGATATTACCGAACTTCTTCTTTGCTTCTAACTAATATCAACTTTTGCCTTTAATTGAACAGTAAAAGTAGAGCCAACACCCAACTGACTCTCAAGAGTGATATCGCCACCCATCATCTGACAAAACAAGCGGCTAATCGTCAATCCCAAACCGGTGCCGCCGTACTTGCGAGTAGTCGAAGCATCGCCCTGCATAAAAGGTTGAAACAAACTCTGCTGCTGCCCAGCAGACATTCCAATCCCGGTATCAGATACCTGCAAATAGACCCAATCGCTGCCGCCGGCAGGTTCCCTAGTCGCGCCCAGCAGCACCGTTCCACCTTCGGTAAACTTCAAGGCATTCGAGAGCAAGTTGAACATAATTTGCCGTACTTTAGTTAAATCTGCATACATTACTCCCAAATTTCCAGAGCAAGAAACTTGCAATTGATTGTGATTTTTCTCGACCAAAGGGTGCAAAGTTGCAACGACTTCTTCGATTAA
Organism: Microcoleus sp. LEGE 07076; assembly: GCF_015207455.1. GTDB lineage: Bacteria > Cyanobacteriota > Cyanobacteriia > Cyanobacteriales > Microcoleaceae > Microcoleus. The sequence goes on from NZ_JADEWV010000079.1 coordinate 5,970, forward strand.
ATTTTGTATGTCAAAATTTTCTAAGTAAAGCTCCATTCGACCTGCTTCTATTTTAGAAAGGTCGAGAATATCGTTAATTAAAGTTAGCAAGTGTTTGCCTGCGTTACGAATTTTTTGGGTATCGGGTATGATGTCTTCGAGTCCCGATTCCAGTGCGTCTTCTTGTAGCATTTCGCTGTAACCGATAATTGCGTTGAGTGGAGTCCGCAGTTCGTGGCTCATATTGGCTAAAAAAGTGCTTTTAGCTCTCGAAGCTGCTTCAGCTTTGTGTAAGGCTTCTTGCAAAGCTATTTCGGTTCTTTTGCGCTCGGCAATTTCGATGCGGAGAAGTTTGTTGGCGGCGGTGAGTTGAGCGGTGCGCCGATCGACGGTCATTTCTAGCTGAGCTTTGGCTTTGGAAAGTGCTTCCTGAGCTCGCTGCCGTTCAAATCCTTCGATCGCCAGCGCCACCAAATTTGCCAAAGAATCGGCGAAGGTGCGTTCCTCCAGAACCCACTGGCGGGGCGCGCCGATATGTTCCAAAGAAAGGATGCCCACGATCTGGCCGCCGAGCCTAATTGCTACATTCAAGATCGATGAATTTGGTTTGCTGGGATTCGGTAGCACGCTGGAGTGTTGGGCTACCGAAGGTGAGCGGCACAAATTTGTTTCATCATCTAAGATTGATGAAAATTCTAAATCGCTGGCGGCTGATATGGACTGGTGGCTCAAATGATTGTCGCTGGCGCGATCGTACAAGTCGAGACAAACTAATCTGAGGCTGTGGAGTTTCGGCTTAGAATGATTGACCCTAGCTGGGTGTTGCGGCCCGGCGGGCGTCTCTGTATCGATTGCCTCTGTTAAGTTGTTGGCGAGCGTTCTGCGGGTAAAATTTAGCTGGGGTTCGATCGAGTAGCCGCTGCCAAATCTGAGATGGTTGTAAAGCCAGACGCTGACTTTTTCCACTTCCAAAGTGCGGGCCGCAGCCTCAGTAATTTCGCGAATTCCCACATTTAGCGCACCGCTGTTGAAAGTCCTCTGCCGGCCGAGCCGCAACAAAGCCAGACTCTGGCGGCGGAGTCGCTTTTCGCTTTCTTGGAGGGTTTGTTCTGCTTCCTTGCGGTGCGTCATGTCGTACAAGGCGCACAATGCTGTCTGTTCACCTTTAAACAGCAGGGACTCAACCGAGATCGTTGCCCAGAAGGGAGTACCGTCTGACTTTTTGCACTGGAGTTCGTAGTTTTGCAGGTATCCGTCTTTGGCGATGAGTTCGAGTATCTGCGGGCGATCGTCCGGGTTGAAGTAAAAGTCTGGAGTGCGGCAGCCGATCAATTCTGCTAGGGGTATGTTCAGCAGAGAAGCCAATTGAGAGTTCGCATACAGGATTAGGCCGTCACAGAGGCGAGAAACCAATACTGGAACCGGAGTTGCTGAGGCGATCGCCCGAAACTGCTCTTCGCTCGAACGCAGTGCCACATCAGCTTGATAGAGCAAGTGAGCTTCCATCGTATCCGAATGTTCGGCGGTAGTCTCCAGCAAAATTTCTAGGTCAGCTTTTTCGCCCTTCAAGTTTTCAAGTTCCGCACTCAGCCGCTGAACGTCCACAAGTAGCTGTTCTCTCGATGGTTCTTCCTGCATAACAATTGACAGTTGGTATTTTTTAGTTTGGTTCTGAAGTTTTTTAAGGTTCGGTGCTAAGTTAACTATGACTTATTCTGATTGACTTTAAGTCCCCCCTATCCGGGTTCTCGGACTTGGGACGGGACTCACATCGAGCTTTTCCATTAACTATTCCAATTCTAAATGCACCGCAGGCATCAGCCGCTGCAAGTTCTTCAGGGCTTTTCCCTGCCAGGGTATCTGTTTAGAGCCTTTTATGGCGATTTGAATATTTTTTTGCTGGCGCACTTTGAGCACAAATTTTGAGAATATATTGATTCCCTAACTATTTAAGAATTCTAGCTTTCGCAAGTCTAAAGTAGTTTGGGCTGGAGTCAGCAACGAAGTTGAGCAGTTGGACGATCGGCGCGTATTCTTGGGCCTGACTGAGCCGGAACGAGCCGCAGCAGGTGACTGTTTGGGTAGCGCGATCGTAATCGATGGTATAATCTTTGGTCTGAATCTCCATACTTTTGTTCAGTTGTCAGTTGTGAGCGGTAAATAAGCTGTGGCTGCGGTAGCTAGCCACCCGCGCGTCAGGCGGTCGCGATCTAATTTCTGCCGATCGCCTGTTGCCCAATCCTTTTGTGCGTGCAAGCTGCACTGCATCTAGTGCCAACTCTAGCATTCCCCCAGGGAATTTATGAGTTATTTTGCGAGCGTCGATCTGTTGCCAGTTGTGGCAGTTGACGAGACCAGCTTTTGCTGAAGTTCCGAGTTATCAATTCAGTTTTTTTTTCAGTTTGCTATTGACAAACTTGCCAAATTGTGAGAATAATTTCACATCTAGCACCGCAGTGAGTTGGAGAATATTTAATGGCAATTTCTGAAATTACAGAAAAGCTTTTGGCGGCTAAAAAAGCTAAAGGAATTAGTTTGGCCGAATTGGAAAAACTTTTGGGTCGCGACGAAGTTTGGATTGCCGCAGTTATTTACCGTCAAGCGACGGCATCGGTAGAGGAAGCAGAGAAAATTGTCTCGGCCTTGGGACTAGACAGGGAGACGGCTGCGGTGCTGAGCGAGCCTCCGTTAAAAGGTTCTTTGGATGCTGCGGTTCCGGTAGATCCGCTAATTTATCGCTTCTATGAAATTATGCAGGTGTACGGAATGCCGCTCAAAGCAGTGATCCATGAAAAATTTGGTGACGGGATTATGAGCGCGATCGACTTTACTTTAGATGTGGAGAAAGAAGCAGATCCAAAAGGCGATCGAGTAAAAATAATTATGTCAGGAAAATTTTTGCCATACAAAAAATGGTAAGCCGCTCCCGGTTTGCTGCCAACAAAAATTAACAATTAAGAATCTGGTCGCAGGACTGTTGACTAATGACTGAGACCTCAAAAGTGTTAACTTAGAAAAAGAGTCAGCGAAGCTTGACCGGACAAAAAAACCGAGACAAGTCTCCGACTTAAGTCGCGATGGTTCAAAGCTTGAGACTCCTGTTCCCGATCCAAATTTTTTCTATGTAGAAAATCTCTCATTCTTCAATTGTTTTTTAACCAAAAATCAACAAACTGGCTTGGGTGTTCGATGCGGGAAACCTCTGTAGGGCAAAGAATCGATCGCTCCCGCCGCAACTTCCCCAGTCAAAACAAGCAACCGCAACCCTAAAGTAAGAGGCAAATATGTCGTCAAAATATGACTCCCATCTCAGATGCTCCTTTTGCGGTAAGTCGCAGGAGTACGTCCGCAAGTTAATAGCTGGGCCCGGCGTCTACATTTGCGATGAATGCGTGGAACTGTGCAATGAAATTTTAGAAGAGGAGTTCTTTGACTCCAGCAAAACAATTGGTCAACAGATTCCCCAGTCAGAGGTGCGAGAGTCTCAGGGACAAGGAACGAAACGCCAGAGTCGATCGAACAAAACCAAAATAACTTTAGCTCAAATTCCCAAACCCACTGACATTAAACAGCATTTAGACAACCACGTCATCGGGCAGCATTCAGCCAAAAAAGTCCTTTCTGTAGCAGTTTACAACCATTACAAGCGGTTGAGCGTAGACCAAGCCAAAGACAGCGCCAAACCTTCCGAAAGCGATGTGGAACTGCAAAAATCCAACATCATGCTAGTCGGGCCTACAGGCTGCGGCAAAACCTTGTTAGCCCAAAGTTTGGCGCAAATGCTCGAAGTCCCGTTTGCGGTAGCCGATGCGACGACGCTGACAGAAGCTGGATATGTCGGCGACGATGTAGAAAATATCTTGCTGCGACTGTTACAAATGTCGGATTTTGATGTGGAAGCCGCACAGCGCGGGATTATTTATATTGATGAAATTGACAAGATTGCTCGCAAAAGCGAAAACACTTCGATCACCAGAGATGTATCGGGAGAAGGAGTGCAGCAAGCGCTACTAAAAATGTTGGAAGGAACAGTAGTTAACGTGCCCCCACAAGGCGGCCGCAAACATCCTTACCAAGATTTTATTCAAGTTGACACGAGCAAGATTCTATTTATTTGCGGCGGTGCTTTTGTCGGTTTGGAAAAAATAGTTGAACAGCGTTTGGGTAAAAAATCTTTGGGCTTTATTCAGCCAACAGAAAGCGACAACAACTCAACTTTGCCGGCGAAGGACAAGCGGACTGCTGATATTTTGCAGCAGGTACAGCCGGATGATTTGGTTAAGTTTGGTTTGATTCCTGAGTTTGTGGGGCGGATTCCGGTGGTGACGGTGATTTCGCCGCTGGATGAGGCGGCTTTGATGCAGATTTTGACTGAGCCCCGAAATGCGCTGGTGAAGCAGTATCAGAAGCTGTTGAAGATGGATAGTGTGGAGTTGGAATTTGAGCCGGATGCGCTGCGGGCGATCGCCCAGGAGGCCTACCGCCGCAAAACCGGCGCGAGAGCTCTCCGCAGCATTTTGGAGGAGTTAATGCTGGATGTGATGTACGAGTTGCCTTCTCGCAAGGATGTTGCTAACTGTATGATTACCAAGGAAATGGTCGAGAAGCGATCGACTGCTGAATTGCTGTGGCATCCCGCATGGCGGAAGCACGAAACAGCATAATAATTTGTAATTCGTAGGGTGCTTGTGGCGCACCCTACAAGCTTGGCAAGTTTACCTCCTGAAAGCAAAAAAATGTCAACAGATATAGATAAAACAAATAAAAAATCCCTATTTTCAGTATCCAGTCTGGTGGTACGGAGTTTAATTTACAGCGGTTTTATGGCTGGCATACTAGCATCTTTTTACAATTTTAAACTCAACACTATTAAAATCTCAAGTAGTGCGCGATGGCCACAAGTGAAACAAGATATTACTTCGATCAATGAAGCGCAGCAAGCTTACTATGCAAAAAATAACAAATTTAGTGATTCCCTGGACGGGTTGGGTATCAAAGTGAACTCCACAAATAACTATAAGTACAAAATTATGTCATCATCAATGAACCCAGTTCAAATCTTGGAGAATAAGCGCGAACCAGCACAAGTTGAAAGCGCGAGCGTAGTGATTGCTATACCTATAGGTGAAGAATGGGAAGGCACAAGGTACGGCGCAGTATACAGAGGAGCAGTATTTGCTTTCAAAAAAGATGTTGGCAATCAACTAACAACAATTTCGGTCATCTGCGAAAGCGAGCCGTTAATTGAGGGGTATCCAAGCTATCCGATTCAGCCAACTTTTGACGGCACAAAAACTGACTGCCCGCCCTATACAAATATTTTAAGGTAATACCTTTACACTATTTTGGGCCATTCTTTGATTGTCTAAATAAAACTCAAACTTCCAATTCCCAGGCTTCTCATATTGTTTAAAGTTGTACCCGCACCAACTTTTCACTCTATTTGCCGTTGTTATTAAACGAGATTGACCCTGGGCTACCAATTTTCCTTGAGGGTTAAATAACTTACAAATACCTTGATATTCTCCCTTTGACAAGTTACTAACACTGACATAAAAATAGACTTTTTGTGTTTTTTCTAATGACACAAAATCTATAATTTTTTCCGATTTTAGTTCGCTAGTTAACATCACTTGAGTCACAGGTTTTAAATTCGGTTTGCTGGTTTCTGGTTGGGATTTAACTACTTGTTGAGTTTCAGGAGATTTCAGGATAAACGCGAGTAAAATAGCAGCGCTTGCTGTCAACACTCCGATTGATATCAGTGCAAGTTTTGACTTTTTAGGCTGCTGAACTACCTCAAGGGGAATCAAAGCATTTAGGGCGGCATCTGCGGAAGGATAGCGGTGTTTGAAATTGGGTTCCACCATTTTTTGCAGCCAATCAAGAAATTCTGGAGTTAGCTGCAGTAAGCGATGTTTAAAATTAATCCGCCCCGTATCGTCCATCAAGCTGCCAATTTCGGTAGAATTGATGCCGATTAGCAAGCAAATTAGCGTCGCGCCGAGGCTGTATAAATCCGATGCAACAGTTAGCTGGCGGTTGAACATTTGCTCTGGCGGCATAAAGCCCAAGGTGCCTTTGACAACGCTGCTGGCGGCGACTTCTCCCCCACCAATTCTAGCAAATCCGAAATCGACAAGGCTGACATTCATCCTGTCATCAACCAAGATATTTTCCGGCTTCAAATCTCGGTGAATAACGGGCGGCACCCGATTTTGCAGGTATTTAAGTATTTCTAAAACAGAAATAGCAATTTGCTTGGTTTGTTGCGGTGTTTGCTGGCGCGAAGTTGCGAGGGAATTGGCATCTTTGTATTCCTGTACCATGCAGAAACCCGATGCAGTTTGGAAAGAATCTAAATAGCGAGGAATATTAGGGTTATCGAGTGCTCGCAAAATCTGAATTTCTTTTTCGTAAGCTTGATATTCCGCCCAATTAGCGCCAGTCTGGGCAAATTGAAATTGTTTGACAACAACGGAACGTTTAGTATTAATTTCGGTAGCGAGATAGGTAACTCTGCCGCCCGCGCGATTGTGTCCGAGTTCGCGAGTTATTTGATAGCCGTAATTGGAAAAGTCAGGAAAATCATTCATAGCTTCGTAATAATAACTTCAGTTACAAAAATGTTTGTAGTAAAAACTTCAGTCCTCAATAACTCAGTAAAACAAGCGAGCAATTCTTTAAGGTTTAATTAAACTTGCTTGTAATTTGCGATAATTAGCAATAATTCTATTCGGCTTAAAAACAATCATCTCAAGTAATGGAATAGCAGTGACAGCTAAAGAGGCGATTGTCGCTCCTCCTACAGCCACTATTTCCATTGGTTCAACCCATTCTCGTTGAGCGACAACGTTTAAAAACAGTCGAAATACTACTCCCAAGCTAGTACAAAATCCGGCAGTGAGAAAAGCTATTTTTTTACGACGTCTGTTAATAATGCTTCTCAGGGTAGTCTGCTCGTCGATCGGATTATGAAAAATCGTATAAACTATCATGCAACAGAAATTGGTTAGCAAAATAAAAAATGGTGCCAAGGAACCCTCACCCTCGATCATTGCCCCGAGAATAAGCAATGCCAATAATAAAAATTGCACGATAACAGCCAGAGTTATAGCCAAACCCCTATTCATCATACTTCCAAGTGCAGCTCCACATAAACTAAAGAATATCAGCGCAATTACCATCAAGAGCGAGGCAGCAATTGATAGAATTGTATTGTTCGATTTGGGTAAACCAATAACTTGAATAAAACCATACATCACAAAAAAAATATAAAGTTAATCCTATTAGCGATCCCAATACTCCTCCTAGCCAACTTGTTTCCTTTCCATGTGATTCTGCTAAGAGTGTGATTTCAGCAACTGCAAATCCATAGACTAAGCTCGCAATAATACCGAAAGCAATGTCATAGGCGTCGCCCGTATTCAAGAGAAAGCCGAATAAGACTAAGCAGCACATAAAAATCAGGCTGCCCTTAGATAATAAAGTAGTTATTTCAGGTATGGGGAGGGGAGCTGTTGTGACTTTAATTTTGAGTTTATAAGTGTCGGGTTCGGAATTAGTATGCAAGATTATATAGCGCTCATAAGCTTGACTTGCCAACAATTGTTTGGTATCAACTACAATTTTGCAAGCAACATTATTGCTCTCAAGTTTCTGGGGTTCAGATGAGATCCAAGGGTGGTCGTAAGGCGTGTGTGGCGGGTCGTTGGGATGTGGCGCAACTTCCCATCTGCCCGCAAGCATTGTATCTGGAATTGGGTTGCTAATTTCGATTACTCCTATTATTATATCTCCATATTCTGTGGCGACTAATTCCAGCCGGTCGCGCTCAAGTCTCACTTTCGGCAAGCGGCTAACATCAAGAGACCTCAAAGCCGTCAAAGCATCAGCAGCCGACTTGTATCTATCTTGAATTCTCGGCGCTACCATTGTTTCCAACCAGTTCATCCAACCCTGCTGCAAGGGCGGTACTAAATGCCGAAAATGAATGCCATAATTGTCATCGATCAAGTTGCCGACATCCACAGATTTTGTACCAGTCAACAAACAAATCAGCGTCGCGCCCAAGCCGTAAAGATCCGATGCTTCTGTTAATTCCCGGTTAAACATTTGCTCCGGCGGCATGAATCCCATCGTGCCTTTGACAACGCTGCTGGCGGCGATGTTTCCGCCTCCCAAGCGGGCAAAACCGAAGTCTACTAAGTAGACATTTAACTCGTCATCGATTAACAAGTTTTCCGGTTTGATGTCGCGGTGAATTACGGGCGGTTTTTGGGATTGCAGGTAAGCTAGAATTTCTAAAGTGGCGATCGCAATTTGTTTAATATCCGGTGGCGAAAAATTATGAGCGATCGCACTTTCGGCATTTTTGTATTCCTGTACCATGCAAAATCCGCTGTCAGTCCCGAAAGCATCGAGATAGCGGGGAATTCCAGGAAAATCCAAACTTTCCAGCACTTTGATTTCCTGTTCGTAAGCTTCGTATTCTGTCCAACTAGCACCTAATTGGGCGAATTGAAATTGCTTAATCACAACGGAGTTTGTGGTGTTAATTTTTGTGGCGAGATAGGTAACGCGGCCGCCCAAACTGTTGTATCCGAGTTCGCGGGTTACTTGATAGCCATGTGTGGAAAAGTCGGGAAAAGCGTTCATAAGGTTTGATCGTTCGGACTTCAGTCCTTTAGCCGTTATTTAAGAAGGACTAAAGTCCTTACTACGAACCGGGTTAATTTATGTGGGTTAATATTAAAACTTGCTTTTACCAAGATAACTTTTTTCGGAAAGGGCGGCAAGTGTGATAGGATTTGAATTCGCGATCGGTTCTAGCGGGGAGCAGCCGCTAGAGGAAACGGGGAAAGTTCGGTGCAAGTCCGGCGCTGTCCCGCAACTGTAAAGAGGTTCGTAGTAAGGACTTGAGTCCTTCGCCTCTCAAGTCAGAATGCCCGCCGATATCTAACTCACTTTTGAACGCATCTACGAGGTATGGATGATGAATGGAACTAAACGTAACACGGTTGTACGCACAAAACACTGTCTTTTGGTTTGCACTGCTTGCGCTAGTGTTTGGAAAGACGGCAAGCGCCAAGGCAAAAGCGGCGGTCAACAATTCATGGAAGATTTATCACAACTTGCTAAGAATTGGGAGTTTTCTGAAAAATTTGAGATTCAAGAAGTTGAGTGCATGAGTGCTTGCAGTCACTCTTGTGCGGTGTCTTTTGCTGCTGCTGGAAAGTACACTTATTTGTTTGGTGATTTGCCTGCAAACGATCCAGAAACTACCAAGGCTGTACTTGAATGCGCGAGTCAATACTATGCTAAACCGGATGGTTTGTTGCCTTGGTCTGAGCGTCCTCAAGCTTTGAAAAAAGGCGTTTTGGCTAAAATTCCACCGCTGGGGAATTAGAGATAAGATGAGGCGATAAATTCTAGCTTTTACTCAAAGCCTAGATCCCCCTAAATCCCCCTTAAGAAGGGGGACTTTGAGCATTTCGAGTTTCTTCCTGTTTAAAACAGACTTTGAACCCTCTTCCCCCTTTCTTAAGGGGGGTTAGGGGGGATCTTGACCATAATTCTCAACCTGAAAATAATTCAATGCACAAAATTCCTGTTACGGTGATCACTGGTTTTCTCGGTAGCGGCAAAACTACTGCTATTCGCCATTTATTGCAAAACAATCAAGGGCGCCGCATTGCAGTTTTAGTTAACGAATTTGGCGAAATCGGAATTGATGGAGAACTCCTGCGCGATTGCCAAGTTTGCGATGAAGAAGAAAATGCTAGCAGCAATATTGTTGAACTGACAAATGGTTGTCTTTGCTGTACTGTTCAAGAGGAATTTTTGCCGACTATGCAGGAGTTGTTGAAGCGCAAAGACAAAATTGATTGTATCTTAATTGAGACTTCTGGCCTGGCACTTCCTAAGCCTTTGATTCAAGCTTTTCGCTGGCCGGAAATTCGTACTGGTGCTACCGTAGATGGTGTGGTTGCTGTTGTGGATTGCGAAGCTATTGCTAGCGGTAATTTTGTCGGTGATATCGATGCTTTGATGGCGCAGCGGCAGGCTGATGATAGTTTGGATCACGAAACACCGATCGAGGAATTGTTTGAAGACCAGTTGGCCTGTGCCGATATGGTACTGTTAACGAAGGTCGATCGCGTGGATGCGGAAACTCAGCAAAAAGTTCATACTTGGTTGCAGCAAGAGTTGCGCCCGAGTGTGAAGATTGTCCCTTGCAAGGGTGGCGAAATTAACCCCGATGTGCTGTTGGGATTTAATGCGGCGGTTGAGGATGATTTGGAGTCCCGCCCGAGTCACCACGACACGGAAGAGGAACACGAACATGATGATGATATTAACTCTACTTTCTTGATTGCCGATCGCGAATTTGAACCGGAAGCTTTGGTGAAAAAGCTGAAAGCCTTGATGCAGCAGGAAGAAATCTATCGGATTAAGGGGTTTGTGGCGGTTCCCAAGAAGCCGATGCGGATGGTGTTGCAGGGAGTAGGAGATAGGATCGAATATTTTTACGATCGCCCTTGGCAACCTTCGGAACTTCGGCAAACCAAATTAGTGTTTATCGGTCGAGAACTCGACTCTGCTAAGATACAGTCATTCTTGTAGTTTAATCCGGGCGATCGCTTTTTGTCATCAAGGGCGATCGTTCCCCAAACCCACCTGATATCATATACTGCCACAAGTTCCTGTTTCATTGAGGCGAAACATTTTTAACATCGCATTCTGACCGCCATACTGTTTTTTGATTTTTTGGCAAATTCCTAACAGTTTGGGGTCAACCAAATACTCTTCACTATCCGGCTCGATCGCAATAAACCAATTATAATGCTCGCCGATCAGTTCCGGGCTAATTCGCTCAAATATTGCTCGACCGCGTAAACGGAGTTTAGTTTTTTCTGCTTTGCGCCTTGCTAATTCTTCCGGCGGTATAGTTTGTTCGGGAGAGATTCTACCCCGCAGTGCTTTTCGCTTTTCTGATAGCTGAGTCATGGTGTTTTTTAGATTAAATGTATAGATTAATTTATGATAGCCCACAAGTATTATTTTTTCTATTTTTGGTAAAACCCGCCCTTAAAGTCTCCAGCGAACTATTTATTAAAATTTTTTAATCTTCTTGCTACTACCAGCTTGTCTGGTGTACAATAGCGATAATGGTTATCATTGTACAACAAACGAGGTCAAGTATGGTGACTGCTGGGGCGATCGAATCAGTTCCTGTTACCGTTCTCACAGGCTATCTTGGTGCAGGCAAAACTACGCTACTCAACCGCATTTTAACACAAGAACACGGCAAAAAAGTTGCAGTTATCGTCAACGAATTCGGCGAAGTAGGCATCGACAACCAACTGATAATTGATGCAGACGAAGAAATTTTTGAGATGAACAACGGCTGCATTTGCTGTACAGTTCGAGGCGACTTAATTCGGATTATCGGCAACTTAATGAAGCGGCGAGACAAATTCGACCACATAGTCATCGAAACCACAGGTTTAGCCGACCCGGCACCCGTAATTCAAACATTTTTTGTAGATGAAGATATGCGGGACAAATTGCTGCTAGATGCAGTTGTCACCGTAGTTGATGCCAAGCACATCCAGCAGCACTGGGACGCTGACGAAGCTCAAGAACAAATTGCCTTTGCTGACGTAGTTTTGCTCAACAAAACAGATTTAGTGAGTGAGGAAGAATTGGCAGACCTAGAAAAGCGAATTCGCGCCATGAATGCAATGGCAAAAATTCACCGCACCCGCAACGCTGAATTAGAAATGGATGCTTTGTTGGGCGTCAAAGCATTTGATTTGAACCGGGCATTAGAAATCGAACCCGACTTTTTGGGCGAACACGCTCACGAACACGATGAAACAGTTACTTCCGTAGCAATAGTAGAATCCGGCGCTATTGATGGCAACAAATTTAGCGATTGGATTGAGGAATTGTTGCGAACTCAAGGCCCAAATATCTTTCGGACAAAAGGCATTTTGAATATGGCTGGAGAAAACAACCGATTTGTTTTTCAAGGAGTGCATATGCTGTTCGACGGCAGACCGGATAGACCTTGGAAAGCCACGGAAACTCCTAAAAATGAGCTTGTATTCATCGGCCGCAACTTAAACGAAACTCAATTGCGAGAGGATTTCCGTCGGTGTTTGGTTTAACTGACATCTTGCAGCATTTTTAATCAGCGTTTTAGGAACAGGCCAGATGCCTGTTCCACAAAAAGAAAATTCATCTCTGGTGGAACGAACAGGCCAGATGCCTGTTCCACAATAAAGAAAATTCATCTCTGGTGGAGCGGGCCAAAGAGCCCGAAAATAACCGGCTAGAAGCCTGTTCCAAGATACCTATTATACAAGAATAAAGTTCATCTCTTGTGGAACGGGCCGGAGAACCTGTTCTTCAGAATAGTGCCACATCTCAGATTCAATAAATATGGGTAACAAAAAGACAAATAAAAGTGAACAAACCCTGGAAATTCACGCTAAAGAAATGTTGTCTGACTATGTAACTGTTGTTATTTGGTCGCCGGACGGCGCAACTTTAGGAGTCTGTTCCGCCGCTGGCGAAGTGATGCTGGTAAAAGTAGGGGCGATTAATGAATTGTCCTTGCAACCGCTGCAAACTGCTACAGGAAAATCAACAGATTGCTTGTCTTTTTCCTTTGACAGTCAATTCGTAGCTGCGGGCGGACAAGACGGAAAAGTGAGAATTTGGCGGGTCAATTCTGGGGAATTAATTGCTAATTTGGATAACCAGCGCGTCTGGGTTGACAAATTAGCTTGGAGTCCCAACTGCAATCAGTTAGCTTTCAGTATGGGGCGCTACGTTCAAGTCTGGAATGCTGACGATGATATTGTGGAAATAACGCTGAATTTTGACTCGTCTTCAGTGCTAGATTTAGCATGGAATCCTGTGGTTAAATATCTGGCAGTTAGCGGCTATCAAGGCGTTAAAGTTTGGAACGGCGAAGACTGGGATGAAGACCCGCACATTTTATCAGTACCGTCTGTAACAAATGCAGTTTCTTGGGATACGTCAGGGCAATATTTAGCTTGCGGCAATATGGACAACACCCTAATTGTTAATGAATGGGGTAATTCTGAACCTTGGGTAATGGAGGGTTTTCCGGGTAAAGTTCGACAGCTAGCTTGGTCGAATCAAAATACTTTATCGGGCGCACCTTTATTAGCTGCTTCTAGTTCGGGAAACATTTCCGTATGGGAAAAACAAGCTGATGAAAATGTCGGTTGGGAAGGTTTAGCCTTAGAAGTTCATGAAAATGTGGTAAATGCGATCGCCTTTCAACCAAACACATTTCTATTAGCTTCCGCAGCCGCAGACGGTCAAGTTTGTTTGTGGTACGAAGCAGAACAATTGCTGCAAATTCTCGAAGGTGCAGAGGGCGGTTTTTCCAGTCTCGCATGGCATCCCGACGGTCAATTTCTCGTCGGCGGCGGCTGTGGAGGCGAATTGCTGGTTTGGTCAAAATCTATGCGCGCTAAAGGGCTCGGGCGGCTGTAAGTTGACGGGGCGGGCGATCGCACCAGTCTTGCAACAACCTACACAATTGAAAAATCGATCTTTACAAAATCCTAGATTACTGTAACATTTTAGTGGCTGCACTATCCTTAAGGGCGATCGACATTATGACCCAACAGCAATTTCTCGAACAACTCAACAGCATTCTCGACCAAAACCACCTGCTGAAACACCCGTTCTACCAAATGTGGAACGAAGGCAAACTCGACCTCGCAATGCTGCAAGAGTACGCCCAAGAATACTACCTGCAAGTCCACAACTTCCCCACCTACGTCAGCGCTACCCACGCCGCCTGCGACGACATCAAAATTCGTCAAATGCTGCTCGAAAACCTGATAGAAGAAGAGCGAGGCGCTGCAAATCATCCAGAATTGTGGCTGCGCTTTGCCGAAGGTTTGGGTTTAGACAGAAACGCAGTTCTCTCACGCGAACACTTAGAAAAAACCACCGAATCCGTCCGCATTCTCAAAGACTTAGCCCGCAGCGAATCTCCCGCCAAAGGTTTAGCCGCCCTCTACGCTTACGAAGCGCAAATCCCCGAAGTTTCTACAACCAAAATTGCAGGTTTGCAGGAATTTTACGGCATCGATTCCGAAGCAGCTTTGTCCTTCTTTCAAGTCCACGAAAAAGCCGACGAGTTCCACTCGCAAGCCACCCGCGAAGCGCTACTACAGCTTTGTGAAACTGAAGAAGCACAACAGGAAGCGCTGTTAGCCGCCCAAAAAGCAACTTTTGCTTTCAATTTACTGCTTGACGGGGTTTATGAAACCTATTGTCAAGCTAAGTAAGCAGAACCTCTATATGTAGCCCTTGTAGGGACACGGCACCGTGCCCATAGGTATCAACTTAAGCTCAAACCCAGTTATAGACTGCTGTTTGACTATTAAATTTAGATCCCCCCTAGCCCCCCTTAAGAAGGGGGGGACAAGAGTCGGATCGACAGTCCCCTTCTTAAGGGGGATTTAGGGGGATCTAGACTTGGGATAAAACCCAGATTTATCAAGGGTTTCAGCCTTAAGTTGACACTCAAGAGGGCAAGGTGCGGTGTCCCTACCGGGAACTTTTTGGGTAATACTAATTCTAAAAAATCATGCAACAGTAGCTGTAGGGTGCGTCGCTACCCTTAAATTATCAAAAAAAGCGACTATCTCATGGCGACGCACCGGTGCGGAAAGTCTTTCAGGAAACAAACCAAAAACTCATAACTGTTGCAAGATTTTGGAGAATTGGTATAAGTAAGAGTAAAAAATGCAAAATAGATAGATGGTGTGCCTCCAGGAATCTTATCCTCTCTTTCTTGTCACAATCCCTTGACTGGGACTGAACAGCAAAGCAATTAAAAATAACCCAAACACAACTAATACAATTGCCGCCCCAGACGGCATATTCAAATAATAGCTAAAATACATTCCACTCACGCTAGCCATAATCCCAATAATTGCTCCCAATCCCATCATTAAATGTAACTCTTTTACCAACAAATATGCCGTAATTCCCGGCCCGATTAACAGAGAAATTACTAACAGCGCCCCCACAGTTTGCAAACTCGCCACAATTGTCAGCGTAATTGCCGAAATCATCCCCAAATAAATCAAATTTACGGGCAAACCTGACGCTTGCGCTCCCAAAGGGTCAAAAGTATAGAAGAGTAGTTCTTTGTAAAAGATTTTAACCGCCGCTAAAATTATCAAAGTTATGACAAAAGTCTGCTGCACGTCAGCGGGTGCAACTGACAAGATATTCCCGAACAGAAACCCGTCTAAGTCTAATTTGGTTGTCCGCAACAGGCTAATTAGAGTGATGCTAATTGCTAAAAAGGTTGACAAAATTAATGCCATAATTGCGTCAACTTTTAGGCGCGATTGTGATTGAATCCACGCCATAATTACCGCACTGATAATTCCTGAGATAAATGCGCCGATGGAAATATTGAAACCTAAAGAAAATGCAACGGGCAATCCTGCTAATACTGAATGGGCAATCATGTCAACCATCATTCCCATTTGCTGTACGATTAAATAGGAGCCGACAACAGCGCAAATAATTCCTAGCAAAACGCCGACGGCGATCGCATTTCGCATGAACTCGAATTTTAGCGGCTCAATTAGTAGGTTTAACATTTATAGAAGAAGGAAGTTCGGCAGCGGATTTTGTTTGTAACGGATGTGACGGATGGAAGCAGGTAGCTGTAGGGTGTGTCGCCTCTAGAAATCCATCAAGGGAAATCGACAATCTCGTAGCGACGCACCTGATACATTTTTTGCTACCAAAAAATTGTTGGTTTGTTTACTGCATTATCTTGTAAGGTGCGTCGCTATGAAATTGTTTATATTTAGTTAGGGATTTTTTGTGGCGACGCACCCTACGGTGAGAATAATCTTTTTTTGTTTAGGCTGAAACTAAACTTAAGTCGTATCCGTAGGCTTTTTGAATATTGGCGGCGGTGAGAACTTCGCGGCAGGAACCAGTGGCAATTAACTGCTTGTTGAGTAACAATAAATTATCGTACTTTTTTGAGGTTTCGCTTAAATCGTGGCTGATTACTAGCAATGTTTTATTTTCGGCTTTGAGTTCGGCAAAAATATCGAAGATAATTTCTTCTGTTGCTTTGTCGATCGCACTAAAGGGCTCGTCGAAAAAGAATAAATCGGCTTGTTGGGCGATCGCCCTTGCTAAGAAAATCCGCTGCTGCTGTCCCCCGGAGAGTTCGCCAATTTGCCGAGATCGCAAATCCCACATTCCCACCCGCAGCAACGCCGCTTTCACCAATTCCTGCGACTGCTTCGACGGGCTGCGAAACCAACCAGTCTGAACAGTCCGCGCCATCATCACCGCATTCCACACCGTAATCGGATAATCCCAGTCTATTTGCGATCGCTGCGGCACGTAAGCTACCCGCGACAACTGTTCCTTCAGCAGCCGCCCCTGATATTTCACCAAACCCCCACAGGCCGGGATCAATCCCAGCATCGCTTTCACCATCGTGCTTTTCCCTGCGCCGTTGGGCCCGAACACCCCCGTTACTTGTCCGGGATCTAACTGGAAATTCACGCTGCACAGGGCCGAAATTCCTCGATAATTCACAGCCAAGTCTTGCACTTGTAACATAATTGATGATTTTGAGAACGATTCTTGTTCGTAGCTACTAGAATAGGATAGCTCGAAAAAGCAATAACGATTATCGTTCCAAAAGTAAAATGTTAAAGAATTTGGCTGGAAAAACCCGCAGATTGTGCGCTGCGGCGGTTTTGGCGGTCGGCTGCGGAGTGGTTGGGTGCACTTCAACCCCCCAACCTGGCAATTCCACGCCTCAGAGTCCCGCCGCCAAGTTGCCGAAAGTCGTCGCCACGACTGGCGTTATCTGCGATATAACTAAAGAAATTGCTGAAAGTTCGATCGACACCACCTGTCTGATCAAGCCCGGAGAAGACCCCCACGCCTACCAAACCAAGCCAGAAGACCGCAAAGCCATTGAAACGGGCAATCTGATTTTATACGGCGGCTACAACCACGAACCCAGCATTATTAAATTAATCAAATCCAGCAGCAATCTCGCGCCCAAAATCGCCGTACACCAACTCGCAGTTCCCAAACCGCTGATGGGCGAACACGAACACGAAGACGGCGAAGAGAAAGTAGGAAGCCAACCCCATACAGAAAGTGAAAAAGTCCCTGACCCTCACGTTTGGCACAACCCTCAAAATGGCATCCGCATGGTAGCAACAATTCGCGATGAATTGATAAAAATTTCCCCTACAAATGCTCAACTTTATATTAAGAATGCGGCAAAATTAACAGATGATTTGCAAAAAATAGATACTTGGATTAAGGCTCAAATTGCGACAATTCCCGCCTCAAAACGCAAATTAGTTACAACTCACGATGCACTGAGTTACTATGCCAATGCTTACGGCTTAGAAATTGCTGGAGCTTTGCAAGGCGTGACGACAGAGGAACAGCCTACCGCAGCCAGAATTGCGGAATTGTCATCAGAAATTAAGACCGCAGGAGTGCCGACAATTTTTGTCGAAACTACAACTAATCCGAAGTTAATGGAGACTGTAGCGAGGGAAGCAAATGTCAAAATTTCCGACAAAGAACTTTACAGCGACGAATTGGGCGGCCCCGGTACAGGTGCTAATACCTATGAAGGGATGCTGAAAACTAATACTTGCGCGATTACTTCTGGCCTCGGCGGCAATTGTACTCCCTAATCTATTTTGGATTTGAGATTGGGGATTTTGGATTGAAAAATGGCAGAATTGGATACATATAGCATTTCTCAGAAAGATGAGGTGCCGCTGGCCAAACCGGGCAAACCTCACTTATTTGAGAACCGCTATAGTAAGGTGCGTCGCTCGAAACAATCTCACAGCGACGCACCCTACAAACCTCACTTTCCTAAAAATCAGTACAGTAAGGTGCGTTGCTCCTAGGGGAGTTCAGGTGAATTTCCCTCATCGTCACTGGGGGGTTTTTGGCCAATTCCCAATTGCTTTTTAGAGGATTTTAAGTTTTTCCAAAGCATCTTAATATCCTTATATGCTTTCTCAGCGCTAATTTTTCCCCCAGTTTCTAGCGAGCAAATATAAGTTATTTTTTGAGCAAACTCCTGCAAGTTGGCATTAAACGCCAAGTTTTCTGGCGTGAAATTACCGTAGTAGCGGTTGCGAGGATGTAAAAAATCTTCCCGTTCTTTCATAGCCCCCCTCCTAATTAGACTTTTGGTATTCAACTTTTGGTTCGGTCTCTGCTGTTAATAGCACTATTTGTACTCAGTATCGCGGCGCTAACTTGCTTCTATTGTATGGCCTAAGTAGGAATTGTGCTTTCTGGTTTTGTCTTTAGTCTATTAATGCAGTTTTAACCTTAATTGAGCTTTATTTTAACCTTTATTTAACTTAAAAGCAAAAAATTGGGAAATGCGCTGTTCGCATCTCCCTTTAGATATATTTGGCAGTTGTCGATTAATTTTTTATGAAGCCGAATACTTATTTGTGACAGTCGCAGCCGGCGTGGCCGCAGCCTTGGCCGTTGGGATGTCCGTCAGCGCAAGCTGTGGAACAGTAGGATTTGCCGTCTTTTTCAATGGCTTCGCTGGGGCTGACAGCGCACACGCATGAAGGACAAGCACATTTTGTTTGGGTGGCTGTAGTCATTTGAGATTTTCCTGGTGGGTTTGTTTGGCTATAAATATATATGAACACATATTCAGATATATGTCAAGAGAATGTAAAAAATCTGTAATAAAAGGTTGGCGAGTAGGGCTAAAATGAAAATGAGAATTAAAACAAGCCGGTAAAAGATGTCACCGAAGTCTGCTGTTAAGGGAGCGATAGGTCAGCCTGACCAACAAAACGATACACCAACGTGCGATCGCCCGCATATAGTTGACAATTTGCGGGCTGGGGAAATGCAAACACAAGTTCTCAACACCGCAAAAGCTCAGCGGATGGCAGAGTTTTTCAGTCTTTTGGGAGATGCGAACCGGCTGCGGCTGGTGTCTGTGCTGGCAAATCAAGAACTGTGCGTGTGCGACTTGGCGGCGGTTTTGAGCATGAGCGAATCGGCGGTATCGCACCAGTTGCGGGCGTTGCGGGCGTTGCGGCTGGTAAGTTACCGCAAAGTTGGGAGACAAGTTTTTTATAGTTTACTCGATCGACACGTTTTGGAACTTTACCGAGCCGTCGCCGAACACTTAGACGAAGAATCTTAATTAAGGTTTACACAAAAATTAATTGGTAATTGGTAATCCTAATTTCTGTAGGGGCGAGTTCACCGACACCTGACGGTACACCTCCAGAATTTTTATCAACCCGCCCTCCCCAACTTATTCCAACATTAAGCTTCCGTGACAGTGTGACCTGAAGCAACCACAGCCTGTTTAATTGACTCTTCCGAGGCTTTGGCTTCAACTGTAACAGTCTTGGCTGCTAAATCTAGATCGATTTTAGCATCGGATTCAACAGTTTGGATAGCTTTAGTAATTGTATCACCGCAGCCGGAACAGACAATGGAGGGAACATGAAGTTTGAGTGCCATAATTAAGCCAGATATTGTAGATGACAGTATTGATTGTACTTTTATTTTAATCTAATTTCGCTTCCCCAAGCAAAAGTGCGCCAGAATAAATTCTGACGCTACAAAAGCCAAGTCTTCCGATGTTGACTAATGACTACTGACTACTGACTACTGACTACTGACTACTGACTACTGACTAATGACTAATGACTTAGTATCCGGTACGCAGCGCCCGACAGCCGCCGCCACAGCCGACAAACTCGCAACTAAATCGACCATATCTGGCAAAGAAAGAGCTTGACGCGCGTCAGAAACCGATTTTTCCGGTTGCGGGTGACATTCAATAATTAAGCCGTCAGCGCCGCAAGCAACCGCTGCTTTCGCTAGAGGTGCGACTAATTCCCGCTTGCCGGCGGCGTGGGAAGGATCTACAATTACGGGTAAATGAGTTAACTGTTTGAGCGCTGCGACTGCACCCAAATCTAAGACATTCCGCGTGTAATTGTCGAAGCTGCGGATGCCTCTTTCGCACAGCACAACATCAGGATTTCCGTGGCTGAGAATGTATTCGGCGGCCATTACAAATTCTTCGATTGTGGCTGAGAGACCGCGTTTTAACAAAACTGGTTTTTTGGCTTGACCGATCGCCTTTAATAACTCGAAGTTTTGCATATTGCGACTGCCTACTTGCAGCATATCAGCATAGGTGACAACTAACTCGATTTGGGCGATCGACATTACCTCTGTCACCACGGGAAAACCGTAACGGCGGCTGACACCGGCCAAAATTTCGAGTCCCTCAATTCCCATCCCTTGGAAAGCATAGGGAGAAGTGCGGGGTTTGTAGACTCCCCCCCGCAAAGCTTGCACCGATGTGGCGGATAGTTGGCTGGCGACTGCTTCCATTTGTGCGGAACTTTCGACAGTACAGGGGCCGCCAACTATTAATAATTCTGTGCCGCCGACAGAGACTGTTTCTGATAGTTTGACAATTGTCTGGTGTTCGGGATGAGATTTGGTGGCGAGTTTGGCATCTAACATGGGGAATTCTCCGGGAAAACTAAGTAGGCGGTTGACAACAAAAAACCCGGAACTTTTAAGGAGTTCCGGGTTGGCGCAAAAAGACTGCACGACAGTTTACCCAGAACTCCTGCGGGGCCAAAAATAAAAGCCGCAATACCAGTTAGTGAATAAAGTCATCGGTGTTTTTGCGAGTGTTCGATTGATTGTTGGGAAAACAAGTAGAAAAAACAAAACCGCAAATGTTAATTTGCGGTTCGCCCGGATGTTCACAGTAAGCTGTAAATTCACTCCGGGCGAACTTTGCTGTACCAAAAATAAAAATAGCTGTTGGCTGCGAACATGGGTGAAGTGCTGCGATTTGTGGATTTAACACAATACTACCACAAAACCTATCACAAATAGATAGGAATGTCAAGCTATTTTTAGAAAAAGATTTGTCGGGGCCCTTTCGCCAACATATCTGGCAATAATCCACAATCTCGTAAACCCGCCCCCACCCAAGGGTAAATCGACTATACGTTTGGAGGATGGGATGAAATCAAGGTTGATGTAGGTTATTGGTGGGGTGGGGGCGGGTTTATTTAGGAATGAGAATTAAATAACTTACTATTTTTATTG
>NZ_JADEWV010000004.1 GCF_015207455.1 Microcoleus sp. LEGE 07076
CTTCTACAGTACCCCACTCTCCCAACTGTTCGCGAATGTATTGCTGGACATAGAAATGCCCTGCGGACGCGAGGTATGGGTTGCGATCGCGTACAATTTGAATTAGGTGGCCCTGCAGACGTTCTTTGAGATCCATGCGATCGCAGATACAATGAGTACACTCAGATTATATGGGATTGAATTATGATTGGAGAAGTCAGAATCGAAAATTATAAGTCCATTCAAAAGCTGAAGCTAGAATTAGGACGAGTAACTGTATTGATTGGTGAAAATGGCTGCGGCAAGAGTAATATCCTAGAGGCGATCGCCCTTGCTTCTGCGGCGGCAGATGATAAGCTGGATAACGAGTTTTTAGCATCTAGGGGCATCAGAGTTACAGAACCTCAATTTATGCGATCGGCTTTTGAAAAGGAAAATTTAGATAAAGATATCAGCATTGAAATTAGAGGAAATAATGACACAATAAAAATATGGTTTATTTTAAATAACGATAATACACCCTATGCTCGATGGAGAAATCATTTTTACTATGGGATTTCAGAAGAAGAACGGAATTTAGAAAGAGCCTATAGGCCGCTTGCTGCTTGGGAATATAATAGTTTTTTAGACAGCCGAGATCGACAATATCAATTTATCCGCAAAACAAATATCAAAACACTTAAAATACAGGAATTTATCATTTACTCTCCTGAAAATATCGCCTTACGTACTTTTGAAAAAGAAGGGCAAATTCAACCATTAGGGATTAATGGAGAAGGCTTGTTTAAACTTTTAAAATTTTTGAATTCAGACAACCAGGAACAGCTTAATGAAATTCAAAAAAAGCTGCAACTGATAGATTGGTTTCAAGATTTTGAATCTCCTCCAAATTTATCAAGTATTCAAAACTCACTTCAAATTAAAGATAGATACTTAGATCCAGATTTAGCTTACTTTGACCAAAGAAGTTCTAATGAAGGCTTTTTATTTTTGCTATTTTACTTTGCTTTATTTATTAGCGAACTCACGCCTAATTTTTTTGCAATTGACAACATTGACGCTTCCCTCAATCCTCGATTATGCCGCCGATTAATCGAAGAATTAGTCGAACTAGCAAAAAAGAATGATAAACAAGTCATCTTAACAACTCACAACCCGGCAGTTTTGGATGGTTTGGATTTAGATGATGATGAACAGCGGCTGTTTGCAATTTCCCGCAACCAATTAGGCTATACTAAAGCTACAGGCATTCTCAAACCTCAACCTTTGGAGGGACAAGAACTTGTGAAATTATCAGAGGCATTTTTGAGAGGTTATATCGGCGGACTTCCTAAGAATTTTTAATATGATTAGTTTTGGATTGATTGCAGAGGAACTTGCCAAATTTTTATGTCATATAATAGAAACATAGTTATCGGAGATTACCATGCAAGCATACAAACTTAGAGGTAAAATCGATGCAACTGGCAACTTGGTAGTTGTGGAACCCGTGAATATGCCGCCGGGAGATGTAGAAATCATCGTTTGGCCGGTAGCTGATGCGGTTGTCAGTTCCCCAGAGTTAGTAGTTGAGTCGCAGGAAGCAAATCCCAAAAGAAAAGTAAAAACTAAAATCAAGGCTTTGCAAGCCTGGTTTGAGAATACTCAGCCTGTCTCGCCTGAGTTCGATGCAGAGGAAGCTAGATGGGAAGCTTTGAAGGAGAAACACAATCTATGAAAATCTTGCTAGATACTAACATCATCTTAGATATCGCCCTCGAACGACAGCAATTTTTTGGTGAAAGCGAACAAGTTTTGTCCTTTGTTGAACAGGGACACCTAGAAGGCTATATTTCAGCCTCTACTTTTGGCGACCTTTACTACATCATACGTAAAGTTAAAAGTCGAGATTCAACGCTTGAGTTTTTGAGACATATAGCCACATTTTGTCAAGTCGCAACAGTAGATAACTCTGTTATTTCAATGGCATTAACTTGCAACTTCAAGGATTTTGAAGATGCGATTCAGTACAGCACTGCTGTAATCAATCGAATTGATGCCATTGTCACCCGCAACCCGCGAGATTTTCCGGTTACTACTCCTAGGATTGTAACTCCAAATCAGTTAATTCAAGAGTTAACCAATTCTCCCTAAATTTCCCAAATCCCTAAACTTCCGACTCCAATTCTGTAGCCCGAACTTGCACGGGAAATTCAACTGCATTCAACTCCGACGACTCTAATAACTGCACTTTCTCCTCAGAATTCGCTGCACTCTTCCGGCCTTTTCCCAATTTTTCCGCCAAAGTATCCCTCTGATTAATCAAATAAATACTCACCAAAGTCAGCCCCACCCCCATCGATTGCAGCGGATTCAACACCTCGCCCAACAACAAATTGCCGAACAGCAAAGCAAAAATCGGGGTAAGAAAGGTAAGAGAACTTAAACTTGTGAGACTGCCGCTGGAAGCAAAATAAAAGAATAAACCGTAGGCGATCGCACTCCCAAAAATAGTAGAATAAGCTAACGCCATCCATCCCGAAAAATCGATATTTACAAACTGTTCGGACTCAGTTGCTGCCGAAATTGCCAACAGTGGCAAACCGCCCAAAATCATGTGCCAGCCAGTCGCCACCACCGGGTCAACATAACGGCAAACCCAGCGCACCAAAACCGTACCCACAGCCATCGACAAAGCCGCCAACAGCATCAACCATTCCCCACCCTGAAACACACTTTCGATACCCGCAGAAACCTGCGCGCTTTCAGGAGAAAACAGCCCCAAAATCCAGCCATCCGGCAACCCAATTAAACTGATGCCGATCACGCCAATTACTAATCCCAACCAGCCCCAAAAGCCAATTTTTTCTTGAAACAACCACAAACACAAAATCGCCACAGCTAGCGGTTGAGAATCAATCATCACCGAACCCAAACCCGCACCGGTTCTGTTCAAACCTTCGGCTAAAAAGCCTTGAAACAAAGTAGCGTCAACTACAGCAAACAGTGAAATCCACAGCCAAGCTTTCGGGCCCTGTGGCTGCGGTTTTCCCATCAGCGCCGCCGCCAACAAAACTAACACGCCCGCAGGTACTAA
This sequence comes from Microcoleus sp. LEGE 07076, assembly GCF_015207455.1. GTDB lineage: Bacteria > Cyanobacteriota > Cyanobacteriia > Cyanobacteriales > Microcoleaceae > Microcoleus. The sequence continues at coordinate 3,056 of NZ_JADEWV010000004.1, forward strand.
ACGCACAAATGCTACAAACAGGGGTGTCGTGTGTGGCATGACTCCTTTCATGGCTACCATTGCCGTTCCCCACAGGAAAAACGGCGCAATTAGCAACAGCGGGGCAAAAGGTAGTTTAGAACCGGTCAGTTTTAGCTGCATGGCGGGGACTCCAAATGATTGATGAGAGCTGCTCTCAGAAAAATAATGTAGATTTGTTAAGCAATTTTTACAATTATATATTATTGATGTTGGGTTAAGTGCGATCGAACGGGCAATCTAGAACGGGCAAGATGCCGGTTCCACAAAATCAAGGTGGAACAGGCCCGACAGCCTGTTGCTGAGAATCTAGAACAGGCAAGATGCCCGTTCCACAAAATCAAGGTGGAACAGGCCCGACAGCCTGTTGCTGAGAATCTAGAACAGGCTGTCGGGCCTGTTGCGAACACGATCGCAACATCTACCCCGATCGATAAGGCACACTATAAGTTAGCTACAAAATTTCATACATTGCCTGTAAACTGCCCATGATTTGGCCATTCAAGCCCCGCTACCGCAAACAAATCGCCCGCATCGAAGTCACCGGTGCCATTGCCGGAGAAACTCGCAAACGAGTTCTCGAAGCCCTCAAAACTGTTGAAGAACGCAAATTTCCCGCTTTGCTGCTGCGGATAGACAGCCCTGGGGGGACAGTCGGCGATTCCCAGGAAATTTACAGCGCCCTCAAGCGCTTGCAAGAAAAAATCAAAATAGTCGCCAGTTTCGGCAATATTTCAGCTTCTGGCGGAGTCTACATCGGCATGGGAGCCCAACATATTGTTTCCAATCCCGGTACAATTACTGGCAGCATCGGGGTGATTATCCGGGGTAACAATATAGAAGGGCTGCTAGAAAAAGTCGGCGTTTCTTTTGAGGTGATTAAATCCGGGCCGTATAAAGATATCTTGGCATTCGATCGACAATTGACCGAACCCGAACAGCAAATTCTGCAAGACTTAATCGACACTACCTACCAGCAATTCGTGGAAACCGTTGCCGAAGCCCGTTCCCTACCGGTTGAAAAAGTCAAAACTTTTGCCGACGGTCGCATTTTTAGCGGTCAGCAAGCCTTAGAATTGGGTGTGGTCGATCGGCTCGGAACAGAAGAGGACGCTCGCCGCTGGACAGCCGAACTCGCCGGCCTCGACCCGGAAAAAACCGAATGCTGCACCCTAGAAAAGCCAAAACCTTTCCTAAATCGGGTCTTGGGGAGTAGTCTGGATACATCGGGAATTTCAGCTTACAAGAATTTGCTGGAATTTGAGATGTCTACTAGCGGTTTACCGCTGTGGCTGTATCGCCCGTGATTTAATAGTCAGTTATTTGTTAGTTGTTATTTGTTATTTGTTATTTGTTATTTGTTATTTGTTATTTTTTGGTTATAATTCCGAATTACCAATTACTACTGACAACTAACAACTAATAACTAACGACTAACGAATAACAACTAATGGCAGTGGGGTGTTGGCAGTTATTTGTTATTTGTTATTTTTTGGTTCTAATTCCGAATTACCAATTCCTACTAACAACTAACGACTAACAACTAACGACTAACGACTAACAACTAACAACTAACAAAAACATGAAAAATATTGGCGTGGAGTGGCAAGTGCGGGCGATTCGCGGGGCAACTACTGCTAGCGATAATTCGGTGGCAGCAATTAGAGAAGCGGTGAGAGAATTGTTAGATGAATTAGAAGCAAAAAATGATATTAATCCAGAATTAATTATTAGTGCTACGTTTTCTGCTACTCGCGATTTAGATGCTATCTTTCCGGCCGCGATCGCCCGCGAACGTCCTCACTGGTGCAATGTTCCTTTGTTGGATGTCCAGCAAATGCACGTTGAGGGTTCTTTACCGCGCTGCATTCGGTTCTTGATTCACGTCAATTGGCCGGCACAGGTTGAAATTTATCATCCTTATTTGCGGGGAGCTCAAAATTTGCGGCCGGATTGGAATTTGGCGGTGGCTGCGGCTGGGGAAAAGTAGATTTGGCGATGGTGAAAGTCGATCGCCCGGACAATTCATAAAGGGCGATCGGCAGATTTCTTTCTCAAGGGGTTGACAAGTTGCAAGTTAAGGTGTATGTTGGTGAGTGTGCGAGTTGCAAAAACCGCTCCAGAATTTTGAAAATTGCATAGTTTTTTTTGGGATCTGCAGCTAGTTTCAGTGTCGCAGAATGTCAATCGACGCACCTCGGGCGATCGGTCAAACCCTGATTTTCTCGTTGAGGTGCGTCGATGACTCTCATAGCAAGGGTTACGGCTTGCCAGCAACTGAGCTTATTGCTGATTTTACCCTCTTATTGACAACAAAAAAAAGGTGCGTCGATTTGAGGCTTGAAACCCTTTCTGGGTAAGGCTTCCTGGACGAACAGTCTCCTTTACCACTTCCCCGAGAGGGGATTGAAACACTCTAAATTAGAATCCTGCATTACAAACAAAAATGTTGAGTCTCCTTTACCACTTCCCCGAGAGGGGATTGAAACCAGGTGGTGCGCCAGGGGCGTCGCGCCCAGGCACGCTATCGTCTCCTTTACCACTTCCCCGAGAGGGGATTGAAACAACAGTATTGCGGTATGGTTCGTCATTCCCGTATTTTGTCTCCTTTACCACTTCCCCGAGAGGGGATTGAAACAAGAAGGTCCTGACTGTTGGCCAGGATAGGGAACAGTCTCCTTTACCACTTCCCCGAGAGGGGATTGAAACTTCTCTTTTTGAAACTAGGGAGTGACAGGAGCATCGAATAGGTCTCCTTTACCACTTCCCCGAGAGGGGATTGAAACTCAAGGGAGGTAGTAGTTTTAAAAGCGAGAAACTCAAGGTCTCCTTTACCACTTCCCCGAGAGGGGATTGAAACAATTTGGGGGTTCATAGCCTTCCTCGTCAATAAAAGTCTCCTTTACCACTTCCCCGAGAGGGGATTGAAACTTTGGGTTTCTTCTTGCGTTTGACTCATTTTTTCACTCGTCTCCTTTACCACTTCCCCGAGAGGGGATTGAAACCGGTAGAGGTCTGCGGTTTCCTCCAGAGACATAGGTTCAGTCTCCTTTACCACTTCCCCGAGAGGGGATTGAAACACTTGAGTTGTCAGAACTTGAGTTGTCAGAACTTGACTGTCTCCTTTACCACTTCCCCGAGAGGGGATTGAAACACCTACTGCTTCAAGGAATGCGGAAAAAACTGTTAGACCGTCTCCTTTACCACTTCCCCGAGAGGGGATTGAAACACTAGAGAGGAATCCATATTTAGAATGGTGGGTGTGCCGTGTCTCCTTTACCACTTCCCCGAGAGGGGATTGAAACTTGCGGAATCCCGATGGGTAACACACAATTGTGTCTGACCCGTCTCCTTTACCACTTCCCCGAGAGGGGATTGAAACCCCACTCCTGTAGCAAACGTTCCAACTTGGTCGTTAGCTGGTCTCCTTTACCACTTCCCCGAGAGGGGATTGAAACTTTAATGATTGCCTTTTCGGCATCTGATAGCCAAGACACCAGGCGGTTGAAACCGCTGCTACACAGTCAAAGTCCGCCTGCGCGGACTAAAGATTAACTGGATTTGGTATTATTTCAAAGTCCGCGCAGGCGGACATCGTTTGTGTAGACGCGGTTTCAACCACCTCCTTCATAAACTGGATTTGGTATTATTTCAAAGTCCGCGCAGGCGGACATCGTTTGTGTAGACGCGGTTTCAACCACCTCCTTCATAAACTGGATTTGGTATTATTTCAAAGTCCGCGCAGGCGGACATCGTTTGTGTAGACGCGGTTTCAACCACCTCCTTCATAAACTGGATTTGGTATTATTTCAAAGTCCGCGCAGGCGGACATCGTTTGTGTAGACGCGGTTTCAACCGCCTCCTTGATAAACTGACGCAGGGTGTCAGAAACCGGGTTTTTTCGAGAATACCCTTACAGCCGACAAAAATCCGAAAAACCCGGTTTCTTTGATTTTGATGCGTAAGTCCCAAAACTCATAAACTACAAAAAAACCCGGCTTCTCAAAGAAACCGGGTTTTAATTAATCAGTGGCTTTCTTGCGATGCAGCCTAATCCCTAAAAAGATGTCATATATAAAACTCCAAAAGTCCTTTTTCCCTTCCAATATTCCCAAACTTTGAGGAGAACCTTTCTCATCCAACAGCGGCTTCACAGCTTCGTAAGCTGGCTTGTAATTGTACCAAGGAATTGAAGGCCACAAATGATGGATCAGATGATAGTTCTGTCCCAAAATTAAGATATTCAGAATTGGACTAGGATATACTCTGGCATTTTTCCAACGATCGCGATCGTGAAACGGACGGTGCGGCAAATAATCAAAAAATAACCCCAACGCCAACCCCACCACCAAAGCCGGAGAAAACCAAAAATTCAACACGTAACCTAAATGGTCGTATTGAATCGAGATATACACGATCGTAATCACAAACAAGCGGCTGAAAAACCATTCCCACAGTTCATTCTTTCGCCACAACTTGCGCTTGAAAAAGAAAATCTCGTGGTAAAAAAACCTCGCAGCAATCAACCACAAAGGCCCGCCAGTCGAAACATAATGGTCTGGATCGTTTTCGGGATCGTTAACGTGGGCGTGATGCTGCATATGTACCCGCGTAAACACCGGGAACGCAAAGCCCAACATCAGGGCGCTACCGTGTCCCAAAATAGCATTCATCGTGCGATCGCGATGGGCTGCATTGTGAGACGCATCGTGAATCACCGTTCCAGCCATGTGCAAAGCCAACACATTCAATGAAAAACAGCACCATTGGGGCCATTCCCAAAACCAGAAACCCATAAAAGAAATTCCGATAATCCCCACGGCACTCAAAAACAGCAGCAGCGTCGGATTGAAGTCACCGGGAGGACTCAGAAACTCTTTCGGCACTGTCAGCGGCCGTCCTGCCTCCGACATCTTTGTTAACACTCCTTAATATTTCACCCTTGCGTAGTATAAGATACAACTCTGTCAATAGTAAACTTTCGTAAAAAAACTGAATCTAATATGGCGCGCACAAAGTTTTGAGATTTCTGTGCACTCAAACTCGTCGGTACGCGGGGCCGCTTCTCAAATCTCAAATCCCAAATTTTAAATTGTTTGACCCGAAACTTGACAAACTTGTGTAGAGGGGATATTTAAAAGTTCCCCCGATCGCAAATTCGATCGACACAATGATAGAGTTTTTGTAGTAGAGGCATCTTGACCCCACCAAAAACGGATACAAGTTTCCGACAGGAGTCGCGATAGTGCCCCAAATTTTAGACTAAGAGTTTCCGCTCCCAGATTCATCTGTAGAGTAAATCTCTGATTCTTCAATCATTTAATCTAAAATCTCAAATCCACCGACTGTCTTTCCACCCGCCTCCCCTGAACACCGCTGATGCAATTGCCAAAAGCCCTACGCCGAACTAAAATTGTCGCCACCATTGGCCCTGCCACATCCAACCCACAAGTGCTGCGAAACCTCATAGAAGCTGGTGCTACAACTTTGCGACTCAACTTTTCCCACGGAACAGAAGATGACCACCTTCGCAGCATTCGCTTAATCCGGCAAACCTCCTTTGAACTCAACCAGCCAGTCGCCATCCTCCAAGACCTCCAAGGGCCAAAAATTCGTTTGGGGCGCTTTGAAAAAGGCTCTATAGCTGTCAAAAACGGCGCTCCTTTCATTTTGACCAGCCGCCCGGTACTCGGCACAGAGCTGATTTCCTCCGTCACCTACGAACCCCTAGCTTCGGAAGTCCCAGAAGGAGCGCTGATTTTGCTAGACGACGGGAAAGTGGAAATGCGCGTGGAAAAAGTAGACCCCGGCGCGGGAGAACTCTACTGCCGCGTTGTCGTCGGCGGGCCACTTTCCAACAACAAAGGCGTGAATTTTCCGGGAGTGTACCTGTCAATTAAGGCGCTCACAGATAAAGACCGCAAAGATTTAATGTTCGGCCTCGACCAAGGTGTCGATTGGGTGGCCCTGAGCTTTGTCCGCAATCCCCAGGATATGCTCGAAATCAAAGAATTGATTGCCAGTGCGGGCAAGCAAGTACCGGTGATTGCTAAGATCGAAAAGCACGAGGCGATCGAACAAATGGAAGAAATTCTCGCCCTTTGCAACGGCGTGATGGTCGCCCGCGGCGATTTGGGAGTGGAACTGCCCGCCGAAGACGTGCCGATTTTGCAAAAGCGCTTGATTGCCACATCCAACCGCATGGGGATTCCGGTGATTACCGCTACCCAGATGCTCGACAGCATGGTGAAAAACCCCCGTCCTACCCGCGCCGAGATTTCCGACGTTGCCAACGCGATTCTGGACGGAACTGACGCGGTGATGCTCTCGAACGAAACAGCCGTGGGCGACTTCCCTGTCGAAGCGGTGGCGACAATGGCGAGAATTGCGGTGCGGATGGAGAGAGAAGGCATTAAGCGGAATATTAGAAATGTAGAAGATGTTGGTCGATCGATCCCCAACGGCATCAGCCAAGCAGTCAGCCAAATCTCCGAACAGCTAAACGCCGCCGCCATCATGACATTGACCAAAACCGGCTCGACAGCCCGCAACGTCTCGAAGTTCCGACCAAAAACTCCAATTTTGGCAGTTACTCCTCACGTAGACGTAGCCCGACAACTGCAATTAGTCTGGGGAGTCAAACCCCTGTTGGTGCTAGATTTGCCCTCCACCGGCCAGACATTTCAATCTGCGATCAATGTCGCCCAAGAAAAAAAATTATTGTCCGACGGAGATTTAGTGGTGATGACCGCCGGTACTTTGCAAGGGGTGGCCGGATCGACGGATTTGATCAAAGTTGAGATAGTCACAGCCGTTTTAGGCAAAGGCACCGGTGTCGGTTTGGGATCGGTAAGCGGGATGGCCAGAGTTGCTCGCACTGCAGCAGATGTGTCGAATTTCCACGCCGGAGACATTTTGGTAGTGCAGCGCACTAGCGCCGATTTTGTGGACATGATTCGCAAAGCAGCCGGTGTGGTGACTGAAGAGGACAGTTTGACTTCTCACGCTGCAATTATCGGGTTGCGCTTGGGCGTGCCGGTGATGGTGGGCGTGGAGAATGCGATGCGGGTAATTCGGGACGGCACTATGCTGACGCTGGATATGCAGCGGGGTTTGGTTTATTCCGGGGCCATAGCCGGCTCAACAGACGGAGAACTTGCCGTTTAACAAGTTTATTGCCGTTCGCCTGCGGGATCAAAAACCAGGTTTGGGCCTGTGCGAGTCGATCGTCAGCCAGATTTTTCAGCACAAACGGGATTTTTACAGCCCAGCTTTCTCAAGTCCTGAGTTGTGGAATTTTTAATAAAAATTATACAACTCATTGCTTTTTTTTTAATTTGTGCTATTATTGAAAGTCGTCTTGCCGATGTAGCTCAGTGGTAGAGTAACCGATTCGTAATCGGTCGGTCGCGGGTTCAAATCCCGCCATCGGCTCTGGGTTTGGGCCATTTTTGCCAAACCAAAGCAATAAAATTAACGGTTAATTAGGTTTGTAGTCAGGACTTTAGTCCTGATTAATTCATTTTATTTCCTCGGCCGCGGTACGCGAAAACTCAGGGGACTGAGGATTTGATTCAGGGCGCGCAATTGTTCGGCGGTGCCCAAACAAATCAACCTATCTCCTCCTTCGATCGCCGTTTCTCCAGTTGGCCCGACAATCAAATTGCCCTCACGCTGCCGAATTGCTAACACCAAAGCCCCCGATTGCGATCGCAGTTTTGCATTTCTCAAAGTTTGTCCGACGTACACGCAACTGTTAGGATCTACCAGAAATTCTTCCATGTAAAAAGAGCGATCGGTTCCTGTCAAAATGCCGTCCACAAAATCCATAACCTGAGGCCGCAAAGCAGCCGCAGCCATGCGTTTTCCGCCCGTAATGTAGGGGGATACGACAGCATCTGCGCCGCCCCGCTGTAACTTCTTGACGGCTTCTTCTGTGGTGGCGCGGGCGATCGCCCGTACCTTCGGATTCAGAGTTTTCGCCGACATCACAGTATATAAATTCTCCGCATCCGAGGGCAAAGCTGCTACTATGCAAATTGCGCGATCGATCCCCACATTCAGCAAAGTTTCATCGAGTGTCGCGTCTCCCTGCACCGCTGTGTATCCCAGCGCCAAAGCAGCCTCAATCGACTGTACCGCCGAATCTACCACCACAAAAGGGATATTTTCGGCCTCAAATTCCAAGGCAATCTGCCGCCCAGTGCGGCCAAAACCGCAGAGAATGTAATGCCCCACCAAAGAATCTACCAAACGGTGCTGCTGCCTAATTCTTGCTCCTTCTTGAAAATAGCCTTGGATCAGCGCTTCTGTAAAGCGGTTAACGATATAACCAATCACCATGACACCCATTAAAATCAGGCACATGGTAAACATTCGCCCGCGTCTGCCGAGGGGGTGAATTTCGCCGTAGCCGACAGTGGCTAAGGTAAATACTGTCATGTAAGCCGCATCCAGCAGAGACCATTTTTCGATCTGCCAATACCAGAGAGTACCGGTGCATAAAATTCCGCCCAGGGCGATCGCGCCGCCCCTTAACTCTTTTTCCAGATGCTGATATTTTTGTTCGAGAATAGAATACACCGCTCGGGCTCACCTATTGCCTATTATGTGCTACCAAGTTTAGCTATTTTTAGCGTACTTATGGCGATCGATTAATCTTTGCCAGCTAGGGCTTGTGGATAGGCGATCGCACTTTTTGCTGATTTATAATTTCGTCGCACAAGTGGCGATCGCTTTCAGTAAGCACCGACTTAACCTGAAGAGAATTGCGAGTTAAATTACAACCCTGCGCCAGCAAATCATCCACATTCAAATTCCACAATATCACAGTACCATCGGCAGCCGCACTAGCGATAGTCTTGCCATCTGGACTAAAACTCGCACTCCAAACTGCACTCTTGTGTCCCTTTAAAGTTTTGAGCAATGTACCGTCAATTTTCCACAGTCTCACCATTTTGTCTGCACTCGCCGATACCAGTATTTGGCGATCGGGACTAAAATTAATATTTGCAACTTGACTGGGATGTTTAAACATACTCATTAGTCTACCGTTTGAGCTCAAAATTTTCACATCTTTCTCGCCTAAGACTGAGGCAGTTATTTGATTGTTTTGCTTAAAATCGTCATTTTTTACTTGGTTTTTCTCTTGCTTGAAAGTTTCAATTAGCTTGCCATCAACCTGCCAATTTTTAACTACACGATCGTCGCTAACTGAAATCAGCCTCTGACTATCCGCACTAAAACTTACCTTGACAATTCGAGCATCATGACCTTTCAACACAGCTTTCAAGCTGCCGTTTGTCTGCCAAATTTTAATCGTCCTATCCTCGTTAGTTATTGCCAGCATTTGACTGTCTGGGCTAAAAACAACCAAAGCTAACTTATTGGCTGAATTCAAAAGAATTAGGCGTTTATTAAAACTGTAAACAACTTGTTCTAGTGCAGTTAAAATCCTAACTTGGATATCTGATGTCACTCCTAGCGATCGGTTCATTTCTTGAACTGCTTTAATGCTTTCGATTAAAGCTTCAGGTTTTTTATCCGCTGCAAATAGGGTTTCGGAAAACAAACTGAGAGTCAGGATTTTGTGATTTCGTTCCTCAATTGAAGGTTTAATCCAAAAAGCAACAAGTAAGATAGAAATCAGTAATGCTGAACTTACCGTGAAAATTTGTACTTTAAGTCTTTGTTCGCGCCAGAGTTTAAGTTGAGTAGCTTTTCTAAGTTTTTGCTGTTCGGCTAATTCTTCTAATAACTGTTTTTCCCGACGCAACAGTTCTATTTCTGCTTGAGTTAGTTGTTCGCGATCGCGCAATTGAGTAAATTCTGCCTCTTGACTAGCCGCTAAAAAATGATAATCTTGGGTACTCAAACTTTTACCAGCAGCCCATTCTCGCGCATCTTGCAATGCTTGACCGCGCAACAATCGAGATTCATCTTGACAATTCGATCCTATCCATGCTGTTAGAGATTCGGCGTAGGGCCGCAAGTCGCAAAGAGCTTTTTCTACCCAGTTTTGGTTAAATATAGCTGCGTAAATGCGGTTATTTACCGTTAATTTGCCACCTCGTTTTACCACCAATCCGCTGAGGCGCAGTTCAGTTTGTTCTGGAGTATCATCGGCATCGATCCCCCCAGCCCCCCTTAAGAAGGAGGGTTCTGAAACAGGCAATATTTTTTCGATCCCCCCAGCCCCCCTTAAGAAGGGGGGTTCTGAAACGAGCAATATTTTTTGGTATAGTCCTAATAATCTACTAGCGCGGTGCTGATTTCTGAGGAGGCGATCGCGAATTGTCTTCAAATGCACTGGTTCATCAGCAGCTTCCCAATTATTAATAATCTGAGATTGCACTATCTCCCCAATCAACAATCGGTTCGTAGTAAGGACTTCAGTCCTTCTTCCTAACTCCTGCCCTTGAACAATCAATTTACAAAGCTTTTGAGTCAGAAACGGTTGACCACCCGTCCACTCCAAAATCTCTTGTAAAACTTCTTGATAATTGTCAACTTTACCCTCAAACCCCTTGACCAAAGGCAAAGATTCGTGTAACTTAAAACCCTGAAGTTCGATCGCGCGACCAATATTAAACGGCGTGCGAGTGGCATCGCTAATTAAATCCGACGGCGTAGCGACTCCCAGCAACACAAATGTCAACCGCTGATATTCTGATTTGTGAGCGCGTTTATTGTAGCACGATCTAATCAAGGCAAAAAAATCATCAAGGGATTCTTTGAAACTGAGAACGCTATCAACTTCATCAATAAAAATGACAATGTTTTGAGAAATCTTTACCAGCAATAACTCTTCAATTAACTCTCCTAAACGTTGGACTGGGGACATCAATTCTCTCTCCCGCCACCAAGTCATAAACTCGACTGCGTTAAACAGGTTGAAATTGCACAAAAGTTTGTAAGCGACACCGCCGTACCACTTGTCGAGGGAGACTTGCTGGTTGCCAATGTCCGAAAGGTCGATCGTAGCACAAGCAACGCCATCAGCCGAGAGCTTTTGTACAGTTCGCACCAACAAACTAGATTTGCCCATTTGTCGGGAATTGAGCACATAACAAAACTCTCCCGCTTTCAGGGCTTGATAAAGTTCCGAGTCAGCTTGTCGCACCACATAGGTAGGCGCATCTTGCGGGAGACTGCCGCCGATTTGATATTGGTAATCGACTGTCATAATTTTGCCTATAGTTGAATTATTTGGTCACTTGTGTTGTGCCTTTACCGCAAATAACTTTGCCATTTAGATAAATTGGTTCTGCTGGTTTAATTGTACCGTCAGAATCAGTTTCGCACAAGATGGATGTTGTTGTCATTTCATCTTGAGCAGCATTTGGCTCAACTGCTTTAGCAGGAACTACAAACACACCGCCGACATAACTTTTAGGTCCTTCTTGCTTGGATACTCCGTAATTAAAGGCTGCCTTATCAGTAGCGCGAATTGAATATTTGTACCATTTTGTTTTTGTTTCAATGTCAAGTCCTAAATCAGGAATATGATCGCTAAAAGCACCTTTTTTTGCAAATTTAGCTTGCTGAGTTTTGTTCATAAAACTAATATAATGTTTGCCTTCCGATTGCTTACCACCATTTACACTACTCAGATAAGATGGTAGAGCGATCGCGGTCAATACTCCAATGCACATTAAAAGCACTAAACATCCGCAACCATTAACTGGCTTAGAATTTTCTTGACGCATGGTATTAGTCTCCTATTTGTTTGTAGTAAGGACTTTAGTCCTCAAAAAGTGAATTAAATGCCGATTTGAGTTTGTAATCTGCTGTCATTATCCGCCCTAGAATTCGATTATTCTGTTACTGCTGTCGTGCCTTTACCGCAAGCAGTTTTACCATTTTGATAAGTGGGTTCTGGCGGTTGAATTGAACCGGGAGAATCAGCTTTACACAATATGGCTAATGTCTTGAGTTCATCTTTTGCAGCATTTGGCTCAACTTCTTTAGCAGGAAATACAAAGACACCGCCGACATAACTTATACTTTTTGAGTGCTTGGATACTCCGTAATTAAATGCTGCTTGCTTGGTGGCGCGAACTAAATACTTGTAATTTGGGGTTTCAGTTTGAATGCCTATTCCCAACGCTTCAACCGAATTAGCCAAAGTATTTTTTTGAGCAAAATAGGCTTTCTGCTCTCTGTTCATTGAGCTAACATACTGTTTTGGTTCCGAGGGAATTTCCAGAATTACCTCATTAATAAATGAGGGGCGAGCTAGCACGCCAATTACTCCGACGTAGATTAAAAACAGCAAGCATTCGTAACGATAAAGTGAAAGGTTAGATAACAGATTTTTTTTGGGACTCATGGTATTGCATCCTCTTTGTTTGTAGTCAGGACTTTAGTCCTAAAATCTCAATTAAATGCAGCGAGGCAGAGCCTCTGGATCTGCGTCACCAGGCGGAGCCTGGTAACGAGGAGGAACGAGGAGGAGTAGGTAAGAATAATCCCTAATATCGCAACTTTTGTGCTTGTTTTTTGTCGGAATATTCGGGTTTAATCGCTTTACTGCCGATCGCAAAATCGCGCAACTCCACCCTCGTAAACTTCACACCCCACGGATCGGTGGTTGTATCCAACTCCTCCACTAAAGTATTATTGAGTTGATGGCGAGCTGTATGAAGTTCCTCGACACTTAATTGAGCAATCTGAGTCCGAATCGAAAGAATCAGCATATTGAACATCGCTTCCTTGAGATTCTGCACTTTGTAGGAAGCTTTTTCTAAGTCAATTACTCGCCAGTACACAATAAATTCAAGGGTGACAAAAACCCGATCGCGAGTTGCACATTGTTGCGGTGGCAGTTTTAACATTTGCTCGCGCAGAGTTTGTTTGTAAGCGACTGTTTCGACAAACGGAATCAGAAATGTTAAACCGGGTTCGAGTTTTTTGCGATCGTACTTTCCGAAAATCTCAACTAAAGCTTCATCTCCTTGACGGACGATTTTAACGCTACTGACTAAAGATACTCCAGTGATTGCAAACAACACCATCAAAAAATACTGATACATAGTGAATCTCCTGGTAAATAGTTGATAGTTGATTTCTTAGTCTCGCGTTGCGCGGACTTTGTTTGACAAGAAGCGATTTCAATCGCCGCTCAAGCAGTTAACTGTTGCTAATTAATCTGTCAGGTATCACAATCAGCGTGTTTCCTTCCCGGCGCAAAACGTAAACTTTTTGTCTGGGTGCGATTCCTTGGGAATCTTCATTGCGAGCTTTCCAAGAAGCACCTTCATAAATCACCATTCCGATTTCTCCCGATAAAATTTCGGAGATAGTTGTGGCTGCGGTGGCTTCGGGAATTACAAACTTTTTGCGAACAATGAAAATCGGTCTAATCCAGATACTTAGGGCGAGAGAAATTCCCATCCAGTAGGATATCTGCCAGTCAAAATCTTCATACATTACGTTCGCCCAATCAAACTGAAATGCTACTGATCCTCTCCACAAAATAAAGGATGAAATTAGAGCAGCAACTCCCATCATCAGCGCGTAAAACCTGTATCTTTGGGGCTGAGTTTTTTGGATAAATAGATCGATCGCACTTAGTACAACCCCTAGCAGCAACCAAAACATCGGCGGTGTGAAAGCGAAACCCGGTTGATTAGTGGCTAACGCTAGCGACCAAATTAGGAGAGAATGCACAATGCTTTTACCTCGTTTTGATGCGATTCAACCTTGTTATTTCTCATCTAATCAGGCCGCTATTTGAGTTCGTGAGTGACTTCTTCGAGAATTCATCGACTTTTCATCGACTTTAGGAGTAGTTACAGAATCTTGGCAAGACTACTAGATTTCGATCCCCCCTAGCCCCCCCTTAAGAAGGGGGGGACCGGAAGTGTTCAAAGTCCCCCTTTTTAAGGGGGATTTAGGGGGATCTAGACTTGCCGTAACAACGATATTTCTCAATATTTGAGTCTTAAATCGACTTTTCATCGACTTTTTATCGACTTTGGGGACGGTGGCATTTATGATGGTTTTAGTGTCTCGATCGTTATAAGCAATGCCTCGATCGCTCAGGCTGCGTCTCCAGTGCATTCCCGCAATTAAATCGTCTCTGCTGAGAAATGGCTTCCCCAGTCAGAAAATCTTGGCTGAGGATTTAGGGATAGCCCAATCTACTGTCAGTCATTTCCTGAATGGCAAACCTGTGGATTATGCCAATTTCATCGAAATTTGTCGCGGATTGGGCCAGGAATGGCGCGATATAGCCGATTTTGAGGCGGAATCGGCGCTCGATGAGGTGTTGCCAATATCTGCAAAAATTGCGATCGCCCAATCCAGTCCAGGCCATGAATTAGCTGTCAATTTAAGCAATATTCCTACCACAAAACAGTCAATAATTCAACCCTTGCCAGCAGCCGCACCAGAATTGCCGGGAGGACAAGTAGATTTAGCTTCTTATTTTTATATCGATCGCCCTCCCATCGAATCTCGCTGTTATGAAACCGTCCTCCAACCGGGGGCGCTGATCCGCATCAAAGCTCCCAGACAGATGGGCAAAACTTCTTTAATGGCGCGGATTTTGCATCATGCAGAACAGCAAGGTTCTCGGACAGTAGCGCTGAGTTTTCAATTAGCAAATAGGAGAGTTTTTGCTAATTCAGATACGTTTTTGCAGTGGTTTTGTGCTAGCGTCGGTCAAGAATTGGAAATGCTGGAACAGTTGCCTAAATGCTGGGAATTAGCAGATTTAATTGGCAGCAATCAGTGCTGCAAGGCTTTCTTTGAACAGTATTTACTGTCAGAATCGTCAGCGCCTCTGACATTGGGTTTGGATGAGTGCGATCGCCTGTTTGAATGCCCGGAAATTGCCGACGACTTTTTTGGATTGTTGCGGGCTTTGCACGAAGAAGCCAAGCGGCGAGATATCTGGAAAAAGTTTCGCTTAATTGTAGTGCATTCTACAGAAGTTTATATCCCACTGGATGTGAATAAATCGCCGTTTAATGTGGGATTGCCGATCGAATTGCCGGAGTTTGATGGGCAGCAAGTGCAAGATTTGGCACTGCGGCACGGATTGAATTGGAGTGCGGAGGACATTGCCGAATTAATGGGTTTAGTAGGCGGAAATCCTTATTTAGTGCGGCTGGGAATGTATCATATTGCGCGTCAAGATGTGACTTTAAATCAGTTGGTGAAATCTTCAGCTACTGAAGCGGGAATTTACAGCGATCATTTGCGGCGGCATTTGTGGAATTTAGATAAATATGCGGAATTGATGGAGGCGATGAGAGAGGTTGTGAGTGTTTCCCAGCCAGTGCGATTGAGGTCAGAATTGGGGTTTAAGTTAAATAGTATGGGGTTGGTGAAATTGGAGGGAAATGATTGTATTGCGAGATGTCGGTTGTATCAGGAGTATTTTGGCGATCGGCTATAATGCAAATAATCCTGAAATCAAAAAATAATGCAACTCTAAGCAAACTTCAAACCCATATCCACTAAGTCATTCCCAAATCTAAAATCTAAAATCTAAAATGGTATAATCCTTATTTAGCCGATCGCCAAATCCACACTAACTACAAATTCGGGAAAAGCCAGCGGCGAAACTTTGTCGCCCCGCCAAAACCTGAGCATTAAACTGTAACCGTTAACAGTCGGCTGGCGGTAAACTTCCAAGCAGTTTTCCTGTAAATTGACTATCCATACTTCCTGAATTTGCGATCGGGCATAAATAGGAAGTTTCACGTCTCTGTCATAATCTATTGAAGTGTCAGCTACTTCTATTAATAGTAAAACTTCCGATGGGAGGGGGTGGGCGGTTGAATAATAATCGGCGCGAGGTTGTAACAATACTAGATCGGGTTGCGGCTCAGTGCGATCGCTCAACTGAACGGGGTTCTGCACGTCAAAAGTAGCCAAATTTTCGGGAATTTGGCTGCACAGTCTGGCTAAGCGCCTCACAGAGGAAGCATGACGAGTTCCAATAGCAGCCATTTGCACAAGTTCTCCTTCTATCAATTCTATGCGATCGCCCTCTGAAAGAATCCCAGCTTTACACATTTGATGGTATTCTTCTACTGTGAAAAGTCTTTTGAGCAACTGCACAGCCATAACTTACTGTTCCTCTAATCATTTATTCAATTATAGTCAGTAGCGCTATTAAATGCCAGTGATGTCTAAAGTCGATGAGAAGTCGATGAGAAGTCGATGAGAACTCAAATAGTCACGTGATTTAATAGAAATAAGGTAGAAAGTGCGATCGCCCAGGTTGGCAAATCCTCGATCGAAGGTCAAAGAGGCGCTACTTCAAAGCTGAATATCGCACATCGCCTCAAACGAATCATCGTCTGAAAACCTCTGGTGTAAAACATTTGGAGAACTATTATGCAGCTTAAAGAAAAGCCTGAACTCAATCAAATCAACCAAAAATCGGAAGCTTCGGTAAAAACTTATCAACCCGATCGGCCCATCAAAGAACGTAAATCTGTCACTACAAGCCATCGGCAAGATTTGCAACCCATCACAGAACCTAAATCTGTCGCCACAGTCGATCGCACAAACTTGCAACCCCTCAAAGAACGCAAATCTGTCGCCACAACCGAGTGGCCCGATTTGCCACCCCTAAAAGAACGTAAATCTGTCGCCACAACCGATCCGCAGCCCAGAGAAAAGCTTGACCTAAATCAAATCAACCAAAAATTGAAAGTTTTGGTAAAAACCGATCGCACAAATTTGCAACCTATCAAACAACGTAAATCTGTCGCAACAGTCGATCGGCAAGATTTGCGATCGATAAAAAAGCTTAAATCTGTGGCAAAAACTTATCAGCCAGATTTGCGTTCCATAAATGAATATAAATCTGGTGGAGGAACTTCACGGATTATTGACTTTTTTGTAGTTGTGATAATTATTGGGATACTTAGTGCGATCGCCCTCCCTGAATTTGCCCGTTGTAAGCCGTATAAAGCCATGCAGATTCAAGCTAAGCAATATGTTTCCTCAATGAACAAAGGTCAGGAAGCTTCTTTTGCGGAAAATAGTGCTTTTGGCAATTCTATTTCTGCTTTAGGACTTGGCATTAAAACTCAGACAACCAACTATAACTATTCATCCATAGCTACCAAAAATGCTGCGTTTAGTTATGCGGTATCTCGCAACAATAATCTTCGTAGCTATGTCGGGGCTGTATTTTTAGTACCTGTTTCCCCAGCAGCTAACAATGACAAGACTACTACAGCTATTCTGTGTGAAGCAAATTCTCCGGGGGATACCCAACCGCCAGATCCTATCATTGAGAATGATCGTCCTGTCTGTGGTGATGGCACTGTGGAAGTGAGCAAGTAAATATCAACAAAAATCATGCCAGAAGTAGTCAAAGGTTTCCTCATCTTAACTTGCATCTTCATGCCCCTCGAAAGAATCTTTTCCTTGCACAATCAAAAGATATTCCGTCTCGGATGGGCAACCGATGCTACCTATTTTTTTACAGGTCACTTTATTGGCAGAGCTGGCGCTCTTGTTGTGGCTGTAACCTTGTCCATGATGACTGATTTACTCAACCCGGAATTGCAAAGCAAAATAGCCTCTCAACCAATCTGGTTGCAGTTTTTAGAAGCAATTGTAATTTCCGACATGGCATATTATATTGCTCACCGAATGCTGCATGAAGTACCCTGGCTTTGGCAATTTCATGCAGTCCATCACAGCATTGAACACATGGATTGGTTGGCAGCAGTGCGGGTGCATCCCTGCGAGCAACTCTTTACTCAGATTTGCAAAATGATGCCTCTTTACTGGTTGGGATTTACTAAGGAAGCTTTTGCGGTTTATGCTCTTTATTCGGCGGCGATCGCCTTTTTAATTCATGCTAACATTACTATCAAGTTTGGCCCGCTCAAATGGTTCGTCGCCACGCCGCAATTCCATCACTGGCATCACAGTAAAAGTCCTAAAATCCACAACAAAAATTTTGCCGTTCAGTTGCCGCTGTTAGATTTACTATTTGGCACCCTCTATATGCCAACAAAAAAAATGCCCGATCGATATGGTGTCTCTAATTCGATACCTGCTGGCTATCTCGGACAAATACTCTATCCATTTATCAGAAAAATTAAAATGCTAAATAACAGGTTAAAACTAGGTATCGATCGCTATTTTCGCCCCTTACCTGTAATTCTTGGTCTGAGTTCGATCGCGATTAGTTCTTTGACTGTAATGGCTTTAATCAATCACATGGACATCCCTACTTTTATTGCCAGTTGGAATTCTCAACAAGTAACTGTTGCCGAATTGCAGCAAGGTAAGTTGAAACCGGTGATTTTGATTGACGTGCGATCGCCCGAAGAGTACGCAGAAGATCGCATCGGTGAAAGTCCGCTGGTTCCCCTGATTGACATTGAAGCTGGATTCGGTATCAAGCAAGTGCAAGCTATTGCTCGATCGATTGTCAAATCCAATCAACCTCAACCAACGATTGTACTTTATTGTGCGCGGGGAGGGCGATCGGTTAAAGCATACCAAAAATTGCAAAAAACTAATTTGAAGTTAGCTTTCCTCTCTGGCGGTATCACAGCGTGGCGGGAAGCTGTGCCTGCTAAACAAGACGCTGAAATATTAGCGCCAATTACTCGATCGCTCCCAGAGACAGTCAGAAGTAATTAGTTAGCTAAAGCAAAAGCAGAGAATAAGGAAAACTAAAAAATATCTATCAATAGAAAGGTGTATCGGGGTGAATGATTCGGTATCTTGAAAATAAGCAGCAAAAAAAATATTCAGCAATCTGCAACGGTTGGCTGTGCTGGCAAGCTGCACAATAATTTGAGTTAACATAACTTGATTCCATGCAAAATACCGCAGACTTACTCCCCAAAATCGACTCGCCGAGTCTTCCTAAAAAGCAACCCGCACTTCCAAATTATGAAGCAGCCGATCGCCAATTTGTCAACTTATTAGAGGTGGATGATTTAGACAAAACGGTGGCTGCAAAACCGTTACTTGTTAGCGATTTTGAAAGTGCGATCGCCTTTGCGCTGCGCCAGGCCTATCAGGAACCGGACGGCGACGATAGCGCCCACCGCTTCTTGCAGCGCGTGCTGTACCGCATCAACAGACTCAACTTATTTTGGTACGACGATTTGCGCCGCTACAACAACGAGCGATCGCACTATTTGCGTTCCGTGCGCGATCGCATCGAAGCATCTTGGCAGGAGTGGGAAAGCGCCCAAATCGACGTTGCAGCCCTGCAAAACATCGAGGATGTCAAGCAAGCCCTGCGCGATCGCGCCGCCGCCGATGTCGATCCAGAACTCACCGAGATCGACCGCTATTTGCGAGAACAGATGACAGAAGCGGGATACAGACACCTGCTGGCGATCGCCTCCTTCGACGGTTTAGTCGAAGCCAGCCGGGTTTCTCGCATCATCGGCGGTGCCGGCAACGAAATTCAGTCAACCCTGACGCGGGTGCTGATCGAAGAATACGGCGGCGGTCGCTTAGCCCGCAAGCACTCCACCTATTTTGCCCAAATGCTGGCAGAATTCGGCATGAGCACGGAACCCGAAGCCTACTTTGATTTAGTACCTTGGGAAGTCCTCGCCAGCATCAACCACAACTTCTTGCTTACCGAACGCAAGCGCCATTTTCTGCGCTACAACGGCGGACTCACCTATTTTGAAGTAGCCGGGCCCGTCGCTTACCGCAATTATCTCGCCGCCGCCAAGCGGCTGAACCTCTCGCAAGCTGCAATGGGTTACTGGGAACTGCACATCCGCGAAGACGAACGTCACGGGCGCTGGATGCTTGATGAAGTGGCGATCCCGCTGGCTGACAAATACCCGCAGGAAGCGTGGGAACTGGTGTTGGGCTACGATCAGGAGAAGTCGATCGGCGATCGGGCTGGGGCTGCTGTGGTGCGATCGATCCAAGCCGCACAACAAAATTAACAGCTATCTCGCAGGGTGCGTCAGAGACTGATGCACCCTAGATATTGCACCGTTCTCAATAAGCCTTTGAGGAACAGGCTGTCCGGCCTGTTCCTAAAAGAGTGTATTTCTTGTGGAACAGGCCGGACAGCCTGTTGCTGACAATGGTGCAACATCTCAGATGCACCCAACCCAACCTGTATTTTAAAAAGCAGTCATTAATTGAATTAGCTCGATCGACAAATCTCTTTGCGACTTTTGCTGCTGCTTAAACAAAACACCCGCCAGCAGATAGATATTTTCCGAATAAAAAGCCATTCCCTGTTTGCGGAGACTGGCGATCGCGCTTTTCACCTTTGGTTCCGAACTGTAATAGCCAAAATTTAAAGGTGCAATCTCAAAATTCGCCACCGAGTAGCCTTGTTCCAAAGCATAATCGATCAAACCCACAGGATTAGAATAGCTAGAAACCATCAGCAAAACTTGGTCGCAGCCCAAAGATAAAAGTTTTCTAGCAATTGTAGAACCATCACTCCCGCCGTGCAACAGCGGTTGATAAATCTTGTTATCCACCGCAGGCAAATAAGGCGGATTCGAGATTATACAATCCGCCGAATCGTATAAAGGCGAATCAAAAAAAGAACAATTGTTGACCTTGTATTTTTCGCTGAGTTGATATTGCTTAATTTGAGACTGAGCAATTTTCCAAGCTACATTATTTAGCTCAAATCCCTGTATTTCCCCGTCAAAATCTGTTCTCAGCAAAGACTTAATAACTGGACTTCCCTCACCAGAACCAAACTCTACGATAAGTCGAGAATTGTCGCTGGCATTTAACACTAAACTTTCCAAGCAGTGCGAGTAAAAATCCGATTCTTCCGGGCAGTGGAATACCTGTTTTAGAGGAGTGGATGAAGTGAGCATAAATTCTGTAACAAAGTTTACTGTTTTCAAAATATCGAATAATTAATAGTGCAGCCATCTGTCGCAAGAGCTATTTTTTGAATTATCAGTCATCCATACACTACTGGGTTTGCAGTTAGGACTTCATACTAAATCCGGGAAAAAACCCCTCGATCGTCCATGACTGTCTAGGGTGCGGCTCCACAAACAAATACCGCGGATGGCGAATAGCCGAGCGACGCACTTTTGCTACAGCATAAAAAGGGTATGTTACTCGGTAGCGCTCTTAAAAGTAGCCTAAAAAATTTGCTGCGCCCCTTGGGGAAATTCTTGTGCTTGTGAAGGTAATGTGTCAAATTGCTGTTCGGACATAATGGTCTTCAATTATTAAAAACTAATTCTATCTTATCTACTATAAACAACTAACTTCCTCTCTCTAAAAGGCCTTTTAAGACAAAACTTATCTCAATCTTAGGACAGATGTAATATTTAAATTATTGCCACCGTAAACATAAATGTTTTGGTGGCTGGTTCAGCAAAGTGTGGGTAATTTACCCGCTAAAACATGGATTAATCAGACTTGGTTTTTTTGACCTGCGAACTCAGAAAATACGTCAGCGAAGCTATTACTAAAGCGATACTTGCTCCGAGGGGAAGGATGTTAGTCGCGCCGTTCCACCTCACTACCTCCGCGAGAAACAATACGCTCAATACGACGACAATCACGCTGGTGAGTTTGGTTTTGAGGTCGTCGATGGTGTGAATTTCCAGCCAGATGGGTACTTTAATGCGCTCATCAATAAACAGCTCGTAAAGTCCGAGTGCCGTAATGTAAAATACTGTGGCTAACAGAAACAAATCTACAACTTCCACACAGGACAAAATCAGTTTTTTTGAGTTTTCACTGGAAATCGATCCTGTAGTTGTGTGCGCGATCGTAGTGATAGTTTCCAGGGCACCGTAAATCAAAAGCGTCACAGAAGCTGCAAAAGAACCGATTACAGCAATTAACATTAGATACCGACTTTTGGCAAGAATTCGATGCAGCATAGTTGATGTCCGGTGGAAAATTTGTTAGAGAACAACCTTTCTGTGGCGTACCTTTGGCTTTACTATATCAGGGTTTGCCCGATCGCACTCACAAGTAATTATGCTTAGGAATGAGAATTAAATAACTTAAAATTTTTATTATTCTTGTGGGATGGGCTCTCCCGCCCGTCCCACAAATATGTGTAAATTATTTAATTCACGATCCTTAGACGTTCTGCTGCTGGTTAATCTCAGATCACACGATTTAGACTCCGATAGCCCTGAGTTAGCCTTCGGAGTTGACGGCGAAAGTCAAACCAAGCGCATTTCAGTAGACATCTCCTAAAAAGATAGTCAAAAACAGACTCTCGGGCCTGTTCCACAATAATTATGCCAGAGGTCTAATCAGAGCTTTGACAAAAGTGCGATCGCCCGTTACCAAAGCCCCCCTACAGGGGCTACACGAAGAAGACCGAGCTTCACCCCGATTTATTCAAACAACACAAAATTAATTAGTCTTCAGTTTCCACAAAAACAGTCACAGCCGCCACAGCAATCAGCATTTCATCATTTTTATCATTCAAAGAGGCGATCGCCCTTCCGGCCACCACCATCCCCCCTTGCTCGACAATCAGAGTTTTGCTACCAAAAGGCAGCACCGCCAATACCTCATCGGGCCGCACTTGTTCCGGGTAAGGAACAGCCACCTTAACCTCCACAATCATTTGATTTGGATCGCTCAAACCCGCCACTTCCCAGACACCCAGCAAAGCATTGTGGGCGATCGCATTCCGTACAGCCCTTGCACAGGCTACAGTCGGTTCCTGTCCGTGCTGGTCAATACCCATCCCCATTTCAATGATGAAACATTTACGTGCCACAGTTACCCCTGGGTTAATTTTTGTTAGCAATAGTTAGCGCCAGCTTTCGCGATCCGTCCCCTCTTCAGAGCAAAGCCCCCCGTACTGAGGCTGCGCCAACAAAGACGATCGCACTCTCAACCAAAACAATTATCCACCAAATCTACCGCAATTTAGATTATTTTATCGATCGACACAACCACAAAACAATCATCATAATTTAAACAAAGAATACAACTGCATCCAAGCGCCAAAGCCCGACACTCATCAATCATTCTCAATCCAATCAAATCTCAAGTCTCAAATCGTCCAACTTATGGTAATATAACCAAATTCATCATTCCTCGCGGACAGCCCAACTCATTGCCAGCTTCAATCATGGATAGTTTTCTACCAATTGCCTACTTTCAAAACCAATTTCTCCCATTTACCGACGCCAACATTTCCATAGCCACTCACGCACTGCACTACGGAACCGGAGTATTAGGCGGGTTGCGAGGAATACCCGACCCCGAAAATGCCGATCGCATCCTCCTATTTAGATTAGACCGCCACTGTCAAAGATTAAGTCAAAGTGCCCGATTCCTCAACTGCGATTTACCCGCCGACAAAATTCAACAAATCATCATTGATTTTGTCAAAAAAAACCAGCCAACACAATCATTTTACATCCGCCCTTTCGTCTACACATCCAGCTTAGGAATTGCCCCCCGACTGCACAACGTCGAAACAGACTTCTTTGTCTACGGACTAGAACTCTCAGACTACTTACCCAAAGCAGGAGTCAACTGTAGAATCAGTTCTTGGTATCGCCAAGAAGACCGCAGCTTACCCTTGAGAGGCAAAATTAGCGGCGCTTACATCACCTCAGCCTTAGCCAAAACAGAAGCAGTAGAATCCGGCTTCGACGAAGCAATTATGATGAACACCCAAGGAAAAGTCAGCGAAGCTTCAGGAATGAACATATTTGTCGCCAGAAATGGTAAATTAGTGACTCCAGGTTTCGATCAAGATATCCTCGAAGGAATCACCAGAGACAGCGTGATAACTATCGCCAGAGACTTAGGAATAGAAGTCACAGAAAGACCAGTAGACAAATCAGAACTGTTGATTGCAGACGAGATTTTTCTGTGCGGAACCGCCGCCAAAGTTACCCCAATTAACCGAGTAGAAAACTATCAATTGCCCAAAAACCGACCAATCACCGAAAAGATTTTGAACCAACTGACGGGAATCATCGAAAATCGCGATCGCAAGTACAAAAAGTGGGTATTTGCGATCGATCTCAAATAAGATTGTAGGGTGCGTCAGTTTAGCCATTATCAATCATCACTCCTAATTCCATTCTGACGCACCATTTATTCGAGAAGTGCTAAGATTGTAGGGTGCGTCAGTGTAGTAATTCTCAATCATCGCCAAAAGTCGAATTATGACGCACCATTTATTCGAGGAACTCTCAAATAAGATTGTAGGGTGCGTCAATTTAGCAATTATCAATCATCACTCCTAATTCCATTGTGACGCACCATTTATTCGAGGAGCTCTCAAATAAGATTGTAGGGTGCGTCAATTTAGCAATTATCAATCATCACTCATAATCCCATTCTGACGCACCATTTATTCGAGAAGTGCTAAGATTGTAGAGTGCGTCAATTTAGCAATTATCAATCATCGCCAAAAGTCGAATTATGACGCACCATTTATTCGAGAAGTGCTAAGATTGTAGGGTGCGTCAATTTAGCAATTATTAATCATCACTCCTAATTCCATTGTGACGCACCATTTATTCGAGGAGTGCGTCAGTTTCGAGATTGTTAATTTGTTGCTAAAACCTCTCTCTGACGCACCCTACTTCTCAATTAACCATCTCCAGGTGCGTCAGTGTAGTAATTCTCAATCATCGCCAAAAGTCGAATTATGACGCACCATTTATTCGAAGAGTGCGTCAGTTTTGAAATTCTGGGTTTTTCGCAAAAATCTTGGTAACTGACGCACCCTACTTCAGGGTTTATTTTTCAAATTTTACTCGCACAAAACAGCAGCATGAAATTGCATATGTTCCTCAATAAAACTAGCTACAAAATAATAGCTGTGATCGTAACCTTCCTGCATCCTTAAAGTCAGCGGCTGTCCCGCTTTTGTACAAGCTGCTGCGAACACATCCGGCAACAATTGCCCCTCAGCTAGATACGAATCATCAGTACCGCAGTCAATCAAAATCGGACGCTTGTATTGCTGTTCCATAACTAATTCGCTAGCATCCCAAGCCCGCCAACTCTCCTTGTTATTGCCGAGGTAGTGTCCAAATATTTTTTGTCCCCAAGGGCAGCGCATGGGCGCGCAAATAGGCGCAAAAGCGGAAACTGAAAGATAGCGATCGCCATTTTTTAACGCGCAAATTAAAGCTCCATGTCCGCCCATCGAATGACCGAAAATTCCTTGTTTTTCCGGTATGACTGGAAAATTTTCAGCAATTAATTTAGGCAATTCCTCCACAACGTAACTGTACATTTGATAGTGAGAATTCCAAGGTGTGGCTGTCGCATCAATATAAAAACCCGCACCACTTCCCAAATCCCAATTGTCGTCTTCCTCGGGAATGCCAGTATTGCGCGGGCTAGTGTCGGGCGCCACCAGCATTAACCCGTATTTTGCTGCCCATTGTTGCGCCCCGGCTTTTGCCATAAAATTCTCTTCCGTGCAGGTTAATCCTGATAAAAAATACAGGATTGGTACGGGTTGATGTTTGGCTTGCGGCGGTTGGTAAACGGCGAATTTCATTTCGCTGTTGCAGGCAGAGGATTGATGGCTGTAAAAACCGAGTTTACCGCCGAAGCTTTCATGTTCTTTTTGTAGTTGGATAGTTTTTAACACCATTCACCAGGTCGCTAAAGAGTAGAAAATATTGTCACAATTATAGGACTTACGCAGTGAGAATGATTTTTGGTCAGTGTGAGCCAAGCAAAGAATCTCAATCCCTGACTTTCCTATTATAATACGTAAATCCTGCATTTATTGAGATTAAATCAAACAGGACTATTCCCGCCTCTGTCCCAACAAATTTATCAATTCATTTGTCGATAACTGAGGCGATCGATCTAATAACAACCTCAATTCTTCTCCCGGCAATGCCAATAGATTAGTCATAACTATTGCCAACATATCGCCTAATTCATATCCCCGCATTCTCAAAAAATTTTCAGCTAATAATCCGATCGCTTGTTGGCGACCAGCTTCATCTACTGTCAGCATCGATATTGAAAATAATATCATCGTAAATTCAGCAGCAGGTAAAGTCGATAAGGTTGACAAGAAAGCTGTCATTTTCTCGTCTAATTGCCCAAATCTGACCAGGAAAAAGTTTTCTAGAATTAAGCGTTGCTGTTCTTGTCGTCCTCGTTCCAATCCTTGTTCAATTCCTTGTTCAATTCCTTGTTCAATTCCCTGTTCAATACCTTCTTCTCTACCTTGTTGAATACCTTCCTGCAATCCTTGCTGTTTTGCTGCTTGTAACTGCTCTTGAAATAGAGGTGCTATAGCCATAATTAACTCCCGATCTTCTTGATCTGCTTGAGGAATAGTTGCTAAATTCGCTTGCAGATTTGCTTGCAAGTTGTACAATAATTCTAACGCATTAGATCGCAATGGATTATTCACAGACAAAGCAGTTAACTCAGCGATCGCTTCCTGCTGTACCCGACCCCTACCTAACATCCGCAACCACATCGTCTGCGGAACCTTAGGTAACTGGTGAATCGCGATCAACCCGACTCGCCAATCTTTGGATAAAAAATAAACTCCTCTCCCCCAACCCTCTGACTCTTCTGGCATCCGAAAACCCAAATTTTCTAATAAAGTTTCCGAAGCAGTGGGAGTGAGAATCCACAAGAAGGGTAATTCACGTGACTCTAAACGTTGCTCTTCTCTATTAGCTTTTCGCAAGAAGTCTGCTCTGGTATTTAATAATTTCGTCACGCCACTGAAAATGCCGTCACGATTAACTGGGTTGCGAAAAGGTTCAATGATTGCGACTGTCGCTGCTATTTTACCTAATAAACCCAAGGTTTGTGCGTATTCAGAATTAACAGAAGTAGGTTGAAAGAAAACATCAATTTCTCTCACTTCCGCAGTGACATCTTTACTCGTTTCTACTTGTCCGAGAGGTGATAATAACTCTTGAAGATATTCTTTGGCAAACTGGTCGTGGGGAAATTTCGTCATTTTTGTTAACTTATTGCTCTTTCCTAGGACTTACGCAGTTTCGACGCTTTTTATGATAGGTTAGAGATTATTTGTAACACTTGTAAGTGACAGAATTACGTTGCCACGCGTAAGTCCTGTTTTGTTTAAAATGTCAAAACTGTGCGAATTACTTCGCCTTTGTGCATCAAATCGAAAGCTTCGTTAATACGTTCGATCGGCATTACCTCAGTTATCAAGCTGTCGATGTCAATTTTACCGTCCATGTACCAATCAACAATCTTCGGCACATCCGTTCTGCCTTTCGCCCCGCCAAAAGCCGTGCCTTTCCAAACCCTACCAGTGACTAACTGAAACGGGCGAGTGCTAATTTCTTGACCGGCTCCCGCTACCCCGACAATTACGCTCACGCCCCAACCTTTGTGACAACATTCTAAGGCTTGGCGCATCACATTAATGTTGCCGATACATTCAAAAGTGTAGTCAGCTCCGCCTTTGGTTAAATCTACCAAATAAGGCACTAAATCGCCCTCAACTTCGCGGGGATTGACAAAGTGAGTCATGCCGAATTTTTCCGCCATTTCTCGCTTGTCGGAATTCAAATCAACGCCGACAATCATGTTAGCTCCCACCATGCGCGCCGCTTGAATTACATTTAAACCCACGCCGCCCAAACCAAAAACTACCACATTGGAACCTGGTTCTACTTTTGCGGTATTGATGACAGCGCCGATGCCTGTGGTGACACCGCAGCCGATTAAACAAACTTTCTCAAAAGGAGCGTCATCGCGAATTTTGGCTACCGCAATTTCTGGCAATACTGTATAATTAGCAAAGGTAGAAGTTCCCATGTAATGGAAAATTTTCTCGCCATTGATTGAAAACCTGCTCGTGCCATCGGGCATCACGCCTTGCCCTTGAGTCAGGCGAATTGCTTGACAGAGATTGGTTTTGCCGCTCAAACAATATTCGCAGTTGCGGCATTCGGGAGTGTAAAGTGGAATTACCCGATCGCCCTTTTTGACACTTGTCACTCCCGCCCCAACCTCCGCAACAATCCCGGCTCCCTCGTGGCCTAAGATAGCAGGAAACAAACCTTCTGGATCTGCGCCGGAAAGAGTATAAGCATCAGTGTGACAAACACCCGTCGCTTTGATTTCCACCAGCACCTCACCATCTCGTGGCCCATCTAGATCGACCGTTTCAACAGTCAAAGGTTTGCCTGCACTGCGAGCAACTGCTGCTTTTACTTTCATGCTTTCCCCCTGGGATGATTTGTTAAATGCCCCGTCAATATGTATTCTATTACTTAATCTCAAAATTGCAGCAACTTTATGACAAAATTAATTGTAATAACCGGAGTCAGTCGCGGTCTAGGTCTTGCCATGACCGAAAAGTTTATTGAATTGGGGCACACAGTTTTAGGATGCGCCCGTTCTTCCCAAGCAGTGGAAAAACTAAAACAAAAATATCGTGCGCCCCATCATTTTACTTGTTTGGATGTCGCTAGCGACGAGCTAGTCAAAGCTTGGGCTACAGAAATTATGGCAAAGCAGCAACCGCCAGATTTGCTGATTAACAATGCAGCTATCACTAATTATTCCGCGCCGTTGTGGAATGTCGGCAGCGAAGAATTTTCTCAGGTAATTGATGTTAATATTAAAGGTACAGCTAATGTGATTCGCCACTTTGTCCCGGCAATGATTGCAAGAAAAAGCGGCATAATTGTCAACTTTAGTTCCGGTTGGGGAAGGTCAACTTCGCCGCAAGTCGCACCCTATTGCGCTTCCAAGTGGGCGATCGAAGGACTTACCCGATCGCTCGCCCAAGAACTCCCGCGAGGTATGGCAGCGATTCCTTTGAATCCCGGCATAATTCACACCGATATGCTGGAAATTTCTTTCGGAGAACACGCGGCAAGTTATACGCCTGTCAAAGCATGGGTGCAAAAAGCAGTGCCTTTTTTACTGAAATTAAAACCTTCGGATAATGGAATGCCGATGACCGTTCCAGGATAATATAGCAACAGAAAACAGAATTTGCGATCTCTCTTTTCTACTCCTCTGCGCCCTCTGCGCCCTCTGCGGTAAAAAAACACTCAAAACTGAAATAAAATTGCTATATTCCTAACTCAAAACTCTCTCCCCAAATAGCCACTGTGAACTTGCCATTAACCTCACCCTCGCAAACAGAAACCCGCAAAGCAGACCACATCAGGATCTGTCTCGAAGAAGACGTACAATTTCGCGAAACTACCAGCGGACTAGAAAACTACCGTTTTGCTCACTGCTGTTTACCAGAACTCGATCGCGCCCAAATCGATTTAACATCCACATTTCTCGGCAAAAAACTAGCCGTTCCCCTGCTAATATCCTCAATGACAGGCGGCACAGAACTAGCCCAGACAATCAATTATCGCCTCGCTGATGTCGCTCAGGAATACAAACTCGCAATGGGAGTAGGTTCCCAGCGCATCGCCGTAGAACATCCTCAACTAGCTCCTACATTTGCCGTCCGCCGCCGCGCTCCAGATATTCTGCTGTTTGCTAACATCGGAGCAGTTCAGTTAAACTATAATTATGGTTTAGAAGAGTGTCAAAAAATTATCGATATTCTGGAAGCTGATGCCCTTATTTTACACCTAAATCCGCTGCAAGAGTGCGTTCAAACCGAAGGTGATACTAACTTTAAAGGACTGCTAGATAAAATTGCTAAATTGTGCGAAAAATTACCAGTACCGGTGATTGCTAAAGAAGTTGGCAACGGTATTTCAGGGAAAATGGCACAGAAATTGCGATCGGCTGGGGTAAGTGCGATCGACATTGCCGGAGCCGGAGGCACTTCTTGGGCGAAAATAGAAGGAG
Source organism: Microcoleus sp. LEGE 07076 (assembly GCF_015207455.1). Lineage (GTDB taxonomy): Bacteria > Cyanobacteriota > Cyanobacteriia > Cyanobacteriales > Microcoleaceae > Microcoleus. Next base: position 32,819 of record NZ_JADEWV010000004.1, read on the forward strand.
AGCGAGCCACAGATGCCAAGCAGCGCCGTTTGGGTGCCACCTTTGCTGACTGGGGAATCCCGACAGCCGAGTGCGTTGTCAGCACCCGCGCCGCAGCGCCAGATGTTGCCCTAATTGCCTCTGGAGGCTTGCAAAACGGGTTGGATGCAGCCAAGGCGATCGCCCTCGGCGCGGATGTGGCGGGGCTGGCGCGGCCGTTTCTGCAAGCAGCAGCGCAATCGGAATCAGCCTGTGCCTTGCTAGCGGAAGTTTTAATTGCAGAGATTGCCACAGCGATGTTCTGTACAGGCTGCGCTAACTTGGATGAGTTAAAACATTCTGGGGTTTTGGAAAGGTTAAGATAGAAGGATGTCAGTTGGCAGTCGTTAGTTGTTAGTTGTTAGTTGTTGGTCGTTAGTTGTTAGTTCCTACCAATAACCACTAACCAATAACCACTAACCAATAACCACTAACCAATAACCACTAACCAAAGTTGTTAGTCGTTACTCGTTAGTTGTTAGTTCCTACCAATAACCAATAACCAATAACCACTAACGAATAACGAATAACCAATAACCAATAACCACTAACCAATTATCTAAATGAAAGATTTCCTAAAATATACTTGTGCAAGTTTGCTGGGAACCTTCCTCGGATTGTTGCTGCTAGGCGGCATCGGATTGGGAGGACTGGTACTGCTAATTGCTCTGGCGGCATCGTCGTCTAAAGATTCGGGCCCGCAAGTTAAAGATAAGTCGGTATTGGTATTAGACCTTTCACTCAATATCACCGATAGCAAACCGAGCCGCAGCACGAGCGCGGCAATTCAAGAAGCGCTTTCGGACGAGTCGGGCGAAGCTGTGACGCTGCGGACTGTTTTAGACGCGATCGAATCTGCGAAAAAAGACCCCAAAATCGTGGGCATTTATCTCGAAGGCAGTTCGGATGCTAGCAGTAGCGGGTTTGCTAATCTCAAAGAAGTTCGATCGGCCTTGCAGCGTTTCCGAGATGCCAAAAAACCCATTTTTGCTTACGAAATGGACTGGAGCGAGCGAGATTATTACCTCGGTTCCGTTGCTAACACAATCGCAGTCAATCCTTACGGCTCTCTAACACTCAACGGTTTTAGCAGTCAAGCCATGTTTTGGACTGGTGCTTTGGAAAAATACGGCGTGGGAGTGCAAGTGACTCGCGTCGGCAAATACAAGTCAGCCGTCGAACCGTTTTTGCTCAAAAAAATGAGCCAGGAAAATCGCCAGCAAACTCAAAAATTGCTCGGAGATATTTGGGGCGAATACCTGAAAACTGTCGGCCCAAACCGCAAATTGACCGTGCCGCAACTGCAAGCGGTGGCAGATAATGGCGGAACTTTGATGGCTGAGGAAGCTCTCAAAAGCAAGTTAGTTGATAAAGTTGTATATTTCGATCAAATTGCGGCGGAACTCAAAAAACTGACAGGAACTGACGCAGAAGACAAATCTTTTAAGCAAATTAGCTTGAAAAACTACGCGAGAGTTGCTGAGAGTAAAGACTCAACTCGCGCTGACAAGAAAAACCAGATTGCTGTACTTTACGCCGAGGGAGAGATTGTAGACGGGGAAGGCGGCCCGACTCAAGTAGGGGGCGATCGCATTGCTAAAGAATTGCGGAAAATCCGACAAGATGACGACGTAAAAGCAGTAGTTTTGCGCGTTAACAGCCCAGGAGGCAGCGTGACGGCTGCGGAAGTCATCGGGCGCGAAGTCGCGCTGACGGGCAAAAAAAAGCCTGTTATCGTGTCGATGGGCAATTTAGCAGCTTCCGGCGGCTATTGGATTTCGATGGGTTCGAGCAAAATCTTTGCCGAAGCCAATACGATTACTGGTTCCATCGGCGTTTTTGGGATGCTATTCAATGCCGAAAAGTTGGCGGATAACAACGGCATAACTTGGGATGTGGTGAAAACCGCTCGCTTTGCGGATACTAACACGGTTTCCCGCCCGAAAAATCCTCAAGAATTGGCGAATATTCAGAGAGTAGTCGATCGCATTTACGATCGATTTATCACCAAAGTCGCCGACTCCCGCAAACTGCCGAAAAACAAAGTGCAAGAAATTGCTCAAGGCAGAGTTTGGTCTGGTACTGCCGCCAAACAGTTGGGTTTAGTCGATGAAATTGGCGGGCTTGAAGATGCTGTTAGAGAAGCGGCTAAGCAAGCTAAACTAGGCGACGATTGGCAGTTAGAAGAATATCCAAAAAGTCGCACTTTGGAGGAGCGAATTTTGGAAAGAATTTCAGGGGTTCGCGTTTTGAAACCAGCCGCCAAACTCGACCCGCTAACGGCGGAATTTAAGAAAATGCAGGAGGAATTGGCTGTTGTCAAATCCATGAATGACCCGCAAGGGATTTACGTTCGCTTACCTTTCGATTTGCGGATTGATTAACTTTAGTCTTTAACCCGCTTATGGTGGGTTTTGTTTGTGTAGTAGCGGTTTCAACCGCCAAGTTTGTCTTTACTCTTCAACCCGCTCCCGTCGCGTGAGTGTTTGTGTAGCAGCGGTTTCAACCGCCCAGTTTCTCTTCAACCCGCTCCCGTCGCGTGAGTGTTTGTGTAGCAGCGGTTTCAACCGCCGAGTTTCTTCAACCCGCTCCCGTCGCGTGAGTGTTTGTGTAGCAGCGGTTTCAACCGCCGAGTCCGATATACTGAAAAACTGAAAAACCCGGTTTCTTCAAGAAACCGGGTTTATGAATACCCTAAAAATCTGCAGAGTCTGAATTGGCAATATTTGTTATGCAGCACGCTGAGTTAACAATCCCCAGATGAAAAGTACCACGATCGCACCGATGACTGCAAAAGCTATGCTGGGTAGAGTTAATGCTCCGAAGGAAGCTCCCGCGCTAGTCCCCACAAAGACTTGACCTAAATAACCTCCCACTAGCGCGCCCACAATTCCTAAAACTGTTGTGGCAATAAAACCGCCGCCTTGAGTTCCCGGATAAATAGCCTTGGCGATCGCACCGGCAATCAGTCCTAAAACGATCCAAGCAATAATTCCCATTTCTCTTTCTCCTGAATGCTTAACTTATGTTCTGCCTTGTCTTATGTTCTAAGAATAACAATCGCTATCGGGCCCTTACCTCTACCGTAAGGAAGAATCGAAAGTGGTAGGATTTTCGATCTATCCTGCGAATTTAAAGCTTGCTTGTGTGTCAAAAGAGTTAACCCAATTATTTTCGCGAAGAAAGGTACTTGATTTGAGATTGGGGCATTGAAGGTTTGAGATTTGAGATGGGGATCGCGGATCGCTGTTGAGGTTTGCAGCACGGGCATTGAGTCATATTATTTTTTTTAGCTGGTAGAGGAGAATGCTTTCTGGGACTTTTTGTGTTTTACTGGTAAAAAAATTACAATTATTGTGTGAAATGAGGAAAGTTTGCGCCCGATGGACCTGACACTGTGCACGATCGTGAAAAATGAAGAGACAACACTGTCGCGGACTTTGGACAGCGTTAAGGGTGTTGTTGACGAAATAGTTGTAGTAGATACCGGTTCGCGCGATCGCACTCGTGAAATAGCCCGAGAATCCGGCGCGAGGGTTTATGACTTTGAATGGTGCGACGACTTCGCAGCGGCGCGCAACGAGTCACTGAAGCACGCCCAGGGCGACTGGATTTTGGTTTTGGATGCCGATGAGGTGCTCGTACCCGAGATTGTACCTCTTCTTAAGCAGGCAATTAAGAGCGATCGACTGTTGCTAATCAATCTCATCCGCCAAGAAATCGGTGCATCTCAATCACCCTATTCCCTAGTATCGCGTTTGTTTCGCAATCGCCCCGGCATCCGCTTTTCTCGCCCTTACCACGCCATGGTAGACGACAGCGTAGCTGAGATTTTGCAGCGCCAACCGGAATGGAAAATAGCTTCTCTCCCCAATGTGGCGATTTGGCACTCTGGTTATCACAAAGATGCGATCGCCGCCAAAAGTAAATTCCAAAAAGCTCAAGCAGCAATGGAACGCTATATAACTTATTATCCAAATGACGCTTATGCTTGCAGCAAATTGGGCGCGCTGTACGTAGAAAGCGGACAACTTGGGCGAGGAATTAATTTATTAACTAAAGGCTTGACGGATGCCGCAATTGATGATTCTATTGTTTATGAACTCAACTATCATTTAGGAATTGCCTACGGTCAGCAGCAGCAGTTTGTTAAAGCCAAAGAACACTATCAACTCGCAATTAATACGAAGGTTTTCCCGGCGCTGAAGTTGGGTGCTTACAATAATTTGGGCAATTTGCTCAAAGATGAAGGAGATTTGCCCGCCGCAGAAAAAGCTTACAAAGCAGCCTTAAAAATTGACCCCAATTTTGCGACAGGTCACTACAATTTGGGACTGACGCTGAAAGCATCCGGAAATTTAGCAGATGCGATCGCCTACTACCGACAAGCCATTAAAATCGATCCCCAACACGCCGAAGCTCATCAAAACTTGGCAGTAGCGCTGCTAAAAATTGGCAAAATGCCAGAGAGTTTAGCAGAATTCAAAAGAGCGATCGCCCTTCACCAACACCGCCGCCCGTTTGAAGCAGAACGCCTGCGCCGGGGGCTGCAAGAAATGGGCTTAATGTAAACTTGCATCTCTACTTTATTACCAATGATGTTCTCGATCGGGGACAGGACTAATGACTAATGACGTTGGACTAATGACAACTAAGAGGGCGGGCACTCACAGGCACCGCTGACTAATGACGTTGGACTAATGACGTTGGACTGATGACTGATGACTAATGACTTCTTCCTTCTTCCTTCTTCCCTCTTCCTAATGACTAATGACGTTGGACTAATGACTAATGACGTTGGACTAATGACTTACCAACAAAATCAAGCAATAATCTCTACTTTGCCGCTGTCGAGATCGTAGCGCCCCCCAACAACTTTAAGCTTGCCCGCTTTCACAGCTTCAGCCAAAATAGGCGACGAAGATGTTAACTTCTTGACATTCATTTTCACATTAGCTCTGACTGCATTATCCCAAGCATCGCCTTTGTCACCTTTTGTGCTATCAACTGCCGGTTTGATCGCCGCCACCAAAGTCCCAATGTGACCCGGCACAGCCTTCCCATCTAAAGCAGCTTTCACCGCACCGCAGCGTTCGTGACCCAAAATTACTAATAGCGGAACCCCTAATTCTACTGCGGCATATTCCATATTTCCCAGAACCCCATCGTCTAGAAAATTTCCAGCAACTCGGATATCAAATAAATCCCCTAATCCTTGGTCGAAAATAATTTCCGGAGCCACCCGCGAATCAGAACAAGCAAGGATGGTAGCAAACGGATGTTGACCCTCTGCTACTTCGACAATTCGCGATCGGGCTTGGTCTGGAAAAGTCCGTTTTTGCTCAATGTACCGTTGATTCCCCTCCATCAATTTCTGGAGAGCACCGTCGGGACTAATGTCAGAGATCGTATCTCCTTTTGCCGATCGAGCTAGTAAAAGCGCAGGTGCAATGCTGGCCGCCAGCATACCTGCACCAGCCCTCAACATTAAATTGCGTCGCGAAATCATACCTGTTTTTTCGCTTTCACTCATTGTTTGCAACTCTGTTCAATTTTTTGTATTTTAGTCCAAGACGCACCCCAACACAAAAACCGGGTTTTTGAACTCTCCCAACAAGGTTTAAAAGAGGGTTTTAAGCAAATATTTTGGTGAAAAACCCGGTTTTTGGTCGCCCCTGCGTCCAAGACTATATTTTATAGCATAATATTTACCACAAAATCGATCGTAATTATTTAATTTTTGTTTACAAACAGCTATTGCAGAATTTACACTTCAAAAAAACTGCCCTTTTTTATTTAACAAAGTCAACAGCCGTCATCGTTCTGTCGGCAGAGGATGCTATAGTGTATCTAAAAAGACAATTATTTATAAATGAATCGAAATGTCTTACGTTGCCAGCATTCATATCTATCCGGTCAAGTCCCTTGACGGCATAGCAGTCAGTCAAGCCACTATTCTTGCTAGCGGAGCTCTAGAAGGCGATCGATCTTTTGCAATCTGCGACGAAGCAGGAGAAGTTATTAACACTAAACGCAACAGCGGAATCCATTTTCTGCGCCTCTCATTTGACATCAAAAAAAGAATTGCCGGCCTGAAAATTCAAGACACCGAACAAGAAATCTTTTTTCATATAGATAGAGAACGCCCGGGAATAGAATATTGGTTGAGTAGCTACTTCGGTTTCCCAGTCAAATTAATTGAAAACTTGCTGACAGGCTTTCCCGACGATACCGCAGCACCGGGGCCAAGCATTATCGGTACCCAAACAATTGCCGAAGTTGCATCTTGGTTTCCAAGAGTTTGCGTTAACGAGATGCGACATCGCTTGCGAGCTAATATTGAAATAGGAGATGTCCCAGCTTTTTGGGAAGACAAACTTTTCCCAGAAGCCGATCAACTTGTCAGGTTTAAAATAGGCACAGTAATATTTGAAGCAATTAATCCCCGTGGGCCCTCTCTCCTATCGAGGCGAAATTCGTCCGCGAAAGAAGCTTATCCAAATTTAAAAAATGTCCTAATAGCCAAGCACAAGGAAATCATGCCTGACTTGGTAAAACAAGGAGGTTTAAATCACTTTAGTCGGCTGATAGTAAACACGCGAGTGTCACCGCAAGCAACCGGAAAAATAGTACGCATCGGAGACGAAGTTCAAATCCTCAGCGTCACCAAATCCCTATTTAATACCATTCCTGATTAGTTGTAGCGCACGAGTCGGGTTAATCCGGCGGCAACTCCAAACTAAGCTCACCCAAAACACCAGTTCTAAAATCATTCAACATCTGTCGCGCCGTTCGTTCGACATCTCCTTTATACCTGTCTTTTGCTACCTCGTGCAAATAATCTTCACCGTTACTAGATCCTATATCTACTTTATACCTGGATTTGAAACCAGATAATGAGATCAAAGAGTCATCAGTTGCCTCAAGCTTTAGGAGCAAATCTACCATAGCTGCGGCTACTACCTGATTGTCGTAAGCTGCTTCCCCAATATCTTCGCAAATAGCTAATTTTATGGCATTTTCTTGATTGTTAATGCGGGTGGGAATTACTCCGGGAGCATCCAATAACTCAATTTCGTCAGAAATCCGAATCCATCGGAGCGATCGAGTAACTCCAGCTCTGCGCGCACTGTCCACCACTCTCCGCCCTAACAGCCGATTAATTAAAGCAGATTTTCCGACATTCGGAAAGCCCATCACCACAGCCCGAACAGGACGGGGCAGCATACCCCGATCGAACCTTCGCTTATTTAACTGCACCCCAGCATCCTGCACAGCATCCGCAACATGATGTACTCCTTGCCCGTGTTCGGCATTGGTAAAATAGGCAGTTTCCCCCTGTGACTCAAACCATCTTTCCCACGCCTCGATCGCCCGAGGCGCAATCATATCCATACGGTTGACGACCAATACTCGCGGCTTACCCCCCACCCAGCTAGGCATTTGCGGATGGTAAGTAGCCAGTGGAATGCGGGCATCTCGGACTTCCAGCACCACATCTACCCGCTTTAGCTGTTCTTTTAATGCCCGCTCAGCTTTGGCAATGTGACCCGGATACCAGTGAATTTTCATTAGTTAGTTGACTGTTGACTGTTGACTGTTGACTGTTGGCTGTTGACTGTTGACTGTTGTTATTGGTTAGTTGTTAGTTGACAGTTGTTAGTTGTTAAGCTGTTATACATTTAAATTGTATGTTAAAACCGGATACCAGTGAATTTTCATTAGTTAGTTGACTGTTGACTGTTGTTATTGGTTAGTTGTTAGTTGACAGTTGTTAGTTGTTAAGCTGTTATACATTTAAATTGTATGTTAAAACCGGATACCAGTGAATTTTCATTAGTTAGTTGACTGTTGGCTGTTGACAGTTGTTAAGCTGTTATACATTTAAATTGTATGTTAAAAAACGATCGCACAATTAGTGGGGTGTCCCGCCCGCCCTGAATATACAATTTAAATGCGCGACAGCTTAGTTGTTAGTTGTTAGTTGTTAATAATCAGTGATTTAATTACAACTGCCAACAGTCAACTGCCAACAGTCAACTGCCAACTGCCAACAGTCAACAGTCAACGAACTAAGGCACAATCAAAACCGCACAAGGAGACAGATTAATCACCCGACTGGTAACGCTGTCAGACGCCCCATCATCAGTTAAACCCATCCCCCGACAGCCCATCACAATCAAATCGGCCCCGATTTCGTCAGCCACATCACAAATCGTGAAAGGCGGTTTGCCTTCTCGTTCAATGATTTCAGCTTCAATTCCCTGCTGGGAAAACATCGATTGGGCCTCAGACAGCAGCTTGGCGACTGCTTCGGGCGAACTCATCACCTCTGGCGGCGCGTCGCCCACCTCGGCCGGGAGTTCGACTACCGACAGAATAACTAAACGAGAGCCGTAGGTTTTCACAATATTGACCACCTTTTCGGCAGCTTCGCGGGCTTCTCGGCTTTGATCTACAGGAAATAAGACAGTCTTGAACATAGTGCACATCTCCCGGGCACGGACTCCGATAAAATGTTTAGGTTGAACCAATGAGTGCCGTTTGTTTTATCCTCCGTTTTTTGTACGGACGCGGTTGAATGCGTCCGAGGCCCCAAGTGCAAGTGACGAGTGCCGCCATTTCAACGGAATTAGACAAAAACACAAATATTAGGAGGTTAATCCTGTGACCAAAAAAACTGTAGCAAATTTATCAGCATCGGACTTATCGGGCAAACGGGTATTGGTGCGGGCGGACTTTAACGTGCCGCTCGACAACGGCAATATCACCGATGATACTCGCATCCGGGCTGCTCTGCCGACTATTCAAGATTTAGCCTCCAAGGGCGCTAAGGTGATTTTGTGCAGCCACTTCGGGCGTCCCAAGGGCGTGACGGAGAAGCTGCGCTTGACACCGGTTGCGAAGCGGCTGTCGGAATTGTTGGGGAAAGAGGTCAAAAAGACTGATGACTGCATCGGCGATGACGTGGCTGCTACAGTGGCGGCGATGGCGGATGGCGATGTGGTTTTGCTGGAAAATGTCCGCTTCTACTCAGAAGAGGAGGCAAATGACTCGGAATTTGCCAAGAAGTTAGCTTCAGTGGCCGATTTGTATGTCAATGATGCTTTTGGTACGGCTCACCGGGCTCACGCTTCTACTGAGGGCGTTACTAAATATCTGAGTCCTTCTGTGGCTGGGTTTTTGATGGAGAAGGAATTGCAGTATCTCGGTAGTGCGATCGACAATCCTCAGCGTCCTTTAGCTGCTATCATTGGCGGTTCTAAGGTTTCGAGCAAGATTGGAGTCATTGAAAAACTGCTCGAAAAGTGCGACAAACTGCTGCTGGGCGGCGGCATGGTTTTCACGTTCTACAAAGCTCGCGGTTTGAGCGTTGGCAAGTCTTTGGTGGAAGATGACAAGCTGGAATTGGCGAAGTCTTTGGAAGCTAAAGCCAAGGAACGAGGAGTTACTTTTCTGTTACCTACCGATGTGGTAGTTGCTGACAAGTTTGCTGCTGATGCCAATACTCAAATTGTCCCTGTTGAAAGCATTCCCGACGGTTGGATGGGTTTGGACATCGGCCCAGATTCTGTGAAAACTTTCCAAGATGCTTTGGCCGATTGCAAAAGTGTAATCTGGAACGGGCCGATGGGCGTGTTTGAGATGGAGAAGTTTGCGGCTGGAACTGAAGGTATCGCTCATACTTTGGCTGGACTTACTAAAACTGGTACTACCACCATTATCGGTGGCGGTGACTCGGTGGCGGCTGTGGAACAGTTAAATTTGGGGCCAGAAATGAGCCACATTTCTACTGGTGGCGGCGCTAGTTTGGAACTGCTCGAAGGTAAGGAATTGCCTGGTGTTGCGGCTTTGGATGAGGCTTGATTTAGTTAAGTATGGCGGGCGCTGCCCGCCTTGCTGTAAGCAGGTCTAAATCTTTGGCTGCGAATGCTGTTTTTTTTTACCGCAGAGAGCGCAGAGAGCGCAGAGAGGGAGAAAAGAGAGAAAGAAATGGGTTGAAATTCTACTGTTTGCGAGTACGATCGATCTGAAGTGGCAGTGAGGTTTGTTTGTGAAACTTAAAATCTTGGCAAGTGTAGCAGTTTTAGCTCCGTTTTTGCTGGCAGCTCCCGTCAAAGCTCAAAATCCCGATTCTGTGCGGCAGTTGCTCGAAAGTAACGAGTGTGAAGGCTGCGATTTGAGAAATGCTGATTTGTTTAAAGCGAGTTTGTATAGAGCTAATTTAAGAGGTGCTGATTTAAGCGGTGCAAATCTCTATGAAGCTAATTTGCTAGAAGCTGATTTAAGTGGTGCTAATTTGGCAAATGCTAACTTGGTTAATGCGGAGATGTACGGTGCTGACTTGGACAGTGCTAATTTGCGAAATGCGGATTTGTCTAATGCTTTTTTGGGGCGGGCGAATCTGACGAGAGCTGATTTGCGCGGTGCTAAACTTTTTAATGCTAATTTGGGCGAATCTTATTTGCTGCAAGCTAATTTGTCCAATGCGGATTTGAGGCGTTCGCTGCTGTTTAGGGTGAATTTGAGTCGCGCGAATTTAAGCGGAGCGGATATGTCTTATGCTGACGTGCGCGATACTAATTTGCAGAATGCTATTCTGTCAAATACCAGGCTTCCTAAAGCTCAATTGACTGGGACAAATATCGATGCAGCTAGTAACGTGCGACAGGCTGATTTGCAACGTGCCAACTTGCGGGGTACGAATTTGGGGCCGGGGGTTTGCGTGATAACTACTTTTCCTGATTGTGTTTTAAATTTGGAGTAAGATTGTGTCGGGTCAAACTACCACAATCAGATTGGTTTGCAGTCAGGACTTTAGTCCTCTTCCATGACTGGGACTAAAGTCCGAACGAGGGAACCTTTACAGATTGCGGGTAATTGATAGGAAATTATCTGATTGACATTGGAGTGCGTCGGCGATGATTTTCGCAGCTAGGGGATTTTTTGACAGTCCCAAAAACGGGTACTTTCCGACGTTCCCGATATCATGTCCGGTCAATAGACTTCACTGCGAACCGTTTTTGTTACCGTAATTGACTGGACATGATAAAAGTAGTGAATTTCCAATTTTAGACTTTTGTTCCCGCTCCCAGATTCACGGCGCTGCAAGTAAATCTAAAATCTAAAATCTAAAATCTAAAATCTAAACTTTACTGATTGGCTGGCGCACCTGAAGTTGAGATGAGTTTTGAGCTAAGTTTGAGGTGGTTTGTATCCCCTTTCTAAGGCGAATTTCACAAGTTGGGCGCGATTTTCTAGCTGTAGTTTGCTGAAAATGCTGCTTAAATGAGCTTGTACAGTCCGGGGGCTAATAAACAGTTGATTGCTAATTTGTTTGTTAGTATAACCCTGAATAGCCTCCCAAAAAACTCTTTCCTCTGCTGGTGTTAAAGGCAAAGGTGCACGCTCTGGCAATACTGCGACTACTGTTGGCTGCGGTGCCTGGGCGGTAGAAATTTGGAGCATTCGGACAATCTCGGCGTGAACGCGGTGAGCACGTTCTAACTGCGCCTTCACCTTAGCTAAGATTTCTTCAGACTGAAAAGGTTTTACCAGATAATCGTCAGCTCCGAGCTTGTGACCTTTAACTTTTGACTCCATTTCGCCTTGACCGGACAAAAATATAAAGGGCACCAACTGTCCCAAACGGCTAGTACGCAAGCTGCGGCACAACTCAAACCCGTCCATTTCCGGCATCATCACATCGGAAATTACCAAATCGGGCTGGGCATTTTCAAAAACTGAGAGCGCCTCTATTCCTGAATTAGCGCATTCAACCTGGTATCCTTGGCTTTCCAGGTACATTGCTAGGACTGTTTGACAGTCTGCTTCGTCGTCCACCACTAATATTCTTTCCATGAGAGCGTTGCACCAATTCAGTTGACAGTTATTGAAAGTGCGGCTTCCAATGTAGGAACTTAAATGAGTTTACCTGCTGCAACTTGATAAAATATCGCGATTTCAAGACGCCACAATTTCTCAAATAGTCCAATTACTGGCGCCGCTCGCATAAAATTGGAAGAAGTAGAGGAATATTGGGGAAAATCTCCTTTTTTTATTTGCCTTTATTATGAAAAAGTTATAACTTTTGAGCAAGCAGGGTCAACTTTTTCACAGAAAATAGCAGCTAAAAGTGATAATTTTGTTTTATTATACACAAATTCTGGTAAGACTTAGACTATTCCTAGGCTCGACATGGAAAGGTTTTTACATTTTTCTGGTTCGGATAGGGGTACAAAGGGGATGGGGCGAGCGGTAACTGCTGCTACGGGTGGCGCGAACAAACGCCTGTCGGCAACTAGCATACTTTCAAGTATGGGTGCGGGTTCGGGACGGCTGAACAGATACCCCTGGATGATATCGCAGTTGTGCTGTCTCAAAAATGCTAGTTCTGCTTCTGTTTCTACCCCTTCAGCAATTACTGTCATGTTCAAGCTGTGACCGAGTAAAATTACTGCTGTAGTAATGGCAGCATTTTGAGAGTCTACGTTGGCATTGCGGACGAAAATTCGATCGATCTTTAAGCTGTCAAAAGCAAATAGCTTGAGATATCCTAGAGTGGCATAACCGGTGCCGAAGTCGTCAATCGCAATCCGAATTCCTAGAGCTTTAAGTTCGTTTAAAGTAGCGCCTGCGACTGTGGCATTTTCCACTAAAGCGCTTTCGGTCATTTCTAGTTCTAAATTAGCCGGCTCTAAGCCTGTGGTTTCTAATATTTGCACGATTCGCGCTTTGAGTTCGGGGTCGGACAACTGCCGAGCCGACAAATTTACTGATATTCTAAAGGGCGAAAACCCCGCAGCCAGCCAACTAGCGGCTTGAGCGCAAGCTGAAAGCAGTACCCACTCGCCAATTTGAATAATTAAACCTGTTTCTTCTGCTAAGGGAATAAATTCGGCGGGAGAAATTATACCTCGATCGGGATTTTGCCAGCGCACCAAAGCTTCGGCGCCGATAACTTGTCCGGTAGCGAGATCGACTTGCGGCTGATAGTATACCTGAAACTCACCTTGTGCCAAAGCGCGGCGCAACAGAGCTTCCAGAGCCAACTTTTCGGGAGAGAGGACACAAACTTTGGTGGATTCGTTAACTAAATCTTTGAGTCTGGCTTCTGCTTGGTGAAGCGCGAATGTCAGTGGCTGAGTAATTGTTTGCCGTTTCGAGACGCGAGAAGCAATGGCTCCGAGCAATTCCGCCTTAGTAAAGGGCTTTGTCAGGTAATCGTCGGCTCCCAATTCCATGCCGCGACGAAAATCGGTTTTGCAACTTTGAGCTGTAAGGAAAATGAAGGGAATTGTTGCAGCTAGGGAGTTTTGTCGCAAGGTTCGCAATACGTCATAACCGTCGATTTCCGGCATCTGCACGTCGCACAAAATTAGATCGGGGATTTCTGAAAGTGCCATCTGCACTCCAAAGCGACCGTTTTCGGCTACAATCACCCGGTAGCTGTGAGATTCCAGGAGTTGCACAAGAGTTTCCCGGATTAATTCGTCGTCCTCAATAACCAGAATTTTTAGCATGATAGTTTAGATTACAGATGGCACTATATATCAGAACCTGACTAACTCTAGCATACTCAAACTAAGGAGTTAGTGATTAGGCCAATTAGCCAATAAAAGATTAGCCATTTGGCTAATCATTGTGCATCAGTTCTTAAATCACTGTCATAGCTTTGGAAAAATTGGGAAGGGTTCGATATTTTTCAATAGCATGACACTGCGGCGCGAGACTCGTTTTATAAATTTTCCTTGCAAAATATTCTATTTTTTTCATAAAGTAGGATTAAGCCTTGAAAAGTCGTTTTGTTGGACAATCGCTGTTGCTCTTGGAGAGAGGGCTCTCCTGAGTTTGTGGTGATAAACAAACCGCATATCCTTACTCCAAGGGCATCACAGAATCGCGAACAGTTGTGTCTGATACCGTATTCATGATAAACCCAGGAGAGCCGGAGAGATATCGATCGAGAAACTGGATTTTTGGGCTCGGATGCGTCAGATCAATTCGGGTTGCACTCCTCATGACTGGTGACTGTTGACTCTATTTTATGATTCCGATGCCACCGGAAAGGATATGATTGCAGGATTGAAGACTTGAAAAATGAGAATTTTACTTGCAGCATTTAATTTGGAAAGTCAAACAAAGTTCTCAATCTTTTGAACGATTTGCAACAGCTTTGGGGGGATTTTCTGGTTTTTGGGCCTGGTCGCTCCGCAGGTGACGGCAATTATTTAATATGATGTCTGGTGTATTCCAGATAACAAAATTTGTCCGCTTTTTGCGAAGGCAATGCGTGAGATTGTGAATAGTTGCATTGGGAACTATCGAACCAATGTAATTGTTGTTTTGGCGGACAGGATGGGCGACTCTGACTTAATTGACAGGCTGAGTGGAATTAGCGCAAAATTTGCGATCGACCTTTGCAGAATTGATAGTGACTGCCTGCATTGAGGATGATGGAAAAAGCAGGTTTTGGGGGACTACAACTGTCTTTTTACAAACAAGTTCGCTGCTGCCTACAGAGGCAAAGTTCCAAGCATAAAATTCGGGATTGCTGACTGTGGCACTGGCGGGATGTAAACCAAATGCTGTGAGTAATACTAATCCCAAAGTTACTAAAGCTACGATCGCAAATCTAAACATATTGTTTTTGTGAATCGGAAAATTTACTGGATGGGGATTACTTTATTATTACCCGATCGCACTCAGAGCGTCAATAGCCATGATTCGGTTTGAAATTGGGGGATTGAAGAGTTGAGATTTACTTGTACAGATGAATCTGGGAGCAAGAACTTCGACGGACAATCAGGGGAGCGAGATCGGTTTTTGGGCTGGGGTTATTTTGCTGCCAGATTCAACTCGTAGGCGATCGGCTCCGATGACTGAGAAACTACCACGAATTCATAAAAACCAGTATCGTCGAGCAATCCAGACCAACTCAGCTCCTGTGCATCTTGGAGCAAAGCTCGAGCTTTGCTGGTCTTCCCTGGAGAATAAATTGACAGCAAAGTAGACCTTCGCGGAGCTTGTAAATTCACGCGCAAAGTTTGATTTTGAGCTAACCGGGCAATATAGGCTTTCCCTTCTCCGGGTTTGAGATTGCCGGTGAGGGTTTTGCTGGCAGCTCGGCTGTCAAGTTCGATGCTTTCGAGAGTTGCTCCTGCTTGCAAAGATGCGAGGGTGTCGGCGGTAATGGCTTGCCAAATTTGTCCGATCGGCAAACCAATGAGATTGCGCTCGCGCGACTGTCGCGGAAACCAATAAAAGAACTTAGCATCAGCCAAATCGTAGAGGGCGCGACTGCTCAAAAAAAGCTTGTTAACCTCTGTTTTCCAGCGATCGATATCGGCGATGTTGTAACTCCCCAACCGCGCTCTAGCGTCGCTGCTGAGGTTTTGGAGCTTGTCGAGCAACTCGTCGCCGACTTTTTGCCATCTTTCGCGCCACTGGCGATCGTCCTCACCTTCTTTTAGCAGTCGCCCGCGCAATTCCGGATATTTGGCATAGAAAGTCTCGTCTACAAGGCTGACGTAACCGTTATAAAATCGATCGTCAATTCCGAGCTTGGAAAAGCGATCGCGCAAAGCATCTTCTTGCTGCTGCTTCGGGCCCGGAGTTTGGGGAATTTTCTGCACTTTTGATTGCAGGTTTAACACATAATTGCCTGCAAACCAGCCAACTCCCCCCATACTTAAAAGCACCGCTACCACAAACAAAACCATTTGCCAAGCAGGCGTCTTTTGCTGATTTTTATTCGCAGCTCGTACCGGAGTTCCCGGCAGTTGCGGCGGGGCGGGTACGGGTACGGGCGAGTGTTCCGGCGGCGCAGTCGCCGCCGGAAAATACGCTGGCGGAGGCGGTTGTGGCGGAGGCTGCAAAGGCGGATTCCCCGACAGGGCGAGCATTACCTCGCGAGCCGAGGAGTAACGCTGGCGAGGCTGCTGAGCGAGCATTTTATCCAGCACCAGGGACAAATTGGGAGATAGAGAACATTCTGCCCGCCAGTTCCAATTGAGCGTCTGGCTATCGAGCAACTGGTGCGGTTCCTTCGCCGTCAGCAACACCAAAACTGTGGCCGCCAGAGCGTACAAATCGCTGTGGGGATTGACGATGCCCATTTGCATTTGTTCGAGGGGAGCGTAGCCGAGCTTCCCGATGCGAGTGGCGGGGGCGGGAGTACCGTTAGCTTCAGCAAACAGAGATTCTACGGTGGCGGCGACTTGTTTGACTCCGCCGAAGTCAATTAGCACTGGCATTCCGTCAGACAAGCGCAGAATCAGGTTGTCGGGGGAGATGTCGCGGTGGATCACTCCCAAAGAGTGAATGTATTCGAGCACTGGCAAAATCTGGAGCAGCAGTTGATTTATTTCTGCTTCTATGAACCGCAAACCCTGACGCTTGCGGGCATCCAGCAGGAAGCGGTAGGTTTGACCGGGTACGTAGTCTTGGACGAGAAATAGGTAGCCTCGATCGCTAATACTGACTCGAAACAGTTCGCGGAAGCGCGGGATTTGATTGTGTTGCAGCTTGTAGAGGACTCCGGCTTCTCGCTCGAAGAGTTCCTCGGATTTTTGTAAGGCGTAACTTCCGTGTACTTGGGGCGCAAATTCTTTTAAAACGCAGGGTTCGTTAAATCGGTGGGCATCTTCAGCTAGGTAGGTGCGTCCGAAGCCTCCGTGTCCCAATTCGCGGACGATGCGGTAGTGGTGGTTGAGAGTTATGCCGGGGTAGATGGGATTGTTCATGGAACTTGGTGCGTCGGATTTTCACGCTTGACTGAGACTGGGACTTGTGGGCGATCGGGCTAATTAATCTTGACATAGTGTGTCCGTGTTGATGTGCCGATCGACCGCAACGGTCATCTCCTGCGGTTATTGTTGTTCAAAAAGGCTGTTTCGGGCACGCAAGCTTGCCGGCTGTGCGATTTTGGCGACCTCGAATACACCAAGCCATCAACCGTGTTTTTGCGAGGAACCGGGCGCTAAATTGTATCTGGATCGATATTTAGTTCTCGCAGTTTCGCGGCCAGGCGATCGGCTCGTTGAGCTTCTTGTCCGGCTCGTTGAGCTTCTTGTCCGGCTCGTTGAGCCTCCCTTTCTGCAACCTCTTGAGGAGTAGGAACAAGCTCTCCTTCTGCTGTAAAGAAACGCAATTTTCCCCCACAAATTCCCAAACTCAAATCGAGCTGCTGACTCCGCAGATGCCCGGATTCGTTTGGTGCGATCGCTTCATATTCCCCGTCAACCAAATGAAACCCAGCTAATTCTAAAGTTTCTGGATCAAACCAAAAGTAATCGTGAGTGCGAAAAGTATCTTGATAGAGTTGTTTTTTAAAGTTTTTGTCTGTATCCGCTGTTTTGGGCGACAGGATTTCGACGATAATATTGGGGTACTTTCCCTCTTCATCCCAAACTACCCAGCTTTTCCGAGTTTTGCGTTCAGTTCCGAGTACCACAAAAAAGTCTGGGCCTCGGAAGTCTTTTGATTTGAGTTGTTTGGGACTGTAATAAATGGTGAGGTTTCCAGCAGCATAGAAATTGTTTCTATCTCGCCACAGCCATTCTAGACAGTTGAACAGTAGGATTATTTGTCTCAGATGCAGTTCTGTTTCCACGGGAGGTTCGTCACTGTATAAGTCGCCGGGAGGAAAGATAAAGTTTTCTAGTATCTCTTGTTCTAGTATCTCTTGGGTAGTAGCTAATTCTGCGGTTGCGGACATGGCTGCTCGGTGAGGAGTAAGAGGTTGTGTGTCTATTTTAGCAAGCTTTTCATATCTGTGTCCAGGACTGTTCTGAAAGCCCGATCGCGCTTTTGGTCTAAAAACGCGATCGAACACCGAACAATTAGTCTTTAACTATTAGCAATTGCCCCCTTTATTGCGCGTCAAATTCTCTGAGAGCCGCCAGAATTTCCGGTCGTTTCATGCGCGCGTAGCCCCGCACTTTCCGGTCTTTGCACATCGCCTTCAACCGTCTCAGCGAAAGATTTTCGTACTCTTCATCTTCTTGAGGCGCAAACGGCAACGACAACTGCAACTGCGGTAACTGAGGTTTCTGCTGGATCTTCGACTGCTTCTGACGCTGAGTCTTCAACGGCTTTTTTCGCTGTGTTTCTGGCTGTATTTCTGAGTCAGTCGCAGCCTCGCAAATTTGGCTGCGGAGCGTTGCGATTTGATTTTTTAGGTCGTTTTCTACGTCTTCAATCGCATCGGCAACAAACTGATTAATAGTTTGGACAGTGCGTTCTAATTTTATTGAAATCAGTTTTTCTAGTTCATCCAATTGGATCAATGCACCTTCACAATTCAGCTCAGATATCACCGCAGAATTCTGAGAATTGTCGCTACCGGGCTGCTCAATTTTTTTAGCCAATTTATCTACCTTTTCGTGAAATGTTTTTTCAACTTGTTCGAGCAGACGCTTGATTTCTTCTATTCTGTCACTTTCAAAGTTCCGTTCAGTTAAAGCTTTTACTTGCTTTTTTAGCAAATCTTCATTTTTTTTAACAGATTGTTCTATTTGTTTAGCTAGACTCTCTACTTTTTTTTGAAATGATAGCTCAAATTGTTGCAGTAGAGTCTCAATTTGTGCAGTTTTCTGAGTTGGTTGCGGCGCTAAATGCTCCATTTGTGCTTGAGCCGCAGCTACCTCCTCGTCGGTCATTTCAAAAACCCAAGCCCACATTTGCTCGATGCCGAGTTCTTTGGCAACAATACACCAATCTGAGCCGCAGATTACTTCATATTCTTCTTCGTTGCTGTAAGCTTCTGTAGGGCGCACAATTAAAGGAATTAAGTTGCTACCTTGCTCGATGAGACTTCTTCTGAGAGCTTCGCGGCGTTCGCGAATAATTTCTTTTCCCTGAGTCTCTGGTACTGCAATTTGGGAAGTATAAATCTGACTGTGACTAACTGGCTTAATCCGCAAATATTCAACTATTCGGTTGTGATCTTGCGATCGCTCCATCTTGTTACAAGTCCCCTTTTGTCATTAAAATCAGGTGTTTGGGTAATTATGTATATTGGCAGTTTACAGCTTAGGTTTTAAGTGCTGGGAGACTAACCCAAGAACTCTAATTGTATGGTGCGAGACAAACACCTTACCCAGGCTGTGCGCTTGGGAGACATATCGTCGCATTGCTTTACTGTGCGAGTGGCTGTGCGCTGACAACCCGATCGACAAAATTGACTGCAATTCCTACAAAAAATCGACTGTGATGAGTTTAACTGCCTGCGGGACACCAACGATACACTGCTTTACTCATCTTTACTTTTTTTGGCTGTGGGGCGAGCTTCTTTCTTGGTGCAGCCCCCACAGGGCGGGCTTTCCTAGCCTTCAGAAACGGCTTCGGGGCGGAGGCGAAAGCTAACGCAGTCTGGGCTGGCGTTTTTCGGTATTTTCACCATACTCAATTACCTTGGAAAAATCTAGTTTCAACTTTTGTGGCGCGGGCTTCGACGCCTCCGGAAAAATACAATTTAGACGGTTCACAACTTATGAGTATTTTCCCAGTAATCAATAATTTTAATCATTCTGTTATCAGATAACCCTTTAATACGTTCTACCACATTTGCAAATGACACAAACTGCCGCAAATCTCGCTCTTTGAATATGAGCTTTATAACTTGGTCGTTCAGCCCAACATTTTTCAAACTCGCCTTCAGTCGATCTTTCTCTTGAGTATTCAGTGCAGTCAACAGCGACAGCCGTTGAGCAGTTACCTGTTCAACTTCTCCTACAGTATCTACCAAAGTCGGTTTTTCCGCATTTACCTCAGATTTCAACTCATTAATTCTGTCATTTAACTGAGTTTCAATTAATAAAGGTAATTGTGAAATCTGATTTTCAAACTCTTGTATTTTCTCAGCTAACACCTTTTCTTCGCGGGTTCGCGAGGCTTTCAATTCATTGAGTTGATTTTCTAACCGAACTTCAATATTTGTCAGTCGCTGCTCTAAGCTCGATGATGTTTGGGGAATTTCACTTTCAACCGAAGTATCAATTATTGATAGCTCTTGGGGAGTTTTATTTTCATCCGCACTCTCAGTGACTGCGGTTTTTCTGAGAATTTCCAGTTGTTCGAGGAGCAGTTTTTCATTTTCTTCTTCCAGGATGAATGCTCCGATTGTCTCGCCCTTGAGAGGTTCAATTTCCTTTGCTCTCGCCGCCGCGTAGAATTCAAAATCTCCGTCTACTATCTCGTAAGCATCCATACCGTTTCGGCGGACAATTATCGGATTAATCAATCCTCCTGAATCTAAAATTAGTCTCGCTAATTTCTCCAAATCAGGATCTGAAAAATTGGAACGGGGCACTGCGGATGTTATTTTTTTAACTGCAACCAGTGACGGAGATAATTTTTTCATTAGTTTTTACCTATTTTTTCCAAAACTTCTACTGCTAGCATTTCAAATTCTTGGGAGGCGATGGAATCTGGCTTGAATTCCAGCACTGAAATCGGATCGGCGATTTCCATATTTCCCACGATTTGAATTTGTTCTGCACACTTGGCTAAATCGTCTCTTTCGTAAATTACGCTGTCCATGATTTCAAGGTCGTAGCGTTTGGGAATTGCCTCCCTCCGCTTGGGCAAACTGTACTGTACAAATTTATAATTTGTGGAGATTTTGCAAGCAAGTACACCTAAAACTTCTAAAGGTTTCTTGCCAATTTGTTTTTTGAATCCATTAACTTTTTTAATAAAGTCCTTGACATTAACCAATCCTTGATTGGCAAAAGGTTTTAAATCAGAAGGAATAATTAAATAATCCGCTGCAATCAGGGCTACTCTCGCATAAAAATTCAAAGACGGCGGCGTATCAATCAGTACAATATCGTACTTTTCTTCTACCTCTGCTAGTTTTTGAATTAAAATCATGCGGCTGTAATCTAGTTGATTGAGTTCGGTTTCATATTGCATTAAATCGATGTGGGAAGGAACTACGTCGATTTCGGGATTGCAAAAATTAGACTTGCGTGCTACTTCGGCGATCGAGAAAAAGTCTTCTGATTGCAAAACTTGAAGAATATTATTATCTTTCAAATCGTCTTGTTCTTCATCCTCAAATTTTACTAAACCTGTCGCAAAGGTGGTATTTGCCTGACTGTCTAAGTCGATGACAAGGACTCTGTTACCTTTCTTGCTGAGGGCTGCTGCTAAATTTACTACTGTTGTAGTTTTGCCAACGCCGCCTTTATTGTGGTAGACTGCAATTATTTTCATAGTATTTTGGCTTGTTTGGGGAACGGTTACATCGGATTTAACTTGAAGATTAAGTGGATAATTTTCAGGTATTTTTTGGGGTTCTGAGATTTGACTTAACTTTGGTTCTGCGGTAGCGAGATTGTCCGGTTGTATTGGTACTTCGTTAATTAAATCAGGAATTAATAAATCAATATTACTATCTTCCTGTTCGAGATTTTCGGGATTTTTTAGATATTTTAAGCTTTCTCTGCCAATTAAAGCGATAATTTCATCAAGTCTAGTTTCTAGCTCTTCTCCGGCACACTGAAAAACTAGCTGAATATCATCGCTGACTTTTTCGTAAATTCTAATTTCTTTAGCGTTAGTTATGAGTCCGTAGCGAATGCTTAAACTTGTTAAGTAACGCTTGAGTCTCCTGACGTGACGGTCTAATTTTTCCTTGGGATGTTTGGCTTCGATGACTATACTCATCTGCGAGTCTGCATCGAGCATTAAGGGGATGTATTGGATGCGAAATGAGAGGAAGTCTAGGCGAATATTCCCAAAGGCGATTTCTTGATGCCAACTGTCGGGGGTATAGCCCAGTTTTGGCAACAGATAAGTGACTATGAGTTTGCTTTCTACTTCGCTTTCGTTGCGACAGTTATTAGGATTGAAAGCCATTAGATTTTAGATTTTAGATTTTAGTCGTAGGGTGTGTCGCCACAGAAAATCCCAAATAAATATCGACAATCTTATAGCGACGCACCTGACTTTTTTGTAGTAACCATAGGGTGCGTCAGGCAAAAAATTGTTGGTTTGCACGCAATATTCACGCCTGACGCACCCTACAATACTCAAAAGATTTTATAATTTATAATTTGTTAGTTGTTAGTTGTCATTGGGAATTGGGAATCGGGAATTGGGAATTGGGAATTGGACATTTGTAGCAAATAACCAATAACCAATAACCAATAACCAACAACCAATAACTACTTAGTTTGAGCGTTGAATTCCTCTAGTGTCAGATAGCCGCCAGCCGGATTGTACAGGTGACAGTTGTCGGCAATGCGCTTCATTAAGGACCAAGAAAACTTGGTTTCGTAGAGATGAGATTGCCAGTTTTCTTTTAAGCTGCTGTGGGCGAGGCGCAGGTTGTACCAGGGAATAGCAGTTGAGAGGTGGTGGGGAACGTGGACGTTAATGTCGTGACACAGAAACTCTACCCAGCGGGGATAGTCGCAGTGAACTGTTCCTGATAGTTGCGCTTGGGCTTCGTTCCATTCTTCTGGTGCTTTGAATGAAATGTCGGGGGCTGTGTGGTGAACAATGGTGAAGGTGCTCATCCAGAAATGGTAAACCATCCAGGGCATCAACCAAAATTTGACGAATCCCCAGATGCCTGTGGTGGCAATTAGTGTGGGAAATACGATCGCAGCACCGATTAAAACTACTAATACTGAAAACCGCACTTGTTCTTGTTTCTGTTTGCCTTTGAAGCGCCACCACATGAAGTGTACTTTTGCCCAGTGGGCGATCGAGCCTACCCACCACATTGGGCCGAAGATTAAACTGTAAGCTATTTGTAATGCTTTGGGTGCGGCAGCGTAGTCGGCTGCTGTCATCGGCTGCCAAGCGTTGTCTTCGCCAATTTTGTTGGTGTGTTTGTGGTGATAATTGTGTCCGTGCCGCCATGCGTGGAACGGGAAAATTAAGGGTAGAAATGCCAGATGTCCGACTAAATCGTTTACCCAGCGGCGGTTAGCAAAGGATCGGTGACCGCAGTCGTGGCCGATTACAAAAAAACCGGTTAATCCGGTACCTGTGAAAATCCACATTAGGGGCAGTAAATACCAAGGAGATACTGCTAGGCCTAAATAACCGACAGCTACTAATAAAACGTTGACGATGACTTTTGTCCAAGCTTTGCGGGGGTTTTTGACAAAGACTTCGCGGGGCAGGGTTTTGAGAATATCTTTGAGGCGCAAGTTGGAAGTGTCACTTGCGGATGTCAAATTTAGTGGTTTTTCGATCGATGCTGTCATAAATTGATTTCGATTCTCCGTATGCCATGTGGATGGCTTGACAAAATTAGCGCCATAAAAAAGCGCCATAAAACGTCAGCTCGTTGCCAGTGTGTGGGCAGACGAGTCGAGCTTCGGGCAAGCGCGTTTTAGCAAATGCTAGCTATCGCTATCGGCAGCGCCAGAATTTATAGCACTTTCGGCAAAAAAACTGCGGGTAGCAAAACCTGAGTTTTTATAACACAGGGGCAGCAGGATTCGCATCAGCAAGTGTTGTCTGCTAATTGCTGTTGCTGCCAGAAATTGGCTCGGGGGCAGAGAGTGCAGCGATCGATCGTTGCTGTGTGAGGGTTTGCACTTGCAGCAGCAAGGAGTCGATTTCGGCTTGCAGGTGCAGGAACTTAACTTGCTGATCGGCTTGGTAGGGGCACTTAGCCGAATCTAGTTTGCGGGCCAAGCTGGTCGATCGGGTAGAAGGACTAGCCATTTCGGGATTGCTCGCGGTGACTTGAGGTCGAGAAAGAGTGGATGAATTATTTGACATTACTAATTGAGTAGACATATCTACACATTCACACCATTAAGTTACTTTAACCTGAACCGATCGTATTAAACATCAAATTAACCGATCGAGCTAAAATTGGTGTAAATTCCTCGGCCATTGCCTCAAAACCATTGACATCGTGACCCTGATTCTACCTGTAACTGACTCTGCTCCTAACTCCGCTGCCCGCGCAGCCATGCCGAAACACTACGGCTGGCCGGGCTTGATCGAAGCTTATCGCTCCTACCTGCCGGTGACTGAAACCACGCCGGTAGTGACACTCCAAGAAGGCAATACTCCCTTAATTCCGGCACCGGCGATCGCCTCCTTAATCGGTAGAGACGTGCGCGTCCTCGTCAAATACGACGGCCTCAACCCCACTGGTAGTTTCAAAGACAGGGGGATGACAATGGCGATTTCTAAGGCGAAGGAAGCTGGTGCCAAGGCGGTAATCTGCGCCAGTACCGGCAATACTTCGGCCGCGGCGGCCGCCTACGCCCGACGTGGGGGGATGCGCGCTTTTGTGTTGATTCCCGAAGGTTACGTGGCTTTGGGCAAGTTGGCCCAAGCGTTGCTGTACGGTGCGGAAGTGATTTCGATTGTCGGCAATTTCGATCGAGCCTTAGAAATTGTCCGCGAAATCGCCGAACATTATCCGGTGACTTTGGTCAACTCGGTCAATCCTTACCGACTCGAAGGGCAAAAAACCGGCGCTTTTGAAGTGGTGGACGCTTTGGGCGATGCTCCCGACTGGCTGTGCATTCCCGTAGGAAATGCGGGAAACATCACAGCATACTGGATGGGTTTTTGTCAATACCACCAAGCGAAAAAATGTTCTCGCCTGCCGCAAATGATGGGATTTCAAGCAGCGGGGGCGGCACCGTTGGTGACTGGATCGCCTGTGTCGCACCCAGAAACTCTGGCGACGGCGATTCGGATCGGCAACCCTGCTAGCTGGAAACAGGCAGTTGCCGCTTCCGAAGCCAGCCGCGGCAGTTTTGCCGCCGTCACCGATGCCGAAATTCTCGACGCTTACCGCTTGCTAGCATCCGAGGAAGGGATTTTCTGCGAACCAGCAAGCGCCGCTTCTGTAGCTGGTTTGCTGAAGGTAAAAGACCAAGTTCCGACAGGAGCAACAGTGGTTTGCGTGCTGACTGGTAACGGTTTGAAAGACCCAGATACGGCGATTAATCACAGCAAGAACAACTTTAAACAAGGAATTGCTCCGAATCTGGATGCAGTGGCTGGGGCGATGGGATTTTAAAAAGTGATATCAAGATTCTCGGCGGTTGAAACCGCCAGAAAGTCAAACGAAGTCCGCGCAACGCGAGACTAAGAAATAAGACAGGCTTTCTGGCCTGTTCCACTCTTAGTTAAAATCCATTGTGGGGTGGGGGACAAGAGTCTTCTCAAAGTCCCCCTTGCTTTCGGGGGATGCGAGGGGGATCGGGCCTCGACGACAAGGGACGAGTCGGGTGTCACACCCGACAAGACGGGGAATTGTTTTTTTTACAGATAATTTATATACCGCAACAGCTTAACAGCTAACCGCCCAAAAAATCTTCGCCACAAGTAGATTTTATAATTACGTCGGGTAAATTATCGCACACAAGATAACTCCTAATTCCCAAAGGGGGGTAGATCGAGTAACTGGTTTTTTGAAGATGGAAGCTGAGCGGAATTTCGATCGGCTGGAGCGGGATTTTGGCGGATTTCGATCGCAGTTTCGCCGGGATTTTGGGTGCGGGTAGGTACTATTTCTAAAGAATATGCTCTCTCCATTTTTGTAGTAGGAACAGTTTGTGCTTTGGTGAGCAAGTCAACTGCGTCTCCGAGGGCGGTAGTTAAATTTCTGCTAGTCTCGGCGTGACGGGCTTCTTCTTGTTTGAGGGCTTGAGTCAGTTGTTTGATTTGTTCGATCGCCCGATCGCGCTCTTGGAGAACTTCTGCTAACTTAGTTTTAAGTTGCTCAACTGTTTGCAGTTGTGCGACTTCCTGCTCGCGAGCAACTCCAGCACCGTCATCGTCGGCTACAATCGGGAAAAAATTTTGTAAATCTTCTATTTTTGCTGACAAAGCATCAATGCTTTGCTGAGCTAATTTAGCATCATTCCGGCGCTGCTCGGCTTCAGTATTGTAAAGTTGGCGCCACTGAGCCGCACTTTCACCAGCGTCATCGCGATCGCGCGAAACCTCTGTTAACTGCTGTTGCAGCCGCTTAATTTCATCTAACCACTGTCTGACATCCTGCTGAGACATATTGTTAATTTTAGATTAAAGAATTGAAGCCTTGGGAATTGGTAATTGGTAATTGCGAATTGGGGGAGCATCCAGATTTTCTAAAAAGCATTTTTCACTTTGTGCAAGCTTCCCGTTTGCTTGCATAAATATCTAACCGCGAACTCTCCAAAGCTGACTGCTGTGAAATTTGCCCGTTACCCGGATCTATTTTCCATTTTCACCTTTCCCTTTTCCTGTGCCCTATGAACATTTATTACTGGTTGCGCTACCTGATTTTAGCTTTGTTTAAGGCGCTTTTAAAGAAGCTTCGAGCCATCACAAGAAAGTTTAGTGATTTTTTAGTGTTTTGTCGGTGTTTGACTTGGGGCACGCTTAAGGAAGTCGGCGCGCAAGCGGGAGAGCAGCGGTTGCCGGGGCTGTCTGCGGAAATGGCCTATAATTCTATACTGGCGCTATTTCCGGGGCTGTTGGCGGTGTTGTCGGCGATCGCCCTTTTTGAACCTTTGCAGTCAACACTGTATCAAATCGCCGCCCTTTTGGGCGAGGTAATACCCGATGACGTTCGCAATTTGATTCGCGGCTTAATCAAAGAAATTTTGTTAACTCGCAATAAAGGGCTATTTTCAGTAAGCTTTTTAGCGTCACTTTGGGCATTTTCTGGGGTAATGAGCGCGGCGATGGCTGCTCTCGATCGCATCCATCAAATCCCCAGGGAGCGAACTCGATCTTTTTTGAAAGCAAAACTCATTTCTCTTTGTCTGAGTATTGGTACAATTGTACTGTTAATTATAGCATCGGGAGCGGTATTTATCAGCGACTTAATTGTACAAGTTGTTGCCCGCCAGAGCTGCCTGCTGGAGTCCGTCGCCAATTGCGATTTAAAAGATGTCCAAAATTGTTTGCTGCTTGCCGGCAATTGCCCTTTAGAGTCGCAACTATTAGCTGTTTGGCGACTGTGGCGGTGGCCGATTGCTTTGGGAATTGTATCAGTTGCTTTTGCCTTTGTTTACCGCTACGGGCCGAGCCGCCACCAAGCCGATATTCCGATTTTTTCGGGAGCTGTTTTTGCTGCTGTTTTGTGGGCGCTGTTTTCGGCTTTGTTTCGGTTTTATGTTTTGCATTTGGGCAATTTTAGTTGGGCTTACGGGACGATCGGCACTTTTATTGTGTTGCTGTTGTGGCTCGATATTTCTTGTTTGGCGATGTTGCTCGGAGCTCAGTTAAACGTGACAGTAGGAAAAGCCATGAAACTAAAATAACGGGCATTGGGCATTGGGCATTGGGCATTGGAGGCAGAGCCTCCTGATATGTATTCCCAGGCATACACAGCCTGGAAACAAGGATGTAACAAATAACTAATGACTAATGATTAATGACTATTATTAATTACCGGATATGAGATTACCGACGCAGTAAAGTGCTGAGGATACCCGTAACAAAAGACAGAAAAATTAGTACCCAAATAACACCGCCGGGAAGGAATGTCAAGAGGCCAACACCTCGGAGAATCCAAACTAACAAAGTGATCCCGAAAACTGTTAAGAAGATGCGGGTTGATAATCGAAGTTGAAATCTTGAGGAATTACTCATGTTGAATCTAAAAATTTTATCTGGATCGATGATAGCTGTTTTGCTGGCGATCGGCAGTTACCTCACCTTAATCTCGATTCCCGGCGCTGCTGTGGCGCGTGGGGGCGCACATAAGCTGGGGGAAACGGCCAATGCTGCTACAAAACCTTCCTCTGTAAGTTTAGCAATTTCCGATCGGGCAATTGGCGAAGCAAAAGTGGGAATGACTTTCCGACAACTGAAACAGGCTCTCGGTTCCACGGCAAAGTTTAAGGTAGAGTCTCCTTTTATGGTAGACTTTGATGCTGTGGCGATTAGTCGATCGGGCAAAGTGCAGTATCGGATTATCTACGCCGCCGGTACAAAGCTCAAAGATAGTGATGTTATTGAGCTTCTGATGACTGACAATCCTAATTATAAAACAGTTCAGGGCGTAGGGCCGGGAATGACTTTGAAAAAAGCAGAGGCAATTTACGGCCAAGCTACTTTATCTTATAACGTGGACAATGAAATGAGAGAAGGAGTGGTTTTTGCCAAACAACCGACTCGAAAAATTATGTTTGTTCCCAAGGCTGATGGAAAGCAATTTGCTGGAGTTTACGGTACTGGCAAAAATGGATTTTATCAGACTAACAAATATCAGCCGAATGCTGCGATCGAGTCCGTGATGGTGCGGAAGTAAATTTAAGCGTCAGATATTAAGATAAGTTGGTGTGGATCTAATTTTCACCATCCTGTTTCAAGAAACCATGAGTGGGGTGGGCTGGAGAGTCTGCCCCAAAAATTAAATTTAAAGGTATTTATTAAGAAGGTTGTTGTCTGTTTGTTGTCGATCGACCTTTTGAGTAAATTGTACAACAAGTGCGATCGACCTTTTGAGTAAATTGTCCAAACGTGCGTGAAGCGCAGCTATCCTGTAGGGAATCGACGTTTCGGCTTGCATCACACATTTAAGTAAAACTACTTACATAAAAAAATTAGACTTACTTAAGCAAGGTTAGAGACGAAGTTGTATTTTGTGCCGCTGTAAAATCACCAATTTTCTAGTCTACCGGATAGAATTTATAATCCTAGGCAACAATTACTTTTGAAGATTGTGTGAAGTCAACGGAGTATATTGTAAATATTGTGTAAACTTGACTTCACTGTACCTACATATAAATACCCGGTTGAGCATAAATTTGGGATTTAATATGAACATCAAAAAGTTCAGTAAAAATATTGATGCTGTACTCTAATAATGTTGATAGCGTGTTTGTAATCGAAATTCAGTCCAGCCGTTAAGTCGTGTAAATAGAACAGTTACAAAGCTTAATGATGTTGTCTATTTTTGATTGAGCTTTTAACTAGATACATTTGTGGCATCGTTATCAATCTTTTCATTTATAATCAGGGGCATCAGGAGGACTTATGAACTACTGGGGACAAGCTTACGGTAAAAACATTACTGCGACAGACGTGATTACAGACAACCATCTTTTGCTAGCTAGCAATCAGTTTTGTAGCAGTTGCCATCACACAATTGACCAAACTCCCACCATCGATCTGAAGTATGAGTTTGTGGCAGCGACTAAAAAGGAAATTGCCTCTCAACAGCACTTGCCAGAGCGTTTAAAACTGCAATTATCCTATGGTTTTCCCCCGGTAGAATGCAGAATATGCCGTCCAATTATTGGTCAAATTCTTCTTCGTCACATTGGCCTAGTTCTGCGTCGGCTCGAAATGATTGTCAGCCTGTTTTAGGATATTATCGATACACTTTAGTGAAGCAGCCCCGACCTTCTAGCGGTGGCGGTAAATTATTTTAGTTGACGGTAATTGGTGCGGCGGTGTGGTTCTGGTTTGTTCGCTGATTGTCCGGTAATTGAGAGGGCGAGCAATGAGGTATTTTCTCCGGTTTTTATTAGCTTTACTAATGGCCGCGCTTTTGGTAGTAACCTATGGAAGTATACAAGCTGTTGGCAATGAAAATTCACAACTTGAAAATGTAAAAAAGATGGCATCTAGAAAATCTAAACGCAGCAATCAAGTTAAACAAAATGACCTTCAACTGAAAGAAAATAGCCTTCAACTGAAAATGGAATGGCCAAAAATTGTGGCAATATCCATCCCCGAAAACAAGCCCGGTGTCACTGCTGAATTCAGCTTTACTGTCAGCCTTACTAATAATACACCAGCCCCTGTTCCCTTGGCTATAGATTATGATGCTTTAATTCCAGAAATATTCGGACCAGATGGTCAAGCACTGCACCGAATAGAACCGATAAATAGGCAAATTGGGAACGGAGAATATCATGGCTCGTTAGTTGGGGTCAGACAGCAGATATCCACCTCTATGGAGGGAAGACTGTCTTGGCAAAATAATTTACTTCAACTGATATTACATCGCCCCACCTACGATGAAAGCCCTATTGATATCGATAAATCTTGGTCTTTTGATACTCTTGGGTCTGGGGAATATCAGGTTCGATTCACTTATGAAACTCCGACTGGGATAATAGTATACACAAATCCATTCACTCTTTTTAACATTAAAGAACTACTAGATGGAAAAGAAGTGCCTCTAGAGAGAATAGAAGTAACTGGGAGAGGTCAGTTGGTAACTCCCTTCGCTAATTTTCGCCTACTTCAACCTGTGGGATTGAATAACAGCGCCGTGGAAGTAGATGGTATTCGTTTTGAAACTTTCATACCGGAGCAATTGTTAACCCTGCCACATAAGAATGACAATTCCTACCAATCTGTACAGATTGGTATGCGGATTACCAACAACACACCAACCCCATTTTACTTCAGCTTTTATGGCAGTTTTTACCCAGAACTTATAATGCCAGATGGTCAGGTACAGCGAAGAGGCTATGCTACCGACTGGATGAGAGGGCCTGAAGAATCTGACTTTCTGTTAGTCACACCTGGAAAGAGTGTGACATTTTTTCCAGATATCAGCCTCTTCTCGACTAACCATAGCCAATTTTCGCTTGGTGTCTCTAGCGGATATGGTGGCTCATGCTCTTTTGACCAACTCAAGCCAGGTATATATCACTTCCGCTTCCAGTATTACAATACGAGTGATACCATACCGAAGAAAAATCTTGCTGGGGAGTCGATTGAAAGTCTGCCAATAGAAAAAGTTTGGACTGGGTGGGTGGATACTCCCTTTGTTGAATTCCGCTTAATCGAGCTTTGAATGGCGAATCACTATTTCTTTTTGTTTAATTTGCCCAATAGGTAAAAACAATGCAATTCAGAAAACTTTTCTTCGTATTATCAACTAGCTCCATTATCATGCTTTTTGGGCAATCTAGTAGTGCGTTTACTCTCAGACAGAATGCAGGAATACTCATATCTAAATCTAAGTTGCCCAATGGAACAGGCTATACTTCTTTAATTGCACTCGATCCCGATGGGCCTATTAACTTAAATAAGGCTAACCTCTTCGTTAGCGAGATAAAACGAGGAGGTACAAACAGCTTCCTAGACACTCTCAGAACAACTTACAACGTAGCAACAGGTTGGACTTTTAAGAAAGGAAAGAATTTAAAAGGGAGTTTTAATGTAAGGCTTCAGTACCCATGCGGTATTGACACCGATTGTGGTTTGGGGACTAAAGTAACTCCAACAAGTAAGCAGAATCCACTGACCCAAAAGCTGGGGGGAATTGGCTCTACAATTAGTTTGAATTACGTTCCCCTAAAAGGAAGCAAAAGACAGCCGGATCCTAAGAATAGCCAAAATTTATATTGGATTCAGCGGGTTACCACTAACTACCCGTATGGAATTGGAAGTGTCGGTAATACGATAAGCTATATTGACAACATTCGTAATGGTAGCAATAATTTCACTCCATACTATGGTTCTGGTAATTTCATACAGCCAAATGGTTTATTTGAAGATCGCCCTTATCGACCCAGTAATATCATAAATTTAACTCAAGATTATTTCTGGACTGCGGAACTTTACCTCGCTCAATCGAATCCATACAAGGCACAAGAAATCACGATTTATAACGGAGTCAAATGGGGTTGGGTGTACAAATATGTTCCTGATAAAAATAAAAAACCCGTACCTGTTCCCGTTCCAAAGCCAACTCCGACTCCAGTTCCATTTCTAATTCCAAATCCAATTCCAAATCCATTTCCACCAATTCCAAATCTAAATCCATCTCCATCTGCACTTTGTCCGCCAGGTTTCTCTCCTAAAAGCGGTAGCACGATTATCGCCAGCAGTAGCAGCGGTGGCGGTGGCATTGGTTGTGTGGCATCATCATCATCATCATCACCATCACCATCACCAACACCAACACCATCGCCTACTCCCATCCCCAGCCCGCGTCCAGCACCGAGTCCGCGTCCAGCACCGAGCCCGCGTCCAGCACCGAGTCCCCGTCCAGCACCAAGTCCACGTCCAGCACCCAGTCCGCGTCCAGCACCAAGCCCGCGTCCAGCACCAAGCCCGCGTCCAGCACCGAGTCCCAGGGGTGGCGGTCGTCCGATTCGGGCGGTTCCCGCTTCTTCTCTCAGAAGCGCTAATGCCCTTACCTTGGCCCTGAAGCCACTTTTTGACAGTGCTGCCAAAGGTAACAATAACTACGCCACCGATTACGTGGACGTAGCTAGCGTCAGTCGCGACTTACTTTTCAGTCCTGAACTATCATCAACTGCCAACAACTCTGAAGATGTAAACGTAGCTAGCATCAGTGGCGAACTGCTAGAAAATCCAGAACTATCATCAACTCCTAGCAGCGAAAAGAAAGTGGATTTAACTGACATCAGCAGCAATCTACTTCTTGATTCAGAACTATCATCAACAGACAACGAAAACCAAGTAGATTTAGCAAGCATCAGCGGCGACCTACTGGAAGACCCCGAATTATCATCAACCGACAGTAACGAAAACCAAATTGATTTAGCCAGCATCAGTGGCAACTTACTTGAAGACCCCGAACTATCATCAACTGACAGTAACGAAAATGAACTTGATTTAGCCGGCATCAGCAGCGACTTACTGGAAGACCCCGAACTAGCCTCAAAGGATAGCAACTCCCTAGCTTCTAAAAACCCTGACGACGATGCCCTCCCCGCCGAAGCCGTTCCTGAACCCACCAGCGGCTTAGGTACTCTCTTGGCACTCAGCGGATTAGGTCTACTTCTCAAGCTCAAAAACAGGAAAAACAAAGAGTAATGAAAACCCTCTACACCATCCTGTATGCCCTCAGCATCATCCTCATCAACCCTTGGGGAACCAGCCGCGGCCTCATCTGGACATCGCCCAAAGTATTGATTATTTGGCTAATAATTTCCCTCAATATCGGCCTTTTATTATCGCAAAAAAAATCCCTCGCGATTCCCCAAAACTGGAAAAATAGCTTCATACTTTGGACGATATTTCTCTCAATAGGAGCCATCTCTACCCTGCACAGTCCCTTTCCTTTAACATCTTTTTTCGGTCAAGACCAAATGGGAGACGGTTGGCTTTACTGGCTGTTAATCGCGGCCTTTACTCTCAGCAACAGCTTGCTCCTCATCGCACGCCCGCAACTGATAAATTCGCAATTCCAAGGATTGCTAATTGGTGGCATCATCCTTTCTCTGAGTATCTTTCCTCAAATTATTGACTGGCGGATTGACTACACCGCTACAATGGGCAAACTAATCAGAGAAGATGTTCTAGCCAGCAGCATTTTTCAAGGACAGCAACCTATAGGATTGTACTCCCATCGCGGACACGCATCCATAGTTTTAGTGTTGACGGCGATTACTGCGATTGTTGGTTGGTTTTGGAGATTTACGACTACTAAATTAACTGCAATTACTTTGATTTTAACTGTTCCGGCACTGCTGCTAACTTCTACCCGCAGTGCAATTGTAGCTTTGATTGTTGCCAGTGCTTATTTGCTCGATCGCCCTTATTACAAAATTCTCATCGGCATAGCCCTGATAGGAGCCCTCGCTGTGGGCATCATGACCGTCAACCGACCCCTCAACTGGCAAAAACCGAGCATCGAACAAGTCATGTCCAGCCGTTCCCCGATGTGGGAACTTGCAGCTAGAGGCATCAAAAAACGCCCGTTATTTGGATGGGGATTCGACGGATTAGGGATTGCCTATCCCTATATCAGGAATCCTCAAGTAACTCCTATAGTTGTCAACTTGAACGAGTTTACCTACGACTATATTAACATAAAAGGTGAAATTAGCACCAGAGAAATTCCTACTTATAAAGCTCACAATTTGATTTTGGATACAACGGTTTCAGTTGGTGTTTTGGGACTGATTGTTGGCATCGCACTTTGGGGATATTATTTATATTTAGCGCTCCAATCCTCTGTTCGCGGGATGGCAGCAGTTGCTATTGCTTATCTGGTTTTCGCTGTGACTTGGTTCGACTGCGCTCAATACGCACATCTGGTATGGTGGACGCTCAGTTTTGCTGGAGTTAAACATTTTCGTTTTCAAGGTAGTGAGAAAAGAAGATTAGATATTTTGCCTAAGTGTTTGCTGGATTGAGAAACCGCAGATGTCAGGCAAATAAACACAGATATAGCCTTTCTCAGAAAGATGAGGTGCTCTCGTGGGCATAGGGCATAGGGCATAGGGCATAGGGCATAGGGCATAGGGCATAGGGCATACCTCACTTTTTTGAGAAAGGCTATACATTCATTCGAGATCATTTTTTAAAATTATCTTCGTCTATCAGTCTTAATCTGCCTTGCATCTGCGGTTGACATATCCATTAAATAAAGATTTATGCAATAAGTCTAGAAAAGAAGCAAAAGGCAAAAAGGAAAAGGCAGATTTTAATTGTGATATCAATTCCCAATTCCCAATTCCCAATTCCCAATGCCAACTAACAACTGACAACTAACAACTGCCAACTGCCAACTGCCAACTGCCAATTGTCAACTGCCAACTGCTTCAATGTACTGACTGTCTAACAGAAAAGCACCTTTTTCAAAGCGAATGCCCCAATAATTGCCGGGACGCCGATCGATCACAACACCCTCAGCGCCGATAGCAATTAAATTTGCAGGCCGCAGCATCGGCATCGGTTCGGCAGTTTTCACGTAGGGCGGCATCGCCACAACTCGCACTTTTTGACCGATCGTAAATTCTTTTTCCATGAGTTTTGCGCCTCAAAAAAACACTGCGATAAATGAATTTCAACAGGGATACGCGGATGGATTTAATTATCTTACTATCTCTCCAATGTTATGGAGTTTTACAAGGTTGGGTTTATTCTATAAAATTAAACAAATTTCAGTCTCCAAGGGGCGGATGGGAAAGGAATATTTGTGTTTGATTAATTAGGAATGGATAATAAAATGGGGAATCATGAAGCACGATCGAGGGAATTACGGCAAAATTATTGATATTTTAGGCTTCCATCTTCGTTATATTCAAGTTCATGATATTTTCCCCCTAACCCTAAGTCATAAACACATCGTTGGTAGTTTTTGGCTCCCATGTCGAAAGGGTTAGTCCTGTTCAATCTTGCCCATTCAGCTATCTTTAGCTGGTTAGTTACCCCTGAAGCATCGGCTACGGTTTTGACAATCCAATCAAACATTTTTTTCTCTAAGCTGTATCTCGCTCTACCTGTCTATATTAGCTATATATTCACCTATAGGCAATCATTTTTTTCCTCTATCTAAGCTGTGTCTCACCCCTAACTCGGCCGATCGCCCGTAACACCCCTGACCGATCGCGCTACAATTGTCTATTGGGATGGAAACGGCCGATCTAAAAGTAGGGGATAGTTGCTATGGCTACAAGTCGTCGCATTGAGCGCGTAGCTTCAATGATTAAGCGGGAAGTCAGCCTGATGCTGCTGAACGGCATTAAGGACGATCGGGTAGGTGCAGGTATGGTTAGCGTTACCGATGTAATTGTTTCGGGAGACCTTCAGCATACAAAAATCTTTGTCAGCATTTACGGTACTGATGAAGCAAAAGCCGAAACTATGGAAGGTTTGAAATCGGCAACTAGCTATGTCCGCAACCAGTTAGGCCAGCGGGTGCAACTGCGCCGGACACCGGAAGTGATATTTCTCGAAGACCGTTCCCTGGAACGCGGGGATAAAATGCTGTTACTGCTGAATCAGCTTTCTGCCGATCGCAAACCCGGTATATTTGATGACGAAGAATTGGCGGATGGCAATGAAAATGATGATGATCAAGATTTAAAAACAGACGAGGATTAGTCTCTGAAGCTAGTCAACAGTCAACAGTCAACCGCCAACAGTCAACCGCCAACAGTCAACCGCCAACAGTCAACAATTCCCAATTTCCCATGATTGACAATCTTTCCTTGCCCGAATTAGTAGCCCAGATGTTCGTGGTGCGCGCTTCCGGCTACTTGTTCGACCACCAAATTCGCTATCGTTCATGGGAACCAACAGCCGACAAACTCCGCCATTATCTGGAAAATTTGGGCGTGGGTGGGGTGATTTTGGTCGGGGGAAGTGCTGCGGAATTGGCCGTTCGATCGCACCAATTGCAGTCTTGGGCAAAATTTCCGCTGTTGTTAGCGGCTGATATTGAGGAAGGTGTCGGCCAGCGCTTCTCGGGGGCGACTTGGTTCGCGCCGCCGATGGCTATTGCTGAAATTGCGCGCCGCGATGCAGCAGCGGCCGATCGCTATGCGGAACAAATGGGCGCTGTGACTGCGATCGAAGCTAGGGCGATCAATCTAAATTGGATTCTCGCACCAGTCGTTGATGTTAACAACAATCCCGA
This sequence comes from Microcoleus sp. LEGE 07076, assembly GCF_015207455.1. GTDB lineage: Bacteria > Cyanobacteriota > Cyanobacteriia > Cyanobacteriales > Microcoleaceae > Microcoleus. Next base: position 69,132 of record NZ_JADEWV010000004.1, read on the forward strand.
CAATCCCGTGATTAACGTCCGCGCTTTTGGCGAAACACCGGAAATTGTCGGCAAATTAGCCAGTGCTTTTATTCGCGGCGCGGGCGAACACCCGGTTTTGACAACAGCTAAGCATTTTCCCGGCCACGGAGATACGGCGGTTGATTCTCACTTGGAATTGCCGGTTTTGCCACATTCGCCAGCGAGATTGGCCCAGGTTGAGTTGCCTCCTTTTGTTGAGGCGATCGCGACGGGAGTCGATGCAATCATGAGTGCTCATTTGCTGATTCCGGCTTGGGATGCGGAGTTTCCTGCTACTCTTTCTCGCAAAATTTTGATCGGGAAGCTGCGACAAGAGTTGGGATTTGAAGGTTTGATCGTGACTGATGCTTTGGTGATGGGCGCGATCGCCAATAAGTACGGCACTAGCGAAGCTGCTGTTTTGGCCGCCGAGGCCGGTGCCGATGTTTTGCTGATGCCGCTTGACCCGGAAGCGGCAATTTTGGCTGTCTGCGATGCTGTCACTCAAGGGAGGATTCCTATAGCACAAATCAAAGAATCTGTCAAGCGAATTTGGAAGGCGAAAATTAAGGTGGGTTTGTCTATAAAGGAAAAGCAAACAGCAGTAGATTCAAAATCGATCGAGTCGATTGACTTGCGTTTGCTGGCAAATCCACAAGCAAGGGCAACTGCTGTCGATATTTTGCGAGATTCTTTGAAATTTGGCCCAAATCTACCTTTAGTCCCCAAAAAAACCTCAGAAAATCAATTTTTGCGGAATTTGATTGTTGTAGATGATGTTTTGAATTGCGAGTTTTTGGGCAATCACACTCCGGCAATTGCCCTGCCCGAAAAGTTTGGTTACGAATTGCAACTAATTGACGATCGCACAGGTGCGATCGTTGATAATGCAAGTGCAGAGCATTTCTTTCCAACACTGCTGCAAATTTTTATTCGCGGTAATTGCTTCAGAGGCAGTGCGGATTTAACGAAAGCCGCTCGAGATTGGTTTGAGAAATTATTAAGCACAGGAGAACTGCAAGCTGTAATAATTTACGGTAGTCCCTACGTCTTAGAGCAATTTTTGCCACATTTGCCGAACAGTATTCCTTATGTATTTTGTTTCGGGCAGATGCCCGCAGCGCAATCTCTCGCTTTAGAATTGCTGTTGGGTACTGACAAATGACAAAACCGACAATCCTTGAGTTGTGCGACTCTTGAATATTTCTTTTGCTGGCTCTGAACTTAAATCGATATACCCGGTTTCTCGCCAGAAATTTTGTCGCCATCAGCAAAGCATTTAGAAACCGGGAATCGGGCACTGATGTCTGAGTCGCGAATAGAGTTTTGTAGCAGATTTGCCTGTTCGTCTCGAACATCTGTCGCGTCTCAAAATCCGAAAACAGATCCGATCGCTTGCTAGTCATTCTTATAACTTTTTTAAATCAATCGGTAAAGAGTATCTGTGTATACAGAAAAAAAAATAACTTACATATTCGGAAGTTTGGATTATATTATTACCAGGGCCATAATTTTTTTTAGTAAAACATTGAGGGCGCATTATGATTCAGTCAACTATTCACCAACTCCACTACTCTTTAGATGTACTCCAAGATGAAGCGCGTCATCTCGTTCACGAGGGCGTACTGAGCAGACAACAACCTATCTACACGCTTTGTCAGTTCATCCCGCCCCGCGAATGGTCTTGCGTCGAGGGAGAACTCGAAAAATGCGACTTCTTGCTGCGCGATCGCATCGCTGACCTAATCGGTTCCGAAAACTGGGACAATGACTAAAGTTGGGTTCTGTTAAATAAGTTTGCAACTAAGTTTGCAAGTAAACTCCGCCTGTGTTAAAGATACTTGATTCTTTAATCCTGGGAATTTTCGGCGCGCAAATTTTCCAGTTGAACCCTGAGCGCTGCCATCTGTGCAGTTAATTCTTGAATCTCTTTTACCTCAGGCTGTACAACCGAATCGCCTGGAGTGTCAGTTGCTGTATCTGAATGATTCGAGACGGATTCGCCGTTACGTGCATTGTCCCTCACGCCCGGTTGAGAGAAAATTGTATCGACAAAATTCCGCGCTTCTCGATCGGTCATTTCTCCTTTTTCCAGCAACTCATCCGCGAGAAGGCTCAAATCTGACTGCTTGAGCTTGTCCAGATTTTCTTCTCGCTTTAAGGGATCTTGCAATGTGTCAATTAAAAAGGAAGTTGCACCTAAAGTCAGGTGAAATCCAGTTTGCAGCATTTGAGGCAGGTTGTCGGGATTCATCTAAAGATGCCGCTAAAACGTTGTTCGGAGTTTATGGTACGCTAGTTTCGCACAGGTGGCGAGTTCACCGCTGCTATAGGCGTGCGAACTAGTCGGTCGCGATCGCCCGGAATCAGGAAATATCAGCTTCTCGGGGACGCTGTTCCTTTGTGAACATACTCACTTTACCATTACTTTGCAAATTCAGAAATGTCAAGTGTAAAGTTTTGTAAAAATTTTTGTAATCAGGGGTCGGAAGATCCCCACAGGAACGATCGGGTAAGTCGATTTGAGGTTGACTCGAGTTAAGGATACAGCGCCTCACCGGTGGAGGGGTCAAAGATAAATAGCCGATCGAAGTCAAGCAGTACCGTCACCCGATCGCCCGAACGCCAGCGAACACTCGCAGGTAC